>CAYRHT010000006.1:0-33408 GCA_964424195.1 uncultured Gammaproteobacteria bacterium | reverse complement strand
AGAACGAAAAATATTTTTTGAACTGAGCCTTCGGCTTTTTTTCTTGCAGAAAAAACGTATAACAGCGATTAAGAGACTCCGCCTTGCAGGCTCCGTCCAAATAAAATTTCTTGGGTTGCCTAGAAATTTTACTTCGCTTAATCGCGATGTTAGCTGAAATATATGTTTTACTTTACGGCTAACGCCTACTTTTAAAAAGAATTAAATTTTATTTTTACTATTAATAATTATTATTTTAATAAATAACAAAAAAATATGGGTATTGAAGAACCAAAAATGCCAACTCCAGAAGAGATGGCAAATACAAAAAATCAAAATGAAACTTTAAAACCTGGGACTGATCCGGAAATAACAAAAACAGAGACACCTGAAAATGAAAAAGAAGTAAATCCAGAAGAAATAATTTTAAAAATGGAAGAAATATTAGATGTATTGCCTAATGAGAAATATTTAATGGAGCAATATGGAGCACATCTAAAGCGTGGAGAAAATACATCAATGGTTGAAATTGGTCAATTAATGGCTCTTCGAGCTGATTTGACTAAGTGTGCTAGTGATTTTAAGCAAAGTAGTAAATTTAAACAAAGAAATCAAATGAAACTTACGGCTGAAGTTGATTTTCCCAGTGATAATGAAATTGATGTTTGGGAAAACTATTTATCGTACAGAGACTTAATAGATCAATTTGAAAAACAAAAAAAATTTAAAGTCTATGATTTGTTAAAAAACCTTAGAGAATTAAGCAACAAATTAAAAAAGCAACAGGAAACGTAAAAAATAAAACTTAATTCTTTTTAAGAGTGACCCGCTCTGGGCGGGTCAAAGAAAAACATACACATCAGCTAACAACGCGATATCCGGTTACGGCTCTTCCGAGAACCTCCACCCAAGTTTTCTTTCGCTCTGCTCAAGAAAACTTCGGATATCGGTAAACGTTATATGAAATTAATTAAAAAAATATGTCTCTTAAACATTCAAAAAAAGAACTTAAATTAGCAAAAGATTCCTTAGAATCTATGAAAAAAGCTGAAAATATTAAAGATTTTGAAAAAAATTGGAAAAATTTTCTTAATTACCTCGAAAAGGTTTGGAAAAAAGCCGAAAGAGAATGTCAATCGTTTCGTAATAAATTTGAACCATGGCAAAGTAACTTTAAAAATGAAAGAAAAGAAGACCCTCTTTTACAATATTTAAAAAACGCTAGAGACGCAGACGAACACACAATAGAAGAGTTTATAGAAAAAAGTCCACAACACATATTAATAACGTCTCTACCAAAGGAAAAAAGCTTTATTGTTCATGATAGTAAGGTGACTTACGAAGTCACCTCTGGAGTTCAATTTTACCCAGAGAAAATAGTAGCTACCTCCTTTACTAATTCAGGCAAACTTTTCTATCCTCCATGTACACATTTGGGTAAGCAAGTAAATGAACCAAATAATCCAATTTTATTAGCAGAATTAGGTTCCGAATTTTATGAAGATTATTTATCAAAAATAAATAAGAAATTTTTTTAATCAACATCATACAACGCTAGATATCCAAAATCCTCCTTCGTTTCACTTGCAGGACTTCGGATCATCTGGAACACGTTGAGGTGAAATAGTGAAAATCCAAAAGACAGATAAACAAAAAATAGACCATAAAGGTCTGTTTTTAATTTATTTTTTATCTTCTCATAATAATGCTATACTTTAAAAAGTATTTAATAATTAAATTATAAATATATGAAAAATATATTTCACTTTGGTGAAAAAGTAAAAGAATATGATGTTCGAGTTTTAAATGAAAGAGAAGTAAGAGCTGCTGCTGGTATCTTATTCGTCTTTGCTCTAATATCTTTTATGCACATTTGGTTAGTTTGGGACTTTCAATTAATAAAAATATTTATTATCGTCTTTTTAATTGACTTCCTTATTCGTCTTTTTGTTAATCCTAAGTTTGCTCCAACCATGATCATTGGTCGCTTGATTGTCTCTAAACAAAAAGTAGAATATACTGGTGCTCCTCAAAAAAAGTTTGCTTGGAGAATGGGATTAGTATTATCACTAATTATGTTCTTCTTAATGATAGTCCAGAATATTAAAGGACCCTTAAACTTCGCTATTTGTTTAATCTGTCTAATATTCTTGTTTTTTGAATCTTCTTTTGGAATTTGTTTAGGTTGTCAGATTTACAATCTATTTCATAAAGAAAAGGCTCAATTATGTCCTGGAGGGACCTGTGAAGTATTTGAGAAGAAAGAAATTCAAAAAGTATCTAAAATTCAAATTATAATTCTCATCTTATTCATATTCTTAACAATTGGATTATTTAAATTTTATCCAATTCAGGTTAATAATGAAAATTTAGATAATGTTAAAGATTGTCTCAGTGGTAATAAAGGAACATATCAGTCTTCTTGTGGTTGTCAGCAATAAAAATATCTTAAAGATAAAATACAGAAACAAAAAAATCCCTTCGAATGAAAGGGGTTTTTTAATATTTAAATTATTTATCTATTCTTTCTCTTGATATATCTTTTGGGCTAATTCTAAATCTTCTTTAGTATTTACTCCCATTAATTCAAAACTATCTTCAACTACAAAAGAATTAATCTTAATTTTCTGTTGATGAGCTAGATTAACCAAGTCTGTTAGATAATATTCCTTTTGATTATTATCACTTTTTATTTTAGCTAAGTTTTCCCAAAGCCACTCATCTTGAATACAATAGATTGCTGGATTAAGTTCAGTAATTTTCTTTTCTTCTTCACTAGCATCTTTAAATTCAATAATCTTAGAAATCTCATTATTCTCATCTCTAAAAATCCGACCAAAGTGATTATATATATGATGAGTACCTTCAAAATTCGGTAGTTTTAAAGTAACCATAGTCAAAACAGAGTCCTGATCTTGATGCATTTTAATAATATCTTGGATAGTATCTAAAGAAATAAATGGCATATCTCCATAGAGAGTTAAATGACTATCATGTTTACCTTTTAAACTACTCTCACATTGTTGAACAGCATGACCAGTTCCTAATTGTTCTTTCTGCCAGATATAATTATATTGATCACCTAATCTTTCAATTACTTTCTCTCCCTGATAACCAACAACAACAGAAACTGAATTATCATATTCAGTTTTTTTAATAGTCTTCAATAAATTCTCAATTAAAGTCTCTCCATTTAATGGAGTTAAAACCTTAGGCTGATTACCATTCATTCTAGTCCCCTGACCAGCTGCTAAAATTATTATATTAAGTTTATTCATAGACTTCATTAACTAAAAAAGATTGAGCAACCTTTTCGTCTATTAATCCTTGCTCATATATTGTTTTAACTGATTGACTCATAGTAACCATACCGTGTTCTGCACTAGTCTGCATTACAGTCTTAATCTGTGGTGTTTTGTTCTCTCTGATAATATTAGAAACTGCTGGAGTATTAATTAATATTTCCCTAGCCGCCACTAAGCCACCATCTTTTCTAGGTAAAAGTTGTTGAGCAATTACTGCATTTAAAACCATAGAAAATTGTAATCGAACTTGTTCTTGTTGGTAGGGTGGAAAAACATCAACAATTCGATCAATTACTTGGGCAGCATTAGGAGTATGGAGAGTAGCTAAAACTAAATGACCAGTTTCTGCTAGAGTTAAAGTCATCGCTATGGTTTCTAAGTCTCTCATTTCCCCAACCATAATCACATCTGGGTCCTGACGAAGAACATGTTTTAATCCAGCAGCAAAAGTAACCATATCTGAACCCAATTGTCTCTGAACAATCACTCCTTTTTCTTTAGGAAACAAATATTCAATTGGATCTTCTAGAGTAATGATAGAATCTTCTCGAGTTTGATTAATATGATTAATCATAGATGCTAAACTAGTTGATTTACCACAGCCTGTAGGACCAGTAACTAAAATTAATCCTTGTTTCTCTTTAATTAAATTTTCTACTGTAGTATTTAAACCTAGTTGTTCTAAAGTTGGAATATCTTTACTAATTACTCGAGCTACTAAAGCAATATTATCTTTTTCCCAAAAGAGATTAATTCTAAATCGACCAACATTATTAATTTCATAAGAAAAATCTAACTCCTTCTCTTCATGAAATTTAGTTTTTTGTTGAGTAGTCAAAATACTCTCAATCATTCTTTTAGATTCTGAAGCGGTTAGAATTGGAAACTCCTCTAGATGTTTAATAGCTGTATCAATTCGAACCACTGGTCGATGACCAACTACTAAATGTAAATCTGAAGCTTTCTTTTCAACCGAAGTTTTTAAAAGTTTATTTATTTCCATAAAACTATTTTTTTTATTTTCTACATTAATAATACTAATTATAGAGCTTTAATACAAATAACTAGTTAGCTATTAATGAATATATACCCATTATCCCTTTTTCTTATCTATTAAAAATTTAACAATTGAAACTGTTGATTTATGTTTCTGTGGTGGATACCAGTCTTGGAATTTAATTAAAGGATATTTTTGATGCTTTTTAAAAATATACTTTTCATTCCTATTCCAGTTAGCAATTACTTTCTTAGGATTAGTAAAATCTATTCTTTGTTCATAGTCAATTAAAGTTCGGTTTAAATAGAGAAATCCTTCCGGGTACTTCTGAGACATTCGTAAAGTAAATTCCCAGTCTTCCCAAAAATCCATTTTTTCATCCCATTTACCAACTTTCTTAATAATTTCTTTTTTATGAACCAGAGTATTAGTATCAATTAAAATTTTTCTCTGCCATAGTCTCTTTAAATCAAAATATTTTCCATGATTAGTAGTTTCATCTCTGAGCACCTTTTCTTTACCATTTTTTTCAATAATTTTCAAACGATAATTCTTTTTAGCAAAAACTATTACTTTTTCCGGATAATCTTTAAAAGCTTTTAGATATGATTCTAAAAAGTCCTTATGCCACTCATTATCACTATCTAAATAGGCGATATATTCTCCTTTAGCCTTATTCAGAGCATAATTACGAGCATGAGCGGCTCCTTTATTCTCTTTTAATTTAAAATATTTTAAACGAGGATCAGTATATGTATCAATTAATTCTTTAGTTTTGTCATCAGAGTAGTCATCTATAATTAATAATTCAAAAAAGGGGTAAGTTTGACTTAAAACTGAATTAATCGCTCGCCATAAGAGATGACAACGATTATATGTAGGAATTATGATCGAAAATACTGGTTTTTGCATAAAAATAGCTTGATTTCTTAAAAAATGACACTTTTTATCCACTTTGTCCACAGGTTTATACCCATGTTGTTGATAAGTCGATAATTTTCAATTAAAGGTTAAAATACATTAATATTATTCTTAATAAGAATAATATTTTTATAAGTGATTATTCATAGTATCGGATAGCTTTAAAACACTAATATACTTATAATTTTATGTTAAAAATCTCTTAAAAACGTCTTAAATAAAGGAAAGTATGTTCAAATTGTTCCACGTGGAACAATTTGTAAAAAGAATATATGGTGTCCCAACCAGGAGTCGAACCTGGATCTAGAACTTAGGAGGTTCTTGTTCTATCCATTGAACTATTGGAACTAAATTTTATATTTTTTAAGAGTAATATCCTTTATTCAAGCCCTAAAGCACTCAAATTGTTCCACGTGGAACAATTTGCTAATCTAATTTATAACCTATTTCAAATAACATTTCCATAATTTTTGATAAGGGAATTCCTAATAAAACATTACTCCAACTCCCTTTAATTTCTTTTACAAAAGTAGAACTATAGTGTTCTAAAGGATCATATCCATGAGCATAAGTATTATATTTAGAATCTTGTTTTAAATACTTAATTATTTCCTTTTCATCAATATTTTTCATTGAGAGCTCTGTTTTAACAGAATCCAAGAGACTTATACCATTATCTAAATTAAACATATAAATACCAGTATAAAAAGAATAAGTGTTATTTGATAAAGTTTTTAATCTACTAATAGATTCTTCTTTGTTTTGAGGTTTTTCCAATATTTTCCCATTAAAATAACCCACTGAATCAAAACCTATAACAATACCTTCAGAATGATTCTTGATTACTGCCTCAGCCTTTAATTTAGCTAAATATTTTACTAATTCTTTTGGACCTCCTGGTCTTTCTGGAGTATATTCATCTACATTACTAGCTTCTGTAATAAAATCTAGATCTAATTTCTGAAAAGCCTTTATTCTATGAGGAGAGGTTGTTGCTAATATAGTTTTCATATTTTTATGGTTAAAACTCTTTATTTAAGCTAAAAAACATTCAAATTGTTCCACGTGGAACAATTTATACCCGAACTTATTCAAATTGTTCCACGTGGAACAATTTGAGACTAAAAACCTTTAAAATAGCTGTTATTAACGATTTATTTTGAAGAATCTAAGTAATTTTGAACATCTAAAGCAGCCATACAACCTGTTCCAGCAGAAACAACAGCTTGTTGATATTTATCATCCATAACATCTCCACAAGCAAATATGCCTTCTTGAGAAGTTTTAGTAGTTCCAGGATCTACTTGAATATATCCTTTTTCTGTTAATTTTAAGCTATTTTTAAATAATTCTGTATTAGGATTATGTCCAATAGCTAAAAATACACCATCAACCTCAACTTCTTCACTTTTATTAGTCTGATTATTGAATAATTCAACCTTTTCTAGCTTAGAATCACCTAAAAACTTCTTAATTTCAGTAAATTCTAGTATTTCTATGTTTTTATTATCCTTTAATTCTTTAACTTTCACCTCTTCAGCCTTAAATTCATCTTTTCTGTTTAAAAGCTTAATTTCAGAAGTAAATTTAGTTAAAAAGAAAGCATCAACTAAAGCAGTATTACCAGAACCAACTACCATTACTTTTTTATCTTTAAAAAATGCGCCGTCACATGTAGCACAAACAGCGACGCCCTTTCCCCAGAACTTTTCTTCCCCTTCTACGCCCAATTTTCTTGGGTTAGTACCAGTAGAAATAATCAATGTTTTTGATAGATACTGATCTTTCTGTCCTTTGATCTTAACTTCTCCATCTTGGATATCCACTTCTTGAGCGACGTCGCTTACTATTCTACAACCATATTTCTCAGCTTGTTGTCGCATTTTCATAATTAATTCAAAACCATCTATTCCGTCTGGAAAAGCTGGATAATTATCTACTATAGTAGTTGTAGTTAACCATCCACCAGGTCTTGGTCCTTCAATCAACAAAGGTTTAAACCCAGCTCGAGCTAAATACAATCCAGCTGTTAAACCAGCTGGTCCTGATCCTAAAATAATTACATTTTCTTTATTCATATATTTTAAATAATTTTTAAATTAATTGGTGGACCTAAAGAGATTCGAACTCTTGACCTCTTGCATGCCATGCAAGCGCTCTAACCAGCTGAGCTATAGGCCCTTAGGTCTTTATACATTATAACATTTTAAGCTTTATTTCAATAGCTTTTAAAATAGTATTGGGTATATATTCAATACTATTTAACTCCTAATAACTATTATGTTTTAAATTACTAAAAAGGAGTATAATAAAGATAGTAATAAAAACTTTATATAATCTAAAAAATTAACAAAAAAACTATGACTAATATTCAAATCCTGCAACTCATTGGTATTGTTTATTTACTCTTAGGAATTGGGATGCTTTTTAATCCTAAATACCACTTAAAGGCCTTTAGAGATTTAATAGACAATGAATCAAACAATTACCTTTATGGTTTCCTAGGATTAATTGCTGGCTATCTTTTAATTACTTTTACCGGTAATACAGAAGGTTGGTTTATAATTCTCCCTATCTTTGGTTGGGCTGGAATTGTGAAAGGAGCTCTTTATTTCTTAGCTCCCAAAGCATTAAAGAATTTCAGTAAAATCTTTACTAAGAAAAAAGAAACTATAGTATTTATTGGATTATTTGTGACTATCTTTGGAGCTATTGTCTCTTATGTTAGTTTCTTTGTGTTGTAAACTAAATACATTATCTTAAGAAACCGCTTAGTTATTGCTAAGCGGTTTTAAGGTATTTTAATTTATGTGTTAAAATTAAATAACTAATAAAAATAAAAAATATGAAAAAAACATTAATCATCCTACTAATTTCCGTTTTTATTCCTTTGATAAGTCAAGCTGCTTTAGATTGTCCTTATGGATTAATTGATGATCCTGCTCCAGGGGAATGTGGTCGTTATTTAGATACTAATCAAGATCAGCTTTGTGATCATTCTCAGATAATTTCTAAAATTGAAAATAAAACTACTCCAACTAAAGCCAGTTCTTCTAGGACTTATCATTTCTTGCAAATTACTCTAATTTTGATTGTTCTTTATTCAATAAGTAGGATTTTACTTCATAAAAAAAGAATTAATCTTTTAATCCATAAGCAAATTTGGAATTCAATACTATTATTTTCTTTCTTGATTTCCGGAATTCTAGGCATTCTGTTAATCTTTCAAATTAATTCTGGGAAGATACTTAAATTGCCTTTTAATATGATTTTTTGGCATGTTGAAATTGGAATTATTATGTTTGTTATTTCAGTTTTCCATGTTATAGAGCATTGGAAATTCTTCAAAAATATAATTAAAAGAAACTTCTAGAGAACTAAAAAAGATCATCTCTTGTCTTCTAAACTTGAGATGTTTTTTATTTCCCTAATAATTATGCTACAGGGGTTGACAAATTCTATCAGTATGCTATATTAATATGTTGCTTATATAACTTATACATTTCTGCATCCACGACAAGCATGGAAATTATTAAAAGATAATATCTGGTTACGACTAGACATTTTCTCTAAATAATTTTCTTGGATGTAGTAATGTGTAAGCTATATAGATAAAAGTAAATCCTCATGTTCCTGCATCCACGACAAGCATGGAAATTACTGACAGGATTAGTCTGGCCATCTTTTTAAGATTCGCTCGAGTAATTCTTGATGTAGTTTTCTTGGGTGCAGTAATATGAGGATTTTAAATTCCCTTGACCTGATTCCATAAAAGGATTATGATGTTATTAGACTAGTATATTATATTTATACTAGTTTTTTTAAAAAATAAACTAACGAATAAAAATATGTTTCAAAATATAGAAGAAATCAAACAAGCTATTCAAGTTATTTGCGAAGAAAAAAATATTTCCATAGATTCAGTCTTGGAAAGTATTGAAGCTGCTCTCGGAGCTGCTTACCGTAAAGACTTTGGTGACAAAAATCAAAACATTAAAGTTAAATTTGATTTAGATACTGGTAATATAGAAGTTTGGGATGAAAAAATAGTTGTCGCAGACAAAGACTTAGAAAAAGAAGCTGAAGAATATCAAGAGATTAGAGATTCATTAAAAGAAAACGAAGAAATGCCAGAAGACTTCCATAGATTTAATCCTAAAACAGAATTAATGATTAGCGATGCTAAAGAAGTTTCTAAAAAAGCTAAACTTGATGGTGAATTAAAAATTAAATTAGAAATTCCTAGTGACTTTGGTCGAATAGCTGCTCAAACTGCTAAACAAGTTATTATTCAAAGATTACGAGAAGCAGAAAGAGAAACTATTCTTAATGAATTTAAGAAAAGAGAAGGTGAAGTTATTAATACTATTGTTCAAAGACGAGAAGGACCAAATGTTATTGTTGATTTAAGTAAGACTATGGGACTATTACCACCAGAAGAACAAGTTAGAAATGATAACTATTCAACTGGTTCAAGATTAAGAGTAATCATCTTAAAAGTAGAGGATAGTAACAGAGGACCAAGAATTATTGTTTCTCGAGCTCATCCAGAAGTAGTTAATAAGATATTTACTTTAGAAGTTCCTGAAATTTCAAATGGTATTGTAGAAATAAAAGCTATTGCTCGTGATCCTGGTTCTCGAACTAAGATTGCTGTTCATAGTAAAGAAGACAACATTGATCCTGTTGGTTCTTGTGTTGGTCAAAAAGGTTCTCGAGTTCAAACTATTATTAATGAATTAGGTGGTGAAAAGATTGATATTATTCAATGGAATAAAGATGCTGCTACCTTTATTAAGAATTCTTTGTCTCCAGCTAAAATCATGAATATTGAATTAAACAAAAAAGAAAGCTCAGCTATAGTTCAAGTTGAAGAAGATCAGTTATCTCTAGCAATTGGTCGAGACGGTCAAAATGTAAAACTTGCTGCTAAACTTACTGGTTGGAAGATTGATATTGAAGGAGCTGAGAGTTTAGATAAGGAAGACGATAAAGAAGAAGAGGTAGAAGAAGTAAAAGAAGATAAAGTTGAAAAGAAAAAAACTAAGAAAACAAAAGAAAAAAAAGAAACTACTGAAAAAGAAGTAAAGAAGCCTAAGAAAAAAGCTACTACCAAGAAAGTTAAAAAAGAAAAGAAAGAAAAAGAAACTAAAGAGGAAAAATAATTTATTTATTTCATAAAGGCGATTTACAGTCGTCTTTATATATTTTACAAATTTAAAATTAATTAAAAAGTATGTCACAAGCACTAATTTTTGCTCTAAGTGCCGCAGTCGTAGCTATTCTATATAGTTTGATTGTTGGACGAAGCATTTCTAAGAAAGATGCTGGAGATGAGAAAACAAAAGAAATTACTAAGGCTATTCATGAGGGAGCTATGGCTTTCCTAAACAAAGAATACAAAGTATTAATAATCTTTGTTGTTGTAATAGCTGTATTATTAGGAATTGGAATGGGTGGATGGAAAGTTTCTTTAGCTTTCATCACTGGTTCTATTTTTTCAGCTTTAGCTGGAAATATTGGAATGAGAATAGCTACCAAAGCTAATGCTCGAACAGCAGTTGCCTGTCAAAAAGGAATTAATCCAGGATTAAAAATTGCTTTTTCTTCTGGTTCAGTAATGGGTCTAGGTGTTGTTGGTTTTGGATTATTAGGAATTACTTTAATGTTTTTAATGGCTAATGGTTTAAATATAGGTCCTGAGATTAACTCTAACATTATGTATGCTTTTGGTTTTGGAGCTTCTTTAATTGCTCTATTTGCTAGAGTTGGTGGTGGCATCTATACTAAAGCTGCTGACGTTGGAGCTGATCTAGTTGGTAAAGTTGAAGCTGGTATTCCTGAGGATGATCCTCGAAACCCAGCTACTATTGCTGATAATGTTGGTGATAATGTTGGTGATGTTGCTGGAATGGGTGCTGACCTTTTTGAATCTTATGTTCAATCTATAATTGCCGCTATGATTATTGGGGCAGTAGCTATCAAAACTACAAATGTAATAGCTCTACCTTTACTCTTAGCTGGTGCTGGTATCCTAGCTTCTATTCTAGGAACCTTCTTTGTTAAAACAAAGAATGAGAAGAAAGTACATAGTGCTTTGAATAGAGGAATTTTTGGATCAGCTATTCTAATGACTATTTTATCTTACTTCATTATCAAATTCACTGGTAATAATATTAATATTTTTTATGCTACTTTAGTTGGTCTAGCTGGTGGAATTATCATTGGTCTAGCTACTGAATATTATACTTCTGATCGTAAAAAACCAGTTCGAAGTATTGCTGAAGCTTCTAAAACAGGAGCAGCTACAAATATTATTCAAGGACTATCAGTTGGTATGATTTCTACAATTATTCCAATTGTAGTTATTGGTTTAGCAATTATCTTTGCTAACAAATTAATGGGACTTTATGGTATTGCTATTGCTGCTGTGGGAATGCTTTCTACTTTAGGTATTACTTTAGCTACTGACTCCTATGGACCAGTTGCTGATAATGCTGCTGGAATTGCAGAAATGGCTGGCATGGGACCAGAAGTTAGAGAAAGAGCTGAAAAATTAGATGCTGTTGGTAATACAACTGCTGCTATTGGAAAAGGATTTGCTATTGGTTCAGCTGGTTTAACTGCTTTAGCTTTGTTCTCTAGTTTCACTCAAATTATTCAAGAAAAAGGAATGGATAGTATAATTAATATTACTGAACCAGTTGTTATCGTTGGTCTTTTCATTGGTGGTTTACTTCCTTTTATTTTCTCTGCTCTAACAATGAGTGCTGTTGGAAAAGCTGCCTTTAAAATGGTAGAAGAAGTTCGAAGACAATTTAAAGAAATCCCTGGAATCATGGATGGTACAGCTAAAGCTGATCACAAGAAATGTATTGATATTTCTACAAACTCAGCTTTAAAAGAAATGATTATTCCTTCTCTTTTAGCAATCGTTATTCCTGTTTTAGTAGGACTACTTTTAGGAGTTAAAGCTCTTGGTGGTTTAATTGCTGGTTCAACAGTCTGTGGTTTCTTAATGGCTGTATTTATGTCTAACGCTGGTGGTGCTTGGGATAATGCTAAGAAATATATTGAATCTGGAAATATAGGTGGTAAAGGAAGTGATGCTCACAAAGCTGCTGTTACTGGTGATACTGTTGGTGATCCTTTCAAAGACACTTCTGGACCTTCGTTAAATATCTTGATTAAACTTATTTCTATTGTTTCTCTAATCTTTGTAATGATCTTTGTTTAAATTAAAGAAGACTCTTTTAACCCAGCCCCTCTAGAGGGGCTGGGTTTTTGATTATAGAGTTGACTAATTTCCATAAAAAGACTAATATTCAACTAATAAATATAGTATTGGAGGATATTATGGAGAAAAATGTTAAAGATTTCAAAAAGTTAAAAAAGGGAGATAAAATCAAAATAAATTTCTCTTTTCAAGGAGTACAAAAAAACTTTGTCGGTTTAGTAACAGGAGTAAAAGAAAGTTTTAATGCTACTTTTATAGAAATCAATGACCCTGAAGAAACTTACAAGACATTTTTAAAGAGACCTTTTAAATATGTCTTAGCAATGTTTTTAAAGAAAAATCAAGAAATTACCACATCCTTCATGGTTGAAGACGGTGCTATCAGAGGTGTGCCATTTTCTATAGTAAACTAAAAGATCACAAAAGGATTTAGGTTATTAATTTAACTCAAATCCTTTTTATTTTTCCACAAATTACCTATTAATCCATTTGACTTATCCTTAACAAAGGCTTAAAATAAGGCTACTATGATAGTAGTAATTTAATTTAAAATTAAATAAAAAACATATGTTTAAAAATGAAAATGCTAAAAACATTAAAAACACTGAAACAATTATTGGTGAGTCTGTTGTTGTAGAAGGTGAATTTAATGGACACGGTAATATTGTTATCGAAGGAAAGTTAAATGGTAATATTAAAACTGATGGTCATATCTTAATTGGAGACAAAGCTGAGATAAAAGCTAATATTGAATCAGATAGTGCTTTTGTTTCTGGAAAAGTAAGTGGGAATATTAAAGTTAATAACTCTATTGATATTGCTAAGTCAGCAACTATTAAAGGAGATATTGAAGCTAGCTCTATTGCTGTAGAAGCTGGTTCAAAAATTAATGGAAATATTAAAATGAATGGTGAAGTTAAAAATGAAACTAAAAAAGAAGTTGTTGAAAAGTTTAATGAAAAAGAAGAAGATAAATTAGTTTAATTTACTAAATAGCATTCACTTATATGTATCTCTATATATATGATTCTTGTTTAAAGGATAAGAAATACAAGAATCTAATTAATAAAATTGAAAATAGAATTATAGATTTTGATATTAAAGGCAAGACTCTTCATCTTAATCTACTTAAGAATATAGATAATTTTATAGACTCTGAAATTAACCAAGGAGCTCATACAGTAGTAATTATTGGTGATGACAAAACATTTAGTCATGCTTTAAATAGTGTTATTTCTAAAGATATAGCTGTAGGATATATTCCAATTCAAAGTAAGAGTTCTTTTGGAGAAATGTTCGGTATTCCTAGTGGAGAATTAGCTTGTAATGTTCTTAGTGGAAGAATTATTAAAGAAATAGATGTTGGGAAGATTAATAAAAAGTATTTCCTTCACTCTTTAAGAATAGAAAAAGCTGATGATGTAGTTGTTAAGATTGATAACTTTGAAATAAAAGCTGAAGCTGGAAATCAAATAATAATAAAGAATTTTAATGCTGAGAGTATCATTAAAGAAGACAAAACAAATCCAACTGATGGTGTTTTAGATTTATTCATTGAAAAACAAGGAAATATGTTTCAAAAGGGTTCTCAACATACTCTTTTAACTAGTAAAGAGATAAACATCACAGCTAAAACTGATTCTGTACCAATACTTTTAGATGATTACCAAGTTATAAATACTCCAGCTAAAATAAATATTGCTAAAGAGAAATTAAAAATTATTGTTAGTTCTAATAGGCAATTTTAAAAACTATAAATTTAGATATTATAAAAGCCCGGACATTTGTCTGGGCTTTTAAATAAACTAACTACTAATTTTATTCTTCTTGAATAGGAATTACAGTTATATTTTGAAATATATCAGTATCAATATAAAATTCTTTTTCAAATCCTTTTTCATTACATGCAACAACCTTGCCATATCTCCATAATCTACGTTCTAATTCAACTATTTTAACAATTGATGGGTCTTTATGTTGAATTGCCTTAAGGGCTAAAGGTCCTACAAACCAAAAGTTGCCCTTCACAACACTTACAATACATGACATTATCACTATAATAAAAATTATCGTAACTAATACAATAACAACTTTTTTACTTCTTACCATCTTTTCCTCCTTTTTTATTTATTATTTTAATAATATATTAATCTATCACAAAATAATACAAATAGCAATACTAGAATCAAAAAATTTATCTAACTATTTAACATCAATAATCTCAGACTGAGGGGTTGATGGAGAAATAGAATCTTTTGATTTCTCCATAGACTTATTAATAAAGGTTTGATCTAAAACTCCTAATAATGTAATTGCTAACCAATAAAGAGCTAAACCACCTGGAAAACTAGCTGCAATAAATACAGTAATTACTGGCATAAAATACATCATTTGTTTACTCATTGTTTGAGGTAAACTTAATTCTTTTTTCTTACCATCAGGACCTAAAGTATCTTTCTTAGTTTTCTTTAACATTATTCTACTTTGCCAGAATTGAGCTAAACCAGCTAAGATAGCTAATACTATTTGAGGTTTAGATAAATCTAAGAAACCTAACATCATTGGATTAATAATTTCTGGAACTTTAACGAAAGAGTATAATAGACTGAAATCAACTGTCTCTACAAATATAGCTCTAAAAACTCTAAAAACAGCAATAATGATTGGAAACTGAATTAAAAGAGGAAGGCAAGAAGCCATCGGATTAATTTTCTCTCTTTTATACAGAGCCATTGTTTCTTGACCAAGCTTTTCTTTATTATCTTTATACTTTGCTTTTAAAGATTCTAATTTTGGCTGTAAATCTTGTAAAACTTTTTGAGATTTCAAACCTTTATGAGATAAAGGCCAAATTATTGCTTTAACAAGAATAGTTAAAAGAAGAATAGCTATTCCAATATCTGGAATTATATTATAGAAAAATACTAATAGATTAAAAAGAGGTTGATAGAGGACTGTTGTATAAAGTTGCATTAACATTTTATTTTTTATTATTTTTTATTTAACTGGATCATGTCCACCTTTAGAAAAAGGATTACATCTTAAAATTCTCCAAAGAGCTATGAAAAATCCTTTAATAGCTCCATGCTTTTCTATCGCTTGATAAGAATATTCTGAACAAGTTGGATGATATTTACAATATCCGTGCGGATATTTATATTTAAACCATCCTGTACTTGGTGAAAGTGTTTTTTGATAAAGTCTGATTAGAAATAGGAATATCTTCTTCATACTAATTTTGCTTTTTTAAATAAAGAAAGAACTTCTTGTTCTAATTCTTTATATTCCATCTCTAAAACTCCTTTTTTAACAAAAATAATAATCTTAAAGCTCTTTTTAAAACTATCCATATTTAAACGAATAACTTCGTATACTCTTCGTCTAACCTTATTCCTAATCACAGCTTTAAGACTAATCTTTTTAGAAGCAACTACTGCAAAACAATTAAAATCTTCTTCATTTTTAATAAACTTTAAAACAAAGTTATTACTATAAAATTTGTTAGAGCTTTTAGCTAACTCATCAAAATCACTTTTTTTATGTAAACGAAACTTTTTAGCAATCATTTTGCTATTTTAATTTATTTCTTTACTCCTTTAACTGCTAACTCTTCTCGACCTTTATTTCTTCTTCTTTTTAAGATTCTTCTACCAGCTTTAGTAGCCATTCTCTTCATAAAACCGTGTTTTTTAAGTCTTTTCTTCTTTTTTGGTTGATATGTTCTTTTAGTTGACATATTTTTAATATTTTATAATTAATTAGTGTTAATTGTGCTATAAAGATACCAAATTTATTAGTTATAGTCAATGTTTAGAGAAAAATAAAAACTAGCTGTTAAGGACAACTAGAAAACCTTTTTAATTAACTAACAACAAGAACTTATGATTCAAAGATGTCTGTGAATCATTTTTGGGGACTTGTTGAATTTCAGTAAGAAAATCTTCTTCCTCTTTTTTACTTTTAAATTCCATTTCGACTTCAACAAGAGGATCTATAGATGCTATTCCTAAACAATATGCTGCTACTTCTCTAGAATCTTTTGATTCAATCAAGAGCTTTTCAACGTTGGAATTTTTAATTTTTTTATAGGCTACTATAAGACCATTTCTACTGGTTAAATAAATATTCATTTTTCCTCCTTTATTTTTTATACAATAACTCAATTTACCTTAAAAAATGAATTAAGTCAATATTTTTAACACTTTAAAACATGAAAAAAAAGAAAACTCATCTACCTAAGTAGATGAGAGTTTAGCAAATATAATACCGTTTATTTTATTACTTTCTTCATCATCAACAGCTCTAAAACCGAATTCTTCAGCAATTTCTTGAGTTTCTTCCCAATGTTTTCTTAAAAATTTTTTATTTGGAGCTGAAGTAACTTCTAATATATCTTCTCCTGCTTTAATAGCATTTTGAAGACATTCTCGTAATTCTTTAATATCTCTCATAAGACCTTCGATAATAGTATACATAATATCCTCCTTTATATAAACACCTTACTTTAAAGACGAAATAAAGTCAATCTAGTTTAGAAATCAATTCTCATATAATTACCTTTTTCCTTAAAATCAAACTTTTCATAAAAAGGAATAAGATTATCTTCACAATCTAATATTAATTTATAACAATTATTTTCTTGAGCTACTTCTATAGCTTTCTTTATTAAAGTACTAGCAACTCCCATTCCTTCATAACCTTTCCGAGTAGCAACTTCTTCTATATGTCCCGCTAAAACCCCACCATGAGTAAATTTTTGCTCTAATAACAAAGATGTAGCTCCAATAATTTGTCCATCATCTTTTACAGCAACGAAAATACAAGTACCTTGCTCTTTAATCTTATCAAAAATTTCTTCTAATCTTTCAATAGGAAGTTCTTTCACTTCAGTTAGGTTTTTTAAAGTTTCTAAATAACCCAAATTAGAATCTAAGTCTTTTTTTTCTAATTCTCTAACTTGATAATTTATTTTTTCCATACTTTTTTAAAAATTAAATAAATAATTAATAATCCTAAAGAACCAGTTAACATATCTCCTATAATATTAACAAAGCTTTCATCACTAGCCCAACCAGAAGGGATAAAGCTTAACTTCTCTAGAAGTAGAGGATAATAGATTCTAAGGAATCTTAAACTTCCTTCAAATATTTCCCAGATTATTAACCAAATAATTCCTAGTTTAAAATATATTTTCTTAGATATCTTTCTATTAAATAGAATTAACAAAACACCAAGGACTAGCCCGGAACAGAAATGATTAATACTCATCATATCTAAAAGAGTTTTATTATGTATAAATACTTCTATCATAAAATAAGTATATCATTAAAATAAGGCTTACTCTACTAAATATCTTATCCCCTTTTTATTAACAGCTTATAAACATTTATTAATTCCTGTTTTTAGGCTAAAATATGATTACCGTCTCAATCACTTGAGAAATATTATTTTTTAATTTAAATAAAGAAATGGACAAAGAAAAAACATGGCAAGCTATCTTAGGTGAACTAGAACTTTCAATATCAAAAGCAAGTTTTACAACTTGGTTTAAGAATACATATATTATTGATATTGAAAAAGACTGTGCTTTAATTGCTGTTCCTAATGGATTTACTAAGAGATGGTTAGAGAATAAATATAATAAAAAGATATTAGAAGCTCTTAATAATGTTTTAGGTAGTAAAGATGTAAAAAAATTAATCTTTAAAATTTCTCAGGATGTAAAAAATAAACCAGAACTTAAAAAAGTAAGTATTGAAGAAATTAAAACACCTAAAAATATAACTACTAGTTCTGAAAATGGTTTCAATTTAAATCAAAAATACGACTTTGATGGTTTTATAACTGGTAAACAAAATGAACTAGCTAAAGCGGCTGCTATGGCTGCTGCTAAAGAGCCTGGAAAAGTATATAACCCTTTATTCTTGTATGGTGAAGTAGGTTTAGGGAAAACCCATTTAATGCATGCTATTGGGAATGAAATTCAAAAAAGTATTCCTAATTGTAAATTAGTCTATGTTAGTAGTGAAAACTTTACCACTGATTATATAAAATCTATCCAAACTGGAAAAATAGATGAGTTTAAAAAGAAATATCGTGAAGCAGATGTACTATTAGTAGATGATATTCAATTTATGAAAGGACAAGAAAGAACTCAAGAAGAGTTTTTTCATACTTTTAATACTCTTCATCAACAAAACAAACAAATTGTAATTAGCTCTGATCGTCCTCCAAAGTCTTTACCAGCAATTGCTGATAGATTAACTTCTAGATTTGAATCTGGAATGATTGCTGATATTGGACATCCTGATTTAGAAACTAGAGTAGCTATTTTACAATCAAAAATAGAAGAAAAGAATATTCATTTTAATATTGCCGATGATGTTATTGAATATATTGCTAATGTCGCTCGGAATAATGTTCGAGAGTTAGAAGGAGCTTTAAACAGAATTATAGCTGTAAATCAATTAAGTAAAGAAGATATTACTTTAGACTCTGTAAAAAACATCTTAGGAAAGATATCTCCTCAACAAACAACTACTGGTTTAACTTCTAAAAAGATTCTTAAAAAAGTATCTGAGTATTTTGATATAACTTTAGAAAAGTTAACTGGAAACTCTCGAAAGAAAGAGTTAGTAGTGCCTAGACAAATATGTATGTTCTTAATGAGACAAGAATTAAATGCTTCTTATCCAAATATTGGAACTGAACTAGGTGGAAGAGATCATACTACTGCTATTCATGCTTTTAACAAGATAAGTGAAGAAATTAAAGAGAATGAAAAGCTTAAAAATGATATTGAACTACTCAAACAAAGATTATATGAATAATTTCTGTTAATTACTTGTTAATAAACCCCTTATTTTCTACCAATAACTTGTTAATAAAAAAGGGGATAAGAAAGACTACTTAATCATCCACTTTTCATTAGACTAAATACCCCTAGTAATTCCCTAGTTTATAAACAAGAGTAAGCTCTTTAAACAAAACCAGAAATAGAGTTATTAACTAAAAAATTATCCCTTATTGTTATTATTAATTATATATATAAAATATTAAATAAATACTAATTAGGGAGATAAATAAATTAAAAAATAATAAGATAAAAATATATGAAAATAATTTGCTTACAAGAAAACTTAATTAAAGGATTACATGCTGTAAGTCATTTAGCTGGTAAGAATGCTAATTTACCAATTCTAAATAATGTTTTAATTACAGCTGAAAAAGGAGAAGTTACTTTAACAACTACAAATTTAGAAATTGGTATAAGTTGTAGAGTTAGAGCTAAAGTTGAAGTTGAAGGAAAATGTACAGTTCAAGCTCGACTTTTAACTGACTTTGTTAATCTCTTGCCAAGAGATAATATAGTATTAGAATTAGAAGAAGATAAATTAAAAATTGAATGTGCTAATGATAAAACTTCAATTAATACTTTAAGTTCAGAAGATTTTCCATTATTACCAGGAGTAGATAAGAAAAATGAATATATATTAAAAACAAATGTTTTAAGAAGTGCTTTGTCTAAAACAGTATTTGCAGTAGCTTTAGATTCAACTAGACCAGAGATATCTGGTACTTTTTTAAACATTGAAGGTCAGAAAGTAGTTTTAGTAGGAACAGATTCATATCGTTTAGCAGAAAAACATATTAATTTAGATGAATCAATTGGAGATAGTAAAATTATTATTCCAATTGAGACTGTGCAAGAGATGATTAGAATAGTTAGTGATACTTCAGAAGAAAATGTAAAACTTTATGTTGATGAAAACCAAATATTATTCGCTGCTGATGGAATTGAGTTAGTATCTAGATTAACTGAAGGTTCTTATCCAGATTACAAACAAATAATTCCTACAGAATCTAAAACAACAATAGAGGTTGGAGTTAGTGAATTAACTCAAGCCATTAAAAGAACTAGTTTGTTTTGTAAACCAGGAATTAATGATGTTAAATTGAGTTTTGTACCAGATAAGAATGAAATAGTTTTAATGTCTACTAGTAATCAATTAGGGGAGAACATTACTACTGTTCAAGCTAAAATAGAGGGTATTGAAAATGAAATTACTTTTAATTATCGTTATCTTTTAGATGGTTTAGCTAATTTAGGTAATAGTAATTTAATCTTAGAGATTAATGATAATGCTAGTCCAGGGTTAATAAAGTCAGATAATGACAAGGATTATGTGTATATAATCATGCCTATTAAACAATGATTAAAACGATAATATTTGATTGGGGAGGTGTTCTTATTGATCAACCTCTGGAAGAGGTAATAAAATACTGTGCTAAAGTTTTAGGAGTTGAGTTAAAATTATTAAAAACTATCTTTTCTGAAGAAACTGATATATTTATAGAGTTTCAAAAGGGAACTATTTTAGAGAATACTTTATGGAAAGAAATTTGTGATAAATTAAATATTAATGAGCCAAAATCAGATTCTTTATGGAAAGAGGCAGTAAATAATGTTTTTCTAGATAAGAAAGATATGTATCAGCTTCTAAGAGATTTAAGGAAAAATGGTTATAAAATTGGTTTTTTATCGAATACAGAAATTCCAACGATGGAATATTTTTATGAAAACAAGTATGATAAATATTTTGATGCAATTGTCTTTTCTTGTGCTGAGAAAATAGTTAAGCCTGATAGTAAAATATATAATATTATTTTAGATAAGCTAAAAGATAAACCAGAAGAAGTTGTTTTTATTGATGATTATATAGAAAATATTGAGGGCGCAATACAAGCAGGAATATAGGGAATATTATTTAAAACCCCTCAACAGGTAAAAGAAGAGTTAATTAATCTTCAAATAAAAATAAATTAAACAATAAATATATGGGTAGTAATATTACAACAAATGATACTTTACAAATATCCACTGAACAGGGTTTTCCAATGGAATTAGATTATGAAAAACATAAAATAAATCCTTTTACTGTTGAAGATTTTAAAGATAGAATTTTTGAATTTAAAGATAAAGATGGTCTTAGAATTTATCAAGCACCGCCAGTTCGTAATTTTTTAGTACAAAATATTGATGGTAAATGGTTGTATTGGGGACTCGTTCATGTTATTGAGATTACTCATGATAATATTAAACAAATTACATCTGGGAAATTTAAAATAACCTATATCTATTCTCCAGAAGAAATGAAAGTAGCTCATAAATTAATAGATAGAAATAAAGATACTGACTTTTTTATTTAATTTTAAAATTTAATTATATGGCAGAAGTAAAAGTTTTAGTAGAAGGGGTTCATAAATTTTTAAATCCTAGTAAATTACAAATTCATTGCACAACTACTCTTATAAAAGGCGAGGAGAATATTATAGTTGATCCTGGATCTTTCGTTAGCCAAGAAAAATTATTAAAGGCATTAGAAGATGAAAATTTAAAACTAGAAGACATTCAAAATGTTATTTTAACTCATTCACATGTAGACCATACTACAAATATATCTTTATTTAAGGAGGCTAAAATATTTTTAAGATTTAGAGGTGAAACTAAATATGTGGGAATGTTTCAAAAAATAAACGAGGGTGTTTTAGAGAGATTTGATATTTTAAATGAACAAATCGTTAAAGATGTAAAAATTATTGAGACTCCTGGACACACTAATGATAGTATTAGTATTGTTGTAGACTCTGATATTGGAAAAGTTGTAATAGCTGGAGATGCTATAAATAGTGAAGATTGGCTTGATTTAAGTAAAAAAGGAAATCCAGATCTTTTTTATGATGTAGATAAATTTGATATTAGCAGAGATAAAATTTTAGAAATAGCTGATTGGGTAGTACCTGGACATGGAAAAATGTTTAAAATTGAAAAATAAATATATGGATCAAAATATTGTTCAAAAAGCACGGGAATTTGCTATCTCTGAAACAGAAAAATTTGGAACTCCAATAATGGATCATTTTGAACTTTCTGAAAAGAAAGCCTTAGAATTAGCTGAAAAATTTGATGTAGATACTAATATTGTAAAAGTAGGTGTTTATTTAATGGATGTTAAACTAGGTGAAGCAATAAAAAATGGTAAAGCTCCTGAACATATTCAAATGAGTGTAGATGCTACAAGGGAATTTCTAAGTGAATTTGAAATTAGCGATAAAGAAAAAGATAAAATATTAAATTGCGTAGGAGCACACCATGCTCAAATTCCTTTTACTTGTAAAGAGGCTGAGATATGTTGTAATGCTGATTGTTATCGTTTTATCCATCCTCGGGGAGTATTTGCCTATTTAAATCTATTAGGTAGAAGATTTGACAATATAGACGATTGTTTAGTTCAATTAGAAAAAAAGATGGAAGAAAAGTATAATGTTCTTTCCCTGGATATATGTAAAGAAGAATTAGAGAAATATTATCAAACTTTTAAAAAATTTATTAAAAACTCTTCAAAATAAAATGAAACATATAAAAACAATTTTAGTAGACGCAAAATATTCTCTTATTACTCCTGAAGGAGAGGTTTTTGAGGAAATGTATCAAATGCTTGAAAAGTATCCTAATAAGAAGATTATTCTTACTAACGCTGATTATAAAGACACAAATATTCTTAATTTAAAGAATGCTCCATATGAAGTTTTTACCTTAAAGAACCATCCTAATAAAATAGATCCTAAGTATTATGAAACAATGCTTAATAATTTTGGGTTAGAAGCTAAAGATGTACTTTATTTTGAAAATGATAAGGAATCAGTAAAAAGTGCTCAAGCTGTAGGTATAAACACTTATCATTATGATAGGGATAAAAAGGACTTAGTCACTTTAAAAGACTTTATTGATCAGAATTTGTAGAATAAATTAATATTAGTATTATATAATTAATTATTAATTAAAAATGTATGAAAAATTGTATGAAAAATTTTGAAAAGCCTAGTGAGGATATTATCGAAAAGCCAGATCAAAAAGTAGAAGACGAAATTATAACTCAGTTTCGTGCTGATTTTCAGAACTTAGTAGGTCAATATGATGCTATTTTTGAAAGTGGAGGTCTTAAGGCAGCAGAAATAAAAAAGTTTCGTGAAGAGCAAATGGTGCCTTGTATTGTTAAATTTCTTGAAGAAAATCCTAATAAAGTTGAAGAGGTGGAAAATATTGGTAAAGAACTTATGGATGGTTACTTAGCTAATTTTAGGAGTGTATTAAGAATTGCTAAAGAACAATTAGGAATTAAAGAATAATTTGTAAAATAATTTGACAAATTCTCTCAGAGGGGTATAATTCCTTGACAACATTTACAAAAGTGATATACTTTGTTATAACAATGTTAATATTATATAAATAAAATAGTATTTTTTGAAAGACTCTTCCTTTTGGAGGCAGAGTTCTTTTGTTGTATTAAAGGAGAGCTAAAAGCCTTTAATATAACGATCAATATAAAACAAAACTGAATATTAAAAAGCAACCTAAATAAATAGATTCGGGGAAGGGGCTTTTATCGTAAATTTACATTATTTTTTCATACATTTATTAATTATAATTTTTAAAAAATATGGCTACTAAACCTACTAGAAAGTATTTTACTAGTTTCAGAAACGCTATAGATTTACCAGACTTAATTGAAGTCCAACAAAAATCATATAAATGGTTTTTTGACAAAGGATTAAGAGAATTATTCGAAGAAATTTCCCCAATTAAAGATTTTACTAACAGAGATCTAGAGCTTTATTTTCTAGATTATCATCTAGAAGATCCTAAATTTGATGAAACTTATGCTCGAGAGAGAAATACTACTTTTGAAGCTCCTTTAAGAATTAATGCTAAGTTAGTTAACAAAAGAAGTGGTGCTTCTAAAGAACAAGAAATCTATCTTGGTGACTTTCCTTTAATGACTGAAAAAGGAACCTTCATTATTAATGGAGTAGAGCGAGTTGTTGTATCCCAGCTTATTAGAAGTGCGGGTGTTTTTTTTACTTCCGATACTTATTTAAGTCGAAGTTACTATGGTGCTAAGATTATTCCTAATCGTGGTGCTTGGTTAGAAGTTGAAACTGATCCTAAAAAGAAAGTTCTTTATGTAAATATTGATCGAAAGAGAAAGGTTGCAGTAACTTCATTACTTAGAGCTTTTGGGTATGAAACAGATGAAGAAATTATTGATCTATTTAAAGATGTAGATAATCATCCTGAAGTTAGCTTTATAAAAAATACATTAGAAAAAGATTTAGCTACAAATCAAGCTGAAGGTTTAATTGAAATATATAAGAGAATAAGACCAGGAGATATGGCAACAGCTGACAATGCTAAGTCTTTAATTTTTTCAATGTTCTTTGATTTTTCTAGATATGATTTTGGTAATGTTGGTCGATATAAGTTAAATAAGAGATTTACTCAAAACTATCCAATTACAAATGAACATCGAATTTTAAAGAAAGAAGATTTAATTTCAGTTGTGAAAGAAATTATTAGATTAAACTTAACTCAAGATAAAGCAGATGATATTGATCATTTAGGAAATAGAAGAGTAAGAGCTGTTGGTGAGTTAATTCAAAATAGATTTAGAATTGGTTTAGCTAGAATGGAAAGAATTATTAGAGATAGAATGAGTACTGCTGATATTGATTCTTTAACTCCTAACCTATTGATTAACTCTAAACCAGTTATTGGAACTATTAGAGAATTTTTTATGAGTTCTCAATTATCTCAATTCATGGACCAAACTAATCCTTTAGCTGAATTAGAACACAAAAGAAGATTATCAGCCTTAGGACCTGGTGGATTATCTAGAGAAAGAGCTGGTTTTGAAGTTAGAGATGTACATCGAAGTCATTATGGTCGAATTTGTCCGATTGCTACTCCGGAAGGACCAAATATTGGTTTAGTTGGACATTTAGCTACCTATGCTCGAATTAATGAATATGGATTCTTAGAAACTCCTTATAGAAAAGTTTTACACGATGTTAAAAATGAAGTTAAATCAACCAAAGGACATGTTTTAAGAGAGAGCGTAAAAGATCCTAGTACTAAAAAAGTTATTTTTAAAGGAGGTACTCCTATCACCGAAGCTATTGCTAAAAAGATAGCTAAGCTAAAAGGATTAGAAACAGTGCCAGTTGTTCCAGTAGTTTCTAAACAAGTAGTTTATCTTGATGCCTTTGAAGAAGAAAAGTCAGTAACTACTGCTGCTACTACTCCAGTTAATGAAGATGGAAGTTTTGCTAATCCTCAGGCTGAAATCAGAGTTCATGGTCAACCTACTTTTGGTGATGTAGAAAAAATAGATTATATGGATGTTGCTCCTAATCAGATTATTAGTATTGCTACTTCAATTATTCCTTTCCTAGAACATGATGATGCAGTTCGAGCTTTGATGGGATCAAACATGCAAAGACAGTCAGTTTCATTGATTTCTCCAGAGTCTCCAATTATTGGAACTGGTGTAGAATCAAGAGCTGCTGAAGATAGTGGACAAGTTACTAGAGCTAAGGAAGATGGAAAAGTTGTTTCTGTTCAATCTGATGAAATTGTTATTAAAAACAAAAAAGGTAAAGAACATAAATATACTCTGGCAAAATTTTCTCGTTCTAATGCTTCCACTTGTATGAATCAACGTCCAATTGTTGATCGAGGTGAAGGAATTAAAAAAGGAGATGTAATTGCTGATGGAGCTTCAGTTGATAAAGGAGAATTAGCTTTAGGAAAAAATGTTTTAGTAGCATATATGTCTTGGGAAGGTAGTAACTTTGAAGATGCTGTTTTACTCTCTAAGAGATTAGTTCGAGACGATGTCTATTCTTCTATTCATATTGAAAACTATTCTATTGAAGTAAGAGATACAAAATTAGGGCCAGAAGTTATTACTAGAGATATTCCAAATATTGGTGAAGAAAGATTAAAAGATTTAGATGCGGAAGGTATTATTAGAGTTGGAGCTACTGTTAAATCAGGAGATATCTTGGTTGGTAAAATTACTCCAAAAGGTGAGACTGAACTTTCTGCAGAAGAAAAACTATTAAGAGCTATCTTTGGTGAAAAAGCTAAAGATGTTAAAGACTCTTCATTATACTTAGAACATGGTGAACACGGTAAGGTAGTTGATATTAAATTCTTCTCTAGAAAAACAGGAGATAAACTACAAGCTGGTGTTACTAAAGTTATTCAAATTAGTATTGCTCAATTAAGAAAGATTCAAGTGGGTGATAAGATGGCTGGTAGACATGGAAATAAAGGTGTTATTTCTAGAATTATTCCAGAAGAAGACATGCCATTTATGGATGACGGAACTCCAGTTGATATTATTTTAAATCCTCTTGGTATTATTTCTCGAATGAACTTAGGACAGGTTTTAGAAGTTCATTTAGGAATGGCTGCTAAGAAATTAGGATACAAAGTTGTTACTCCTCCTTTAAATGGTGTTCATATTGATCAAATTAAAGGAGAGTTAAAGAAAGCTGGTTATGCTGAAGATGGTAAATTCCAACTTTATGATGGAAAAACCGGTGAACCATTTGATAACCGAACAACTGTTGGAATAACTTACTTTTTGAAGTTAAACCATTTAGTAGAAGACAAGATCCATTCTCGATCTATTGGTCCTTACTCTTTAATTACTCAACAACCTTTAGGTGGTAAAGCACAATTTGGTGGACAAAGATTCGGAGAGATGGAAGTTTGGGCATTAGAAGCTTATGGTGCTTCTCATATTCTACAAGAAATTCTAACTATTAAATCTGATGATGTTAATGGTCGAAGTAAATCTTACGAGGCTATTATTAAAGGTGAGAAGATTGAAAGAATTAGTATTCCAGAGAGTTTTAATGTTTTAACTAGCGAATTAAAAGCTTTGGGTATTAATGTAGAATTAATGGAAAAGAATAAGGTAGTACAAAAGGCACTTATTAATGAAGTTACTGAAGATGTTGTTATAACTGCTAAACCTGAAAGAGAAGAAAAAAAGTAAGCTTTAAAAAATAATATAATTTAAAAATATAATATAAAATATATGCCAACTCCTTCATCAACTAAAACAAGTTTTACTTTCAATAATGATGCTGATAAGACACCACATTTTGATAGTATTAGACTTACTTTAGCTTCACCAGAAAAGATTCATGAATGGTCACATGGTGAAATCTTAAAGCCAGAAACAATTAACTATCGAACTCAGAAACCTGAGCGAGATGGTTTGTTCTGTGAGAAAATATTTGGACCAACCAAAGATTGGGAATGTTATTGTGGTAAATACAAAAGAATTAGATATAAAGGTATTGTCTGTGATAAGTGTGGAGTCGAAGTTACTAGAAAAAGTGTTAGACGAGAACGTTTTGGACACATTGAATTAGCAGCTCCTGTTTCTCATATTTGGTTCTTAAGAGGTGTTCCTTCTAAAATTGGTATTGTCTTAGATTTATCTATTCAACAGTTAGAAAAAGTAGTTTACTTTGCTAATTTTATTATTACTAATGTTAATGAAGATTTGAAAGCAGAAACTTTAATTCAAATTAAACAAGAATTAAAGCAAAAAGTAAAAGGAATCGACAAGAAAATAGAGGAACAAGCTAGTCAACTAGATGAAAAGATTGCTGAAGCTCGAAAAGCTAAAAATGCTAAAGAAGTTGCCAAATTAGAATTAGAAAAAAATGAAATAGTAAATTCTAAAGAAGATAGAGTTAAAAAGATTTCTAATGTAGCAGAAGAAGCTAAAAAAGAATTAAAACAAATTAAACCTTTTCAAATTATTTCTGAAAGTGATTACAAAGAACTCTCTTTGAAGTATGGACACATCTTTAGTGCTGATATCGGAGCAGAAGCAATTAGAACATTTTTAGAGAAGATTAAGTTAGAAGAGCTAGTTAAAGAATTAAATGAACAAGTGAAAACAGCTCCAGCCTCTAAAGTTAAGAAGATTATTAGAAGAGCTAGATTAGCTCAGAATTTTATAAAAAATGGTATTCGACCAGAATGTATGGTTTTAACAGCTATTCCTGTTATTCCTCCAGATCTAAGACCAATGGTGCAATTAGATGGTGGTCGTTTTGCTACTTCTGATTTAAATGATCTTTACCGAAGAGTTATTAATAGAAATAATAGATTAAAGAGATTAAAAGACCTTAATGCTCCAGAAGTTATTCTAAGAAATGAAAAACGAATGCTTCAAGAAGCAGTCGATGCTTTAATTGATAATAATGCTCGACATGGTAAAACAGTTACAGCTTCAACAGGACAAAAGAGAATGTTGAAGAGTTTAGCTGATATGTTAAAAGGAAAACAAGGAAGATTTAGAAGAAACTTACTTGGTAAACGAGTAGACTATTCTGGTCGTTCAGTAATTGTGGTTGGACCTCAACTTAAACTTCATGAATGTGGTATTCCAAAGACTATGGCTCTAGAATTGTTTAAACCATTTGTAATTTCTAAATTAATTGAAAGAGAAATTGTTCATAATGTTCGAAGTGCTAAAAGATATATTGATTTAGGTGGAGATGATGTTTGGGATATTTTAGAAGAAATTACTAAAGACGCTTATGTATTATTAAATAGAGCTCCAACTCTTCATAGATTAGGTATTCAAGCTTTTAAACCAAAACTAATTGAAGGTAAGGCTATTCAAATTCATCCAATGGTTTGTGCTGCTTTTAATGCTGATTTTGATGGAGATCAAATGGCGGTTCATGTTCCTTTAACTGAAGCATCTAAAAAAGAAGCAGGAGAACTTATGCTATCTTCTAAAAATTTGTTAAAACCAGCTACTGGTGATCCAATAGTTGTTCCAACTCAAGACATGGTCTGGGGTGCTAACTATTTAACTGCTGTTGTTGATGATGATGTTGATGAAAAAAAGATGAGACTTTTTGCTAATCGAACAGCAGCTTTAGCAGCCTATGATTTACAAGGTATTGGATTACAAGAACTAATTAGAATAAAAATAGGGGATAAGATTGTTACTACTACTGTAGGTCGAGCAATTTTTAATAGAATTTTACCAGAGAAGTTAAGATACTTAAATGAAGAAATGGATTCTGGATCTATTAAAGATGCCGTAGCTAAAGTATTAGATATCTATGGTGACGAAAAAACAATTGAATTTTTAGATAGATTAAAGAAATTATCTTTGAAGTTTATTACTAAATCAGGACTATCATGGAGCATGTCAGATCTTCCAGAATTATCAGATAAGCCAGAATTGATTGATAAAGCGAATAAAGAAGTAATGAAAATTCAAGATTTGTATGAAGATGGTTTCTTAACTAACAAAGAAAGATATGTAAAAGTTGTTGAGATTTGGACAGGTGTTAAGAATAAAGTTACTGAAAAATCTAAAGGAGTCTTTCCAAAGAACAACTCTATTTATTCTATGATTAATTCAGGATCAAGAGGTTCTTGGAGTCAAATGACTCAGATTATGGGTATGAAGGGATTAGTGATTAATCCAGCTGGTGAAATTATTGAATTGCCTATTAAAGCTAACTTTAATGAAGGACTAGATGTTCTAGAATACTTTATCTCTACTCATGGTACTCGTAAAGGTCTATCTGATACAGCTTTGAGAACAGCTAGTGCTGGTTATCTAACTAGAAGACTAATTGATGTTTGCCAAGATATTTTAATTCTTTCTGAAGATTGTAAAGATAAAGAGGGTAAAGTAATTACTAAAGAAGAATCAGAAAATATGGGAAAGAAATTAGGACCTAGAGTTTTAGGTAGATTTGTAATTAAAGAAGTTAAAGAACCTAAGAGTGGTAAAACAATTGTTAAGAAAGATACTTTAGTTGATAAGAAAGCAGCAGCTTTAATCGATGAATTAGAAGTAGCAGAAGTACATATTAGATCTTTGTTAACTTGTAAAGCTAAGAATGGTGTTTGTCAAAAATGTTATGGTTATGACTTAGGACATAATAAGCTAGTTACTATGGGAACGGCAGTAGGTATTATTGCTGCTCAAAGTATTGGTGAACCTGGAACTCAATTAACTATGAGAACCTTTCATACTGGTGGTATTGCTGGTGGTGATATTACTCAAGGTCTTCCTCGAGTTGAAGAAATTTTAGAAGTTAGAAATCCAAAGATGCAAGCTGTGATTAGTGAATTATCAGGTAAGGTTAAAATTTCTGATGTAGAAGATGAAGGTAAAAAGAAATCAAAGCTAATTCAAGTTTTCTCTAATGAAAATGTTTTAGAAAGATATGATATTCCAGAAAAAGCAGAAATTGCAATTAAAGACAAAGAAGAGATTAAGAAAAAACAAGAATTATTTAAGCTTGATGGAAGAAAAATTAAATCAATTAATGCTGGTATGGTGCATTTAACTAAAACTAAAATTGAGATTATTGCTCAAAAACCAATTGTTGGTGAATATATTGTTCCAGATGATATTAATTTATGGGTAAAGAATAATGATTTAGTTGATGCTGGTACTCAACTTACTGAAGGAAGTGTTAATCTTAAAAAACTTTATACCCTTAAAGGACAAGATGTTGTTCAAAAGTATATTATTAAAGAAATCCAATATATCTATTCTAGTCAGGGACAAAGATTAAATGATAAGCATATTGAATTAGTATGTAAACAATTATTCTCTCGAGTATATGTTGAAGATCCAGGGGATAGTGAATTTATCCCTGGCGCTATAATTACTAGAAATCAATTTGTGAAAGCTAATATTACTTTGAAAGAGAAATCTAAGAAAGAAGCTAAGGGTTCAATCTTGCTCTTAGGAATGACCAAAGCTTCTCTAACTACTGATTCTTTCTTGTCAGCAGCTTCATTCCAAGAAACAGCTCGAGTATTAATTAATGCTTCAATCTCTGGACAAGTTGATCACTTAAGAGGTCTGAAAGAGAACGTTATTATTGGTCGATTAATTCCAGCTGGTACTGGTTTTGGAATAGATCCAAAAACGGGAAAACAGAAGATTGTTAAAAAAGTAGAGAAGAAAGTAGAAAAGAAAACTAATAAAAAATAAGTTATTTATTTCAAATAAAAAATCCTCTCATTACTGAGAGGATTTTTTGATATTTATAATATAAGAATCAATTCAATTCAATTTTATTTTGTTTAGAATTATTTCTTTTTCCCAAAGATTAAATTTTTTCATAATTCTTTTATCTAATTTAAATTCTTCAAATAAGACGCCAAAGGGTAGGCTACATTGTAATCTTCTTTGTGTTTTACTATCTATTTTTGGATGTAATCTAATTCTTCCGGTATAGTCATTTATTATATCCTCTTTTTCTTGTTTAACTTTTTTCCTAAACTCATTTAACTTTTTTCCTCTTAATTTTTTACCTTCACTACTTTTAATTAAAGACAATAGTTTTTCAAGTTTGTATTCTGTCATATTACCCCATAATTCTCTCCACTTTTTTCTACTAATTTCTATCAGCTGCATATTAATAATTTTCTTTTTCCCTTTTTCAATCTTGTAAAATGCAATTAATATTTGAAATTTTTCATTTATCCTAAATTGTTTTAATGCATCTCCAAGCCCAACACTATTTTTCCATTTTGCGGTTTTAATGCTTATATTTTTGTGAGAGAAAGTATTAATTTTTTTTGGAATGTCCCATTCTGCAGTATAAGCCATATCTAGAAATCTTCCAACAACCCAATCTTGAAAAATAAAACCATGTGCTTGTCGTTCAGTTCTTTTCATTTTTTTACTATTAATTTTAATAAGTCTTTGCTACTAATAGATTTAGAGCCAGTTCGCTTGCTAATTAATTGTATATAATCTTTATAAAAATCACTTTTCATTAAAGGTAGTATTTCTTTTGCATAACCATTTTTGATTTCAAAAAAATAAAAACATTCGTTGAAGTAATATTTTTTAGGGTCAAATAGACTAAATCTTCCTACACTTGAATTACCATTACGGACAACAGCTAAATAGGTGTTGTTTTTGTTTTTTATAATTTTTAAATTTCCTGCTGTAACTTTTATTTTATTTTGAGATTCTTTTGGTGGAGGTATTTTTTTCATTAAATCGCCAAGAGAGATGGCATGTTTATCAATGTATTTGTCTTTATCTTTATAAAGTAAAAAATTGCTATCTTCTAAAAATTGCTTTATCGGAACAGAATGTCCATTAACATAAATTCCGCTTCTTATTTTTGATAATACTATTAAAACACTGGAAGTACTCGAGGTGTTCGTAAAGATATTTAAAGGTAGTTCGACAATTCTATTAATATAAAATCCTTTATTATAAATTATTTTTAGTATTCTGTTAAACTTTTTGTCTAAAAATAATCGGTTCGGAAAAATAAAAATAATTTTTCCATTATTTTTTAGTAACTTTAAACTTTTTTCCAAAAATAGCATTTCTATAAACCTTGTTTTAAATTCTGTTTCTGAATTTTCATAGTAACTTTTTGTTGTTTTAGTGGATGTAAATGGAGGATTTCCAATTATTAAATCAAATTTTTTGTTAATTTTAAATTTTAAAAAGTCTTTAATAATTGCCCCTGTTTTTATATATTTTTTATCTATTTCGTAAGCAGAGATGTTTGAATAACCTTTTTCTTTTAGTTTTTCTAAGAAATTTCCACTCCCACTTGAGGGTTCAAGGATGCTAATTTTCTTATTTTTAGGGAAAAAAGGTTGTTTTATTATAAAATCAATAATTGAGAGTTTTGTATTATATTGACCTAGCTCTTTGATTTTTATATTTTTTTTATTTTGATCTTTGATGGGCATTGTTTTTGATTAAGATTCTAATTGAATAATATCATTACTTATTGACTTTATCAATGAGTATCATATCTTATCGTCTCGAAGCTTTAGCTCGTAGGAAATAATATTTACTAAAGGATGAAATAATCCTAGGAAGATAATTGATAATATATTTATTCTTAAGGATAGATTAAGATATAAGCTACTTAATAATATAGCTCCAATTATCCAATCTATTTGGTCAAAAGGAATCCATGGTTTACCAGATTTAATATTAAATCTTCTTTTAAAAAAGCTTTCAAGTATATCTCCGAATAAAGCTCCAAAACCTAGAAGAAAACCTAGGAGA
>CAYRHT010000005.1:0-76580 GCA_964424195.1 uncultured Gammaproteobacteria bacterium | reverse complement strand
AGCCAACCTTTGTAAACGCCTCCGTTACTTTTTGGGAGGCAACCGCCCCAGTTAAACTACCCGCCTAATACTGTCTTCTAGCCCGATTCAGGGCATAGAATTAGATTTAAAAATACATCAGGGTGGTATTTCACTGGCGACTCCATCTATTCCGAAAAATAGATATCAAAGTCTCCCACCTATGCTAAGCAAATATACCCTTAAACCAATATCAAGTTATAGTAAAGCTTCACGGGGTCTTTTCGTCCGGCTACGGGTAACCGGCATCTTTACCGGTCTTGCAATTTCACCGAGTCCTTCGTTGAGACAGTATCCAAGTCGTTATGCCATTCGTGCAGGTCGGAACTTACCCGACAAGGAATTTCGCTCTATACCTTCTTAATATTTCTATCAAGTATGGACTTTATCTTATCCTGACATGAAATTCATTTCAATTCTGATAAAATTTTTAAAGCCTTATCTTTCTGACCTCTATTCATTTTACTAGATATTTGAATTATTTTCTTTAAGCCATCAATCTCTAAATGTTGATTCTGATTCATTAGATTAATAACTTTTTTAAATTTGATAAAATCAAATTTTTTCTGGGTTTCTAAAGGATATCTTTCAAAGTGAGGAATAACTATTTGATTAATGTGTTTTAATGACCTGATTCTCAACTCATATCTATCGTCATGATTAACTCTCACAACTCCAGCTTGAAAAAACTTTTTCAATTCATATAGTAATTTTATATCTCTCTGATGTTGCACTATTCTAAATTCTGGCAACACCTGATAACCAATACTCATCGTTGAATTTTGATTAATACCGATATAAAATGTTCCTTCACCATCTGTGAATCCTGTTACCCAATTTGGGTTTAATTTCATATTTTTGCAGACCTCAGTGTTAAGTCTCTGAGGATTAAATTAATAATTAATCCTGCGCGTTGCCCCCGTGTATCTTTGGATTTTTACTTATTAATTTGAATTAACAAGTACCAAAAATCTTTTGAGGATTTTCACGCATTTTACTGAGTTTTATGGACAATTTTGAAATTACTTCAAAATTAGGCAGCAAATTTTCTATATAATCGTCCCAGTCCTTATGTAATCTATAAATAAATTACATAACCTTAGGACGATTATAGTTATCGCCGGCGTTCATCAGCGCTTCAGATCAAGGCTTGCACCCATCACCTTAACGTTCTGACACTGGCCAGGCATCAGCCCCTATACCTTAGCTTGCGCTTTTGCAGGGACCTATGTTTTTGATAAACAGTCGCTTGGATTCTTTCGCTGCGCCCCAACAGAATTGGGGAGGCCTTATCCCGAAGTTACGGCCGCTGTTTTGCCTAGTTCCTTAACGAAGGTTCTCTCGTTCACCTTGGGCTTCTCGCCCTACCCACCTGTGTTGGTTTGCGGTACAGATACTTTAAATCTAAACTCTTAGAGATTTTTCTAGGTGGTTTATCAATAATAATTGGTATCGGCCGAAGCCTCAACCTCTTGACTAGTCAATAGCTGATGTTTCCCGGATTTGCCTAAGAAACACTATCTTCTAGCCAACGTATATAGCCAAAAAACGCTATTAAATAAAACCACGTCCTCCCATCGATAATTTAAAGTAGGGCAGGAATATTAACCTGCTCTTCCATCGCCTACGCCTTTCGGCCTCGGCTTAGGATTGCCTAACCCTGAGATGACAACCATTGCTCAGGAAACCTTGGGTTTTCGGTGGACAGGATTCTCACCTGTCTTTTTGTTACTCATGCCAACATTCTCTCTTCTATATCCTCCACCGGTCCTCACGGATCCGGCTTCAATGAATATAAAATGCTCCTCTACCATCGTAAATTAAAAATTTACGGTTCCTACTTTCGGTATTTAGTTTAGCCCCGTTACATTTTCGGCGCACTATCACTTAACTAGTGAGCTGTTACGCTATCTTTAAAGGATGGCTGCTTCTAAGCCAACCTCCTAGTTGTCTAAGTAATAATACCGCCTTTTACACTTAACTAAAATTTAGGGACCTTAAGTTAGGATCTGGGCTGTTTCCCTTTTGACTAATGGAGCTTAGCCCCCATAGTCTAACTCCCGTTGTATAGAGTACGTAGTATTCGGAGTTTGGTTAGAATGGATAAGATTTCTCCCTCCATCCCATTCAGTGCTCTACCCCTACGCTCCACAACGAGGCCAGTCCTAAAACTGTTTCGAGGAGAACCAGCTATAGCCGAGTTCGATTAGCATTTCACCTCTTACCACAACTCATCCCCTAACGTTGCACAGTTAGTGGGTTCGGACCTCCAGCACATGTTACTGTACCTTCATCCTGGCCATGGTAAGCTCACTCGGTTTCGGGTCTTATTCATGATGTCGTTCAACCAAATAGCATAAGTCTAAGAATTAACTTATACTATTTGATTAAATACGCCTGTTACGACTTGCTCTCGCTTTACCTTCTCCCTTACGCGGGATTAAATAAACAACATAAATAAACTCGTTGGCTCATTCTTCAATAGGCACGCCGTCACTCATATGAGCTCCGACTGCTTGTAGGTATATGGTTTCAAATACTATTTCATCTCCCTAACCGGGATGCTTTTCACCTTTCCCTCACGGTACTAGTTCACTATCGATCACCAAAAGTATTTAGCCTTAGTGCATAGTCACACTTGTTTCAACCAAGATTTCACGAGTCTTGGCATACTCAAGTAAATTACCATAGAGCAATAACCCCTTTTATTTACAGGACTTTTACCTTCTCTGGTTAAGCTTTCCAGCTTATTCTACTAGGGAAGTTATATTAAATATACTCTATCTTGGATCCATAAGCTCCAAACATAATCTACTAATCTACACCACTAGAGCAACGGCTTATGACCTTTAAGATAATCGCAAATAAAAAATAAATTTTTAAAATTGAAAATCAACACTCTAATGGTTTAGGCTGATCCCTGTTCGTTCGCCACTACTAAGGGAATCGAAATCCTTAAACTAAAAGCTAATAAGTAAACTTACAAACTTTAGTTTAAGAACTGTTTCTTCTTTCTTTTCCTCTGGGTACTAAGATGTTTCAGTTCCCCAGGTTACCTTCATTAACCTATGTATTCAGTTAATGATACTAACAGTTAAATTTGTTAGTGGGTTGCCCCATTCGGAAATCTCCGGATTATAAGTTGCTTGCCACTTACCCGAAGCTTATCGCAGGCTGCTACGTCCTTCATCGTCTTTTGATGTCAAGGCATCCACCATACACCCTTGAAATTACAATCACTGAAACATTAAATATTTCTTTGAGTCCGTCTTTCGTATATTCATGTTTATTTGTCAAAAAGCATATTGCTTACATATATAAACAAAAATTAGTAGTAATTGAAGATTAAATCTAGAACTATTCAAGCAAATTATTTAAAAAATAAAAGCCGAAATAATCTTTCAACTAATCTCCGTTCAAGAATTACTACTGATTACTATCTATATATTTTAAGGTTCAAAAAAACCGCTCTCACAAGCGGCGTTCTCAGATAAAAAGATAACGCTAAAATCCGCTTGATTTATTGTTGTGTCTATTTATTGTTTGTCTAAGTTTACTCAGTTACTTTTGGTTAATAATTAACTGTGGATAACTTTTAACTATGCATAAGTATATACCGGATACTGACTATTGTCAACATCTTTAATATGAATGGTGCTGAAGGTGGGGATCGAACCCACACAGAGTTGCCTCCAATGGATTTTAAGTCCATCGCGTATACCAATTCCGCCACTTCAGCATGCTGTGCATACATACTATTATACATATTTTTATTTATTTTTCAAGTGCATTGACAGAGAAAAATGTATCAGAGATAATTAGATAGATATAATCAAACATATATGTCTGAACTTATAAAAATATTTATAGAAAACTACGGTGTCCTAGCCATCTTCTGGTTCATGTTTTTTAATGGATTAATTGGAATGCCTCCCAGTGAATTAATATTATCCCTAGCCGGTGTCATAGCCTATGCCTCTGGAATTAATTTCTTCTATATCCTAATAGTAGGAACTCTAGGAAATTTTATAGGTACATATCTTGTTTACTTTGTTGGGACTTGGATTGGTTACCAATGGTTAATTAATTTTAGAAATAAATTAGTTTTAAAGAATAAATACAAATTGATTGTTAAACTAATTCCCGAAGAAAAAACTTTTACATTCCTAACTAATAAATTTAATAATAATGAAGCTAAATGGATTGGAATATTTCGTTGTGTTCCAGTAATCAGATCAATTATTTCTTTACCAGCTGGCATGATTAAAATGCCTCACCATATCTTCGCTTCTTATACTTTTAGTGGTATATTTATTTGGGCTCTGCTCTGGCAAAGTCTAGGATATTATTTTGGACATAATTTAAAATTTGAAAGTTATAAATCTATTATTTATTTAATATTACTACTAGTCTTAGTAGTTCTTTTGCTCATATTTAAATCTAAAATGAAGCATTATCTTCAGGTATTGACAAGAAAGAAATAATAGTATACAGTATTAGGTAAGTTTAGTGACAATTGTTCTGGATTTTTTTATTTACCATTCAAACATTCAAAACAATGCTCATTAGACAGTGAGTAAAATAAAGGAGGAAGTAAAATGTGTATAAAAATGCATTGTAACGTAGCTTTGGGTCGTTCACCAATTCCAAATCACATTAAAATGAAAATTAAAAAAGAACTTGAAAATGGTGGCTTCAAAGAATTTAAAGCCATTTGTGGTTGTGATGAAGAATTCGTGGTTAAAGAAGAGAAAGAAAAATCAATCATCTTTTCTAATAACAAGTTAGAGTGGCCTGACATATCTTTCAATATCGAAGAATTTACATTCTCAGAAGTGGGGTCATAGAAATGATCGCGGAAAAAATAGTTCCCGGAAAAATGGTAAACATTCATAGTGGCATGAGAGGATTAGTGATTACTCCCATAAAAAATGATTCTCTTATTGTAGCTATTCAATTAGAAATGGGTGTAGCAGGAAGAAGAGTTAACACAAATCAATTAACCCTAGCTCTAAATGAAGAGAACAAACCTTTAGAGATTCCTACAGAACTATGGGACTATTACATGAGGAAAGGAAATGTCTCATGGACAGGGACAAACAGAGCAACTAAAAACAAATTTAAAAACTTAAGTTCTCAGATTGAAACAAATCAGATTGCTTAAACAATATAAAAGCCGATAAGATATTTATTGGCTTTTTGTTTTGTCTAAAATATTCTATTGACTAAAAAAATGAAAGTAGTAAGATGGATATATAAGAAAAAAGAGCCGTCTATAAATATAGAGCCGTCGGTTTATAAAAATAAAAAGCCCTAAAAAAGCCAAAAATAGCTTAAAACAAATATAAAAACAAAAAGACATCTATTAGATAAAGGTGTCTTTTGTTATGGGGATTAATGCATTAATATATCTCAAACTAATTGAAAAGCAGTTTGAGAAACCAAAAACCTCCTTGCGGAGGAATTTGGAGAAAAGCGATTTATGAAGCGTAGACTCTACTCTGAAGAGTAGACTTTAGCCTCGTTTTGATTATAGGTTAAATAATTCAAAAGTCAACACTTCTTAAATCCAAGTTTAATAAATAATCAGAAAAAAATGGACGTAAACAAAGTAATCTTAATTGGGCGTTTAACTAATGACCCAGTTAACAAAAAGTTAGATTCTGGAATAAGTGTAGCTTATTGCGGACTAGCTACAAATCTTTTTTGGAAAAATTCCAAAACTAAGAAAACAGAAAATAGAGTTGAATTTCATAACTTAGTTTTCTGGAGAAGTTTGGCTGATATTACCGAAAAGTATATGAAAAAAGGTGACAAGGTATATATTGAAGGAAGATTACAAACTAGAACTTGGGATGATGACAAAAAAGTTAAACATTATAAGACCGAAGTTGTTGTTAAAGAGATGATTATGTTGGGTGGAAAGAAAAAAGAAGAGAGTAATAAAGAAATGGCAGTCGAGGAAGTAGTCATTGAGGAGGAAAAATAACTAGTTATAAGCTGGCACTGTTTTGGTGTTCGCGACCACTCATCAAAACAGTGCCCTTATATATAACTTATATATAAATATATGTATTTAAAATATCAAAATTTCTACATTACTATAATATCTATTATATTTTTTGTAGTTCTAATATTCATTAACACAGCTCAGGCTGAAGATTTAATCTTTACTGAAATAATGTATAACCCCGAAGGAACAGATACTAATCAAGAATGGGTAGAAGTATTTAATTTATCAACTTCCACAATAGAGATTAATTCTAATTGGAGATTTAATGATGGATCTAATCACTTACTAAATCTTTACCAAGGAGATAATCAAATAGCCGATACTACTTTCTTTATCATCACGGCTGATGTTCAAACTTTTTTAAATAATTATCAAAACTTTGATGGAACAATATTTGAATCTTCCCTGAGCTTAAATAATTCTACTGACACTCTTCAATTATTGAATAATGATCAATTAATAAATGAATTTACTTATGATTCTAATTTAGGTGCTAATGGTAATGGAAAAACTTTAGAAAAAATAAACATTTATAGCCTTGAAAATAATTGGCAAGAGAGCTATATCATCAACGGAACACCAGGAAATGAATCTAGTACTCCTCCCCTAAACCAAGCTCCTGTCGCTATAGCTGGTGAGGATATAAATACTTACACGAATGAAGAAATATTATTTGATGCTAGTGCATCCTATGACCCAAACGGTGATGAAATAAGTTTCCTATGGAATTTTAATGAATTAGCTACTTCTAGCTTAGAAATAGCTAGTTATCAATTTCCCCAAATAGGAACTTATACTATTTTTCTAACAGTCAGTGACGGAAAGACTTCTAGTACTGATTCTTTAATAGTAACTATAGAGGAGGAGGAAATAAATGATCCTCTTCCTATACCAATAAATAATATTATCATTAATGAATTATTGCCAAATCCAACTGGAAGTGATGATGCTGAATGGATTGAATTAAAAAATGAGAATAATGACAATGTTAATTTAAAAGATTGTTATCTAGAAGATGCTTCTGGAAATAGATATACTTTTTCAGACGATACTATTAATAATTACCTTGTCTTGGAAAGATCTATTTCTGGAATATCTTTAAACAATTCTGAAGAGACAATCTCACTATTTAATAATCTTAGTGAGAAAATAGATGAAGTAAATTATACTACTTCTAAAGAAAACTATTCTTGGGCTAGATTTAATAATCAATGGGAACAAACCTCTCTTTTAACTAAAGGTTATGAAAATGAAAAAGAACCTCTTGTTCCTCCAGTTGCCATCATTAATCTAATTAGTAATGAATTAAATACTAATCAAGAAATTATTCTAAGCGCTAATAATTCAGAAGATCCTAATAATCAAGATTTAGAATACAAATGGTACCTTAATAATTCCTTTCAAGATGATGAAGAGGAATTCAAAATTACTTTTACTACTGTAGGATTAAAAGAAATTAAATTAAAAGTCATTAATGAATCTGAATTAGAAGATGAAACAATTATTTATCTCTACATCATAAATTCCACAGAAGGTTCAGAAGAATCATCAGAAGAGACAGATGGACTTTGTTCATCAACTAACAAAAATATCATCATCAACGAAGTTTTACCTAATCCTGAAGGATCTGATGATCTGGAATGGATAGAATTATATAACCCAAATAATCAAGACATTAATTTAAATAATTGGACTATCAATGATGCTAGCTCTTCTTTTAAAATGGAAAAGACTATTAAAGCTAATAATTATTTACTAATTAAGAAAGAAGAGTCAAAAATCACCCTTAATAATTCTAATGAAGAATTAGAACTCTTTGATTGCCAGAATAATTTAATTAATAGCCTCTCTTATTCCAAAAGCTTTGAGGGACAATCCTATGCTTACGATGAAATTAATAATGAGTATTTTTGGACAGACAATCAAACTCCGAATGAAACAAATATCTTCAGATTAAATGAAGAAAAGTTAGAAGATGAAGATTTGAATCTAGAGACTGGATTTATAGAAATAGAAGAGATTTCAGATTTAGAAAAAAATAAAGAAATTCTAGTTAGTGGTATTGTAATTACTTTAGCAAATGAAATATATAAAAATACAGCTCATATCTGTTATTACGATATAAACTATGAATTAAGTGATTTAAATGAATGTATAGCGATTTATCTAAATAATAAGTGGCCTTCATTAAACTATGGAGACTTGATTCAAGTTAAAGGTAAGATTAATCACTTAAAAAACTATTCTCGAATAAAAATAATGAGCCCTAATGATATTAATATTATTAAACCTAAGATTCCCCTTGATTTAACTGAATATTATATAGAAGAAATAAATGAAGATATTATTAACTCTTTCATATCTACAAATGGTCAAATAAGTAAATTAAATAAAAAGAGTTTCTATATCATAGACAATGAAGAAGAATTAAAAATCAAAATTAATAGTTCTAAGATCAAACTAGACGAATTCTCCAAGGATGATTTTGTAACAATTAATGGTTTTTTAACTCAGTATAACGATGATCTAATACTTATCCCTCGAAATCAAAATGATTTGATAAAATCAGAAATTCTAGGAGAAAAAGAAGAAGAGCTAATATCAAATTTAAATACAGAAACTGAAATAATTAATTTGGATGAGAGTAAGAAAAAAACTGATACAACTAATTTACTCTTAGGCTCAGGATTAGTCACTAGTCTTGGTTTTATATTTAAAAATAAGTTTATTCAATTACTAAAAAAATAATATGAAAAATTTAATTACCTCTGAAAAAATTATTAATAAAATATTTTTTATTCGGAGTAAAAAAGTAATGTTTGATAAATATTTAGCAAGACTTTATGGAGTGGAAACCAAAATTTTAAAACAACAGGTAAAAAGAAATATGGGACGTTTTCCAAAGGATTTTATGTTTGAATTAACTGAGGCAGAATTTAAAAACTGGAAAGCGAGAATTCTAAATCAAGACCTCTCTTTGAGGTCACAAATTGTGACCTCAAAGAGAGGTGGATCTCGGTACCTACCTTATGTATTTACAGAGCAAGGAGTGGCTATGTTATCTTCTGTTCTTAAAAACAAAAAAGCCATCCAAGTAAATATTCAAATTATTAGAACATTTACCAAATTAAGAGAAATCCTTCTAACTCATAAAGAATTAAGAAAGAAAATTGAGAAAATTGAAACTGAATACGATCAAAAATTTAAAACCATATTTCAAGTAATTAAAAAATTAATTCAAGAAAAACCCCTTCCTTTAAATAAAGAAATTGGATTTAAAATTAAAAAATAATAATTATGTTTAAAATATTTAAAAAACTATCTAACCATCAACAATTAGAAGATGAAATTAGAAATCTATACGAAAAAAATCTTCCCCCACATACCTATCCTAATAGTTAATTTAAACTAACTACTAAGACAGATAAGCGAGGGAAGAAAAAGATGATATCTTCTATCCCAGTCCTACGGTTTAGATAAGACCACTAACGAATAGAAAAATATCATCTTTAATTATAGCTTAAGAACTAGAGCTGTCAAATTTTAAAAAACCAAAGCCCAAATTGCAAAAGCTCCGAGGACAACAATTAAGGATAAGATTAAGTAAAATAGGATTTTACCCATTTTAAATCCTTCTTCTTTTACTCCCTGATAAACCTGAGGTTCTCCAATGGCTTCATTCTTCTGCTTTGCATCTATCGGAGCTGTTTGTCCTAGAGAGGCTTCTGAAATATCAATGCTTTCTTGAGCCTTCTCTTCTGGTTCTGGAGAAACTGGGGTCACAGAATTAGGAGCTTCATTTACATTTGAAAATACATCTTCTACGGGTTGATTAATTTTATTTTCTTCAGACATAATTTTATTATTATAAATTATTAGATTTAATTATATTAAAAGACTTAACTATAGTCTCTAAAGATTTCCAATATTCTTCTTGATCCTGACTTGATTCTAAAACGATAATAAATACATTATCATCTAAATTTACATAATACTCTTTCAACTTATTCTCTTCCTTACTAAGATCTTGCATCCAAAAAATCAATCCATTATATTCTAACTTATCCAATTTTTGTAAATTATAATTATTATTTAACCAATCATCAAAAGTTTCTTCCAAAACATATCTCCCTATGGAAGCTTTTAGAGTTTGAACTTCCTCATAAAATAATAAAATCTTTTCATTGTCTCGATCAATATCTTTACTCATTAAACTATCATAACTAAATTTAATTCCCCAAGGCTCATATTCATAAATAATATTTTCTCTTTGAGATAATTTACTTAGAACATTGTCAGTTATTTTAGATTCTAGATCTACTTCGTCTTCGTTCATTTGATCTTTTAGATCTTTAAAATTATTTTTTAAATTCTCCACTATGTCTGCTTTAGACAATTCCTTAATTTCTAATCCAACAGAATCTCTTAGACCTTTGAAATCTTCACTAAATCCAAATGAAAAATTTTGATTAAAATACAAATAGACAATAACTACAATTATTATACAAACAAAGACTAAAAATTTTAATTGTAATTTCTTATTCATCTTATTGAGACTTTAAAGTAACTAATCTTAACTCACTACTTGGTAAACTATCATGAGTAACTTTAAGTTCATCTAAATTTTCCGGCGTTAAACCAATTTCCTTAACAAAATTATCAACTTTATCCAAAGTTTTAGATAATTTTAATCCTGGAACATTATAATGCATTGGAATAACAATCCGAGGCTCAATATCATTAATTATATTAATAGCCTCACTACTATTGATAGTATATTCTCCTCCAACTGGAATTAATAGCACATCGACATTATCTAAAAATTCTAATTGATCTTTAGTTAACTGTTTTTGTCCTAAATCTCCTAAATGAGCAACTCTAACTTTTTCATCTTCAATTAAATACATAGTCATTACACCTCTTTCTACTCCATCTTTATTATCATGATTAGCTTCCTTACCGTAAATAAATGTTCCCTTGATCTCATATTCTCCAGGACCATTGATAACAATAGCCTCTTTACCAGCAGCACCCACATTATTATGATCACGATGATCATGAGTAACTAAAACAGCATCTGCTTTTGTTTTAGGAGCTTTCAAACCAATAGTATTGTCATAAGGATCTATTAACAATGTTAAATCCTTACATTTAATTTTAAAACAGGAATGTCCATAAGAACTAATTTTCATATTTTTCTATAATTATTAATAATTTAAATTACCATTTCTTCAACTTGGTTTTCTGACTCTTCTATTTCTTCATCAGGTTGATTTTGACTAATATTTGGTATTGGAATATTTAAATCCTCTTCTGATTCAGGCTCTATTTCTTCAGTAATATCTTTCTGCTCTTTTTGCTGAGAATTATTTATATTATTTAAACTTTGAATAGAACTATTTAGATTTACTTTTTTGTTTAAACTAGTTTCTGAAATATTCTCTTTTGGATTATGCAACTCTGCTTGTTCAAAATTATTTCTCTTTTTTAAAATATTCTTACTGCTTTGATTTTCTAAAGAATTCACTATCTTTTTTAAATCAGCTTTATCCTCTCTACTAAACTTGCTGCCCTTGGTACGAACTAATTTCTCAGCATCTCGCATAATCCCTACTTTATCTTTTCTGTTAATATGCGCTCCATAACCTCTATTATGTTTTTTTAAACGACCAGATATCATGCCATAAATATCATTCAAATTCTTTTTAGAAAGATTCTTAGCAGCTAATTTACCAGTTCTTTTAATTTTACTTAATTGCCCCTTAAGTCCTGCATTCCTTTTATGACCAAATTTTCCTTCTCTAAAATACTTACCCTCTCCAATCTTTTGAGCGTCAATGGAATCAAAAACACTCTTCCTAGCAGGTAAGCTTGATTTATTATCTCTAAAACTTTTGGGAGCTGATTGAAGCATAGTATTTATCTTAAAATTATATTATTTAAAAACTTTTAAAATCTCTTCTATGGTAGTAATACCGTTCTGAGCTTTTAGAAAAGCATCTTCTAATATGGTAATCATACCATTTTTTATAGCTTGTTTTCTAATTTCTTCTAAACTTATACCTTTTAAAATTAAACCACTTATTTCTCTACTATTTTCTAAAACTTCATATATTCCAATCTTTCCTTGATATCCAGTATATTTACATTTTCGACATCCCTTACCTTTATGGAAAGATAAATCGGATTTCTTGTCTATTTTTTCTAAAAGATAATTAAAGTCTGATATTTTTTTTAATTGATTTATGTCTTTTTTACTAGGATTATGGTCTTGAATACAGTGTGGACATATTTTTCTAACTAATTTTTGAGAAATTACAACATTAATAGTATCTGCTATTAAAAAGTTTGGAATATCTGCATCTGAAAGCAATTTCAGAGTCTCTAAAACATTTTCACTATTGATACTTGAGAGGATTAAATGTCCCGTTAAAACAGCTTCTGTCATGACTTTTAGAACTTCTAAATCTTGAATCTCATCAATCATGATAATATCTGAATCTTGACGAAGAAATGACTTCAAACTAGTAAGAAAGTTAAGTCCAATTTTAGAATTTACTCTCGATTGATCAATCCCTTTCACTTTATATCTAATAGCATCTTCAATAGTAGCAATCTTAAATCTCTGGGCATCTAAAATCTTTAAAATAGAATACAAGGTAGTTGATTTACCAGAACCAATAATTCCACTTACTAAAATAATACCTCGAGAACGATAAATATTTCTTTTAATAATTTCTAATACTTGTGGTTGGAATCCTAAATTTTCAAAAACAAAATCTTTATTTTTAAAGGATTTTTTATTTTTTTTACAATGAACGTTTTTCATTTCTTGAGATATAAAAATTACAATAGCTGATGTCTATTTATTAAAAAATAAGCTAAAACAGCACTATTCTAATAATATCATACTTCAAGTCTTTAATCTAAGCTGGAATGATAGTATTTTTTCTGATAAAATATACTTAAATAAATAAAAACTATGGGTAAAATAATTGGTGGACTATTAATGGCTGGCGTAGGATTTTTAACAGTTTGGAAAGCTGATTGGATAGTTAATAACTTTGGTTATAGTAATTGGGCTGAGTCTAAATTAGGATCTTCTGGTGGAACTAGGTTGATGTATAAATTTATAGGTTTAATTGTCTTGTTCTTTGGTATGTTAATGGTTACTGGTTTAAATGATGAATTCCTCAGAGCTACTATTGGAAAAATGTTTAATAGATAAAATAAAAATATATGACACCTCCTAAAGAAGGCTGCGGATGCTGCTAAAATAAAAACAAAAATCTCCCTCCTTGTCGTGAGGAGATTTTTTATTACATTTAAAATCTAAAACAAACTCTTTTGCTTACCTCTAATCTTTTTCAATTCATTTTCCTTAAAAACTTTAATAACTCCATACTTACCATCGTACCCTGGTTGCAAATTAACTTTAGCATCCCTCATTCTTTGAATTGCTTCGGCAAAGACTTCACCACCAATAATTTTAAGATTCTCAATATCAATATTCAACAAAAGGTTAAATTCGTTTTCTCCTTTTTTAATTAGTTTGTGATAAATATGATCAACTTTCTTACTTTTTGAACCAACATTCTCAATTTCTCCAATAATTTCCTTCAAAGGAATTAAAGACTTATAAGGAACAAACTGCTCTCTTATTTTTTCTACCTCTTCTATACTTCGATCTGCTAATTCCATTACTCGATTCATAGTTCCAATAATCAATGGTTTCTTACAAACCGGACAAATCCCTTTATTCTTTTTGCTTTCTTCAGGAGTTAAAGAAATTCCACATTTTAAATGCCCATCATGATGATATTTACCTTCTTCTGGATAAAATTCAATAGTGTATAAGAATTTCTTCTTATCTTTGTTCTTAAAAATATTATATATCTCATCATAAGAAAAATCTTCTAATTCCCAAGCATTAGCTTCTCTTCCTAGGTTCTCTGGACTATGAGCATCTGAATTAGAGACTAACAAAAACTTGTCTAAGTCTGAAACCATCCAATTCATTAAAGGATCTGATGACAATCCAGTTTCTACAGCATAAATATGTTTAGTATATTCTCCAAAACATTCTTCAGCAGTATTAAAACCAGATTTAGAGCCAAACATTGCAAACCAAGGAGTCCAAATATGAGCTGGAATAATTAAAGCTCTTTCATTAGCCTGCAAAGCTATATCAACAACTTCTCGAACATCTAGTCCTAAAATTGGTCGACCATCTGATTTTAAATTTTTATCTAAACTCTCTAATTTCTTGTTAAACTTCTCTACAGCTATAATACTAGGGAATAAGATACAAAGATGTAATCGTCGACATTGATCTCCTCTTTTGTAAATACAAGCAACTTCCGTAGATAAAATAAAATGAGTTTTGTATTCCCCTTTTTTAAAAACAAATAAACCCTGGCCATTATCTTTTAAATTCTCTTTTATCTCCGCTAACCATTGTGGATGAGTAAAATCAGAAGTAGCCAAAATATCTATTCCTTTTATCTCAGCCCATTTAGCTAATTCAGGAATAGTAATATTTTTTGAACAACATCTCGAAAAACGAGAATGAATATGTAAATCCGCAATTACTTTCATATGATTATCCCTAATTTAACAAAATAATTCCTCCAACTATAATTAACATACCTATAATTTTTCGAATAAGATTTTTCTTTTCTCCCATAAATATAATCCCTATTAAAACTCCAAATACCAAAGAGCTCTGAGTCACTGGAATTACTTTTGATATTTCACCAATTTTTAAAGCATAGAACAAGAACATTTCGAAGAGTCCAAAGAAAAGTCCTGCTAAAATTAAACCCCATTTATTTATCTTAAATTCTTTTGATAAACTTCTTATATCAAATTTCATTAAACTAAAACTTAATAAACCAATTAACATTAATTCCAAAGAGGCTACCATAATTTCTGAAAAATCTCTCACTGCAAACTTAGCAAATGCAAAAGCAATAACAGCTGATAAAGTGCTTAGAATAGTTAAACCTATTCCCTTATTCCAATCAATTTTTGTTTTTCGATACAAAGAGACTATTACACCAACTATAATTAAACTAATTGCTAGAAGTTTATTCATTACAATAACTTCTGAAAATAAAAACAAACCGCTAATAAGCACAAAAAAATGTCTCACCTGACTAACTATTTGATATGTTGAAATATCAATTTTTTTCAAAGCAATAAATGCTAACCAATCTGACAAAAAAGCAAAAACTACAATACCTGCAAAATATAACCAAGTTATAGCTTTAGTTGGCCAATGAAAACCAATAAAAATTATTGGCAATAAAACAAGTCCAGCAATAAAATCGTGGATTGCTGTAAAAGCCAAAGCATTACCTTGTTTTTTTAGATATACTCTAGAAATTGCTCTTGCCAAGGCAAATAATAATCCAGATAATATTGATAACACAAACCAAGTCATAAATTTTTTATTAATTTAGTAATATATTTAGTATAAAGGAAAAAAAGGAGAATATAAAGAACAAAAAAACCGAGCTATTGCTAACTCGGTTTATTTATTTTATTTAATATGGGAGAGTATTTCCAATTTTTTAGTTCTATCACTAAAATCAAATACACAACCTTCTCTTGTATCCCCCCAACAGGCATAAAAATATACCTCTTTTGATACAATTTCTGTTCCCAAAAAATCAGCATTAGAAAAAGATTTAGAGACTACCAGTCCATTAAGACTATGTTCAGCCGTTCTTAAAACATATTTTTCCCCAACTTCAAATTCCTCTAATAAACTGCTCTTAACCTTGCCAGATTTCTCAGAGATCGGTTCTAAATTTTCTAAAACTACTTTCATATTAATAGCTCTAAAAAACTGACAAGATTCCTTTGCTTCTTTTTTACTAATCTTTCGAAGTTTATTACCATCAAAAATATAATAGTAAAATCTAGACATTCTTCCTCCTAATTTAATTTATTTTTTATTAATAATATTTAATATTATCTCCATCTAAAAATTATGTCAAACAAAAAACCGAGCTATTACTAACTCGGTTTTAAAATAATATAAACTTATTATACTTGAGCCAAAGCTACTACATAATTTTTTCCATAATGTTTTGCACATTTAGGACAAGAAGTATAGAAGAAATAAACTTTCTTCACTTCTTTATCTTTAGACTCTACATATGTTTCCATTTCTTTAGCCCATTTACCAACCTGACTAAAAGGACCTTCAAAAACCTTAGTTAAATATTCTCCACTCAATTTAACCATTTCTTCTCCCGGAACATCTTTAGTTACTGCAAAATAATGTTCTCCTTTCCAAGGTGATGGATCATAAGAAAGTGTAAAATAATTATCTTTCAATTCTGCATCTACTCCTTTGATAGCGTTTAAAGTTCTCATCCACATTTTTCCTAGACCCAGAGGTATGTGTAAAAAACTTTTTGTCTGAGTTTTAACAAATAATTTGTTATCAAAAACAATAGTTTGATTCTCCCATGCTTCTGGATTAAATTTAGGACAACACTTAGTTTCAGAATTATCCATGTTCATAATTGGCAATTGATTTACTTCCATGTATTTTTATTTAATTATAATGAGTCTATTATAGCAAAAAATCATTAATTAATCTCTTCCATAGTTCCTTCTAAAATATGTTTATCTGGTGCAGGATCTCCATCATCAGGTTCAATAGTTAAAACATAGAAATCATATTCTAAATAGTTTTTTTCAGTTGAAAAAGAGTTTGAATAAATTCCATCCTCTTTAATTGCTTTACCAGTACTAATAAAAGCAAAAGGACTCTTTCTAACAACCCAACCTTCATAGAAATCTGTTCCTTGAGGTTCTGGTAAGTCTTTAAATTCTGCTAATAAATCATAAATCCCTTCAGAAAAATTTGCTTGAGCTATTCCCGAAGCTAATCCTCCAGAGACATCTATTAAATTCCCTTGATAAGTAAATTTTGCCTCTAATTCTAACTCTGCTTCTGGTTTGATATTTTTCTCAGTAATTTTTTCCTCATTTTTAATTTTATTACCATCCACGTCATATCCCTTTTGGTTAGCTAAATAGTTAAATTTATACATCCCAGCGAATACTATAAGTACGACAATTATTATTAAGCTAATTACAATCCATTTTATTGATTTTTTCATAATATTATATTAATTAATTATTTTTGACACTTTGGACAATATCTAGTTCCTCGTCCAGCTACTCGAATCTTTTTAATAACTCCCTGATGACATCGAAAACACTCCTTATTCTCCTGTCCATAAACCTTTAATCTGTTTATAAAACTACCTTTCCGACCATGAGCATCTTTGTAATTGTTAAAAGTAGTTCCCCGATGTTTAATAGCTTGTTTTAAAACTTTTTTAATAGCTTGATATAAATCCTTAGTCTCTTTTTCATTTAGAGAATCTACTGAACGAGTTGGTAGAACATAGGCTAGAAACAAAGATTCATCTACATAAATATTTCCTAAGCCTGCTACATATTTTTGATCTAATAAGAAAGCTTTAACATTTCTCTTACTATTTTTTAATAAATCTTTAAAATATTTTAGAGTAAACTGAGGACATAAAGGTTCAATACCAATTCTATTATCAAGTTTTTTTAATTCTTCTCGGTTAATAATTTCTAAATAACCAAATTGTCTCTGATCATTGTAAAATAACTGTGAATCATCATTAAAATAGATAATTACATGAGTTTGTTTGCTTGGTAAGTTAAAATTATTATTTTGATCACTATGTCCACCAGCAATTAGACTATCTTTCTGTCTATAAATAATTTGACCAGTCATTCGTAAATGAATAACTAAAAATTGATTATTCTTTAAAGAAAAAATGATATATTTCCCTCTTCGACTTATATTTTGAAAACTATTATTCTTTAAGACATCAATAAACCTCTTATTAGCTCTTTTAACAATCTTAGATAATAGAATATCGATCTTCTTAATCTTTTTATTAAGAGCACTTTGATTCAAATCATCTACGATAGTTTGTACTTCTGGCAATTCTGGCATAAATTTATTATATGATACTTCAAATACTTGACATATTAATGAATTCTTGATATTTTACCTTAGATAAGGAGGAATTAAAAAATAGTTTAGAAAAAGGTACATAGAATTTGTACTTGTAATCGTAAAAAACTAAACAAAGGAGAAAAAATGAAAAAGATCATGTTAGTCTTAGTCGTATTAGTGTTGGCAGGATTTGCTTATGCTGATAATACTTATTACCAAGCAAAAGTAAAATTAACCGTAGCAGGACAGACAAGCTTAGGAAGTTTCTCTGAACAAGAAATCTATGATTGCAGCGAGACAATTCCTGAACCATTGCCGGAAGTAGAAAATATAACTCTTCCCGACGGAAGCGTAGTAAAAATAACATATGATTATACATTGGGAAAAATGATTATTGAAAGAGTTAGCGGTAGTGCAGAAATCAAAATTGAAGTTGCTTTCAACAGAATATGCCCGGAACCTTCAATCAATGAAACAATAACTACATATCTTACGACAGGAATAATTACAGTAAAAACTAATCTGTAACTAATCCTCTCATATACTGCGATAGCTATAAGTTATCGCAGTTTTTTATTTTCAAATAATTAATTAATCTTTTTAACCCACAAACCATGAATATTACAATAAACTCTAACTTCAATTATCTCATCTCTAGTTTGAAATTCCATTTCTGTACTGTCTCCTGGTTTTAGAAAGTGTTTACCAATTTTACCAGTTTTAGTTTCTACTTCTACCCATTCAATATAATGCTCTTCTTCCATCGGATGAGTAACTTCTCCAACTTTAACAATAATTCCATCACCACCTCGACAAACATTGTCTGGTAATTGTTCAATAACTGGTAAATGTTTTTCCTGACCTTCGTCTTCTGTTTTTTCAGTAATTAATTTCATGGCCTGACCACAACAAACTAATTCTCCAGCACCAGTATGTAGAACTTCAGTAACATTTCCACAGACTTCACATTTATAAATTTCTCTTTTCTTAGTCATATAATTTTATTTAATATTTAATTAATTCTAAAGACATTTTTCTTCGAAATAAGCTTGAGGATGAGAACAAGAAGGACAAACTTCTAAAGATTCTTCTCCTTCGTGAACATAACCACAATTTCGACAAACCCAATAGGTTTTTTCTTCTTTTTTAAAGACAGATTTGTTTTCTAATTCTGTTAATGCTTTTTGATATCTTTCTTCATGAAATGATTCAGCTACAGCAATAGCTTTTAATCTCTTAGCTACTTCTGTTAGACCTTCTTCTTCTGCAATCTTAGCAAACTCTGGATACATACTGGTATATTCATGATTCTCACCAACAATAGCTGCTTTGAGATTATTAACTGTATCCTTCAAGATGGTTGGACATCCAGCATCAACCTTAATTTCATCATAATCACTAGCATTTTCAGCTTTACACTTTAATTCATTAATCATTCGCATTAACCATTTAGCATGTTCTCTTTCTTGGTTAGCAGTTGTTTCAAAAATTCCAGCTATTTTTTCATAACCTTCTTTTTTAGCAATACCACTATACAAAGTATAGCGATTTCTAGCTTGGCTTTCTCCAATAAAAGCTGCTGCTAAGTTTTTAATTGTTTTTTCCATATTTTTCTTATTTAATTATTAATTTCTTTAGTTTCGTCAACAAAAGTTCTGTTTTGTAATTCTCGATCCAACATTAACAAACCTTGTTGATTATTATTTAACATTTTTAATTGTTGTAATAAAGCATCGGCATTAGCTTCTTCCTCTACCTGCTCATCCACATACCACTGTAACATATTATTACTAGCATGATCTTTTTCAAGAATAGCTAGATCTACTAAACTATTTATCATTCCAGTTACTTTTTGTTCGTGAGCTAAAGTTTCTTCAAAAATACTCACTGCATCTTTCCAGTCTGTTTTAACTTCAGCTATTGGCATTAAATTAACTCTCCCACCTCTTTCATTGATATAATCAAAGAACTTCATAGCATGACTTACTTCTTCTTGATATTGAACTTTCATCCAATTAGCAAAACCAGGTAAATTTTCTGATTCAAAGTAAGCAGACATTGATAGATAAAGATAAGCTGACCATAATTCAGCATTGATTTGCTTATTTATTGCTTCTTCTATTTTTTTATTTAACATATTTTTATTTATTATTTTTTACACTTATTACAAATACCATAGAAATAGACTTGATGACTATCTATTTCTCCGGCTTTAATATTTTTTTTATACTTAATCTCAACCTTAGATTCAAAGACATCAAAAACTTTCTGACATTTATTACAAATAAAGTGAGCGTGAGCTGAAAGATCTCCATCAAAATGACTGACATTGGAGATAATCTCGTTAACTAATCCTTGTTCTTTAAAACCTTTCAAAATTCTATAAACCGTAGCTTTACTAATAATAGGTAATTTCTTTTGGACAGCTAAAAAAACCTCCTCAGCACTAGGATGAGTTTCAACGCTAGATAAATATTCTTTGATAATCTGTTTTTGAGAAGTATTTCTCTCCATTTCTAATATCTTAATAATAATGATTCCTATTAGTATCTTATTACTAATAAGATACTTTGTCAAATAAAAACTAGCCCCTTAAAGAGACTAGTTTAGATATTTTAAATAATCTTTATTTCTTTTTCTTAGGAGTAGCTTTCTTTTTAGCAACCTTTTTAGCAGGCTTCTTCTTAGCAACAGCCTTTTTCTTAACAACTTTCTTTTTAGCTATTGGTTTCTTAGCTACTTTTTTAGGAGTAGCTTTCTTTTTAGTAACTGTTTTAGCTTTAGCTGGAGACAAGACTTGTAGAATTTGATCTAACTTTTCAGTAATAGCTTGAAATTGTTTTCCAAAATCATCCCCTTTACCTCTATTTCTGTTATCACCTCTAGACCCTCTGTCTCTTCCTTCATTCTTCTTAGAAAAACAATTACTACAAAAAATGGGTTTGTCAGTACTAGGTTTAAAAGGGATTTCACAATTATCGCCACATTCATCACAAACTGCACTATGCATTTCTCTGTCTCGAGAATTAGATCTAAAAGAATCTCTTCCACCTCGTCTTGAATCACGTCGATCACCACCTCTATCATTACGTCTTGAATCTGAACCACCTTGATTTTCAAAACAGTGACTACAGAAAATAGGTTTGTTTCCAGTAGGTTTAAAGGGGACTTTGCAATTATCGCCACATTCATTACAAACTGCGTCATGCATTTCTCTATCACCTCTACCTCTATTAAAATCTCTCATAATTTATTTTTATTTATTAACTCTTATATAATACACCTTTTAAAAGGTTTATGGAAATAAAAAAGCACCTTTTAACAAAGGTGCTTTGATAATTTTACATTACTTCTAACTTTTCTACTCCCAAAATATCTAGACCGTTAGCAATAACTTGTTGAGCAGTCTGTGTAAGGAATATTCTAAAGTTTTTAGTTTTTTCATTGTCTGCTTTTAGAATAGACTCATTGTTATAAAATTTATTAAACATATGAGCTATTTCAAAAAGTGAATTTAATAAGTAAACAGGCTCAAAACTAAGAGCTGCTGAATAGATAGCTTCTGGAAAATCATTAAGTGACTTAATTAAATTCCATTCATTATCGTTGATTTCATATTCAGACCAGTCCAATTTATTAATTTTAGAGTCCGCTTTTCTAAGAATAGAAGATATTCTAGCATAAACATATTGTAGATATGGACCGGTTTTACCTTCAAAAGATAAAGATTCACTAGGATCAAAAATCATCTCTGATAATCTTTTAGTTCCTAACATATAAACTTTAATCGATGAGATAGCAATTGCTTCAGCACGATGATTAATATCTTCTTCTTTTAAATCTGTATACCTTTCTTTTAAGGTTACTTTTGACATCTCAATCATTTCTTGGATTAAATCATCCGCATCTACAACAGTTCCTTCTCTTGATTTCATCTTTCCATCAGGAAGATTAACCATACCATAACTTAAGTGAAACATATTGGATGCCCATGGAAAATCCAGTAGCTCTAAAACTGCAAAAAGTTGTTTCATATAGAAATCCTGCTCTGAACCAATACAATAAACAGAATAATCCAAATTGAAATCTTCAAACTTTTCCTTAGCCAAATTAATATCTTGAGTTATGTAAATTGAAGTTCCATCAGATCTTAAGACCACTTTGTCTGATAAATTATACTTTTCCAAAGGAGCTATAACTGCTAAATCTTTTCTTTGAATTAATTTACCATCTTTCAATGCCTTAGTGATAATGTTTTTACCTTTTTTATAAAGAAGAGATTCATAATATACTTTTTCAAAATCTATTCCCAAAGATTGATATGTCTTCTCAAAGCCTTCATAAACCCAGGCATTCATTTTTTTCCACAACGCTAACACCTCTGAATCTCCTTCTTCCCACTTTTGAAGCATTTCTTGAGATTCTTGAGATAATTTTGATTGTTTAAGAAACTTTTCTTCAAGATCTTTCATTTCAGCATCATCTAATTCAGAAAGATTAATATTGCTCTCTGAATAATAAGCATCTTTTTCTTCCTTTAACTTCTGAGCAAACATTACATAGAAATTTCCAACGAAATGATCTGCTTTGATATTTTCAGATTCCGGTGTTCTTCCTTCTCCCCATTTCTGATAAGCAAGCATTGATTTACAGATATGAATACCTCGATCATTAACAACGCTAGATTTTACTACTTCAAAACCAAGAACTTCTAAAAGATGAGCCGAAGTCCACCCTAGGACATTATTTCTAACATGTCCAAGATGTTGAGGTTTATTAGTGTTTGGCGAAGAATATTCCACCATTATTCGCATCTTTTTTCCCAAATCTGAATGTCCAAATTTATTTTTTTCAATATCAATTTGTTCCAAAACTAATTTTGAAAACTTTTCTCTATTCAAAAATAAATTTAAATACGGACCGACAGCCTTTACGTTTAAGATTATTCCATTTTCAGTACTTTCAAATTTTTTCTCTAATTTCTGAGCAATCATTTTTGGTGCCTGTTTTAAGTCTTTAGCCAATGAAAAACAAGAAAAAGCTATATCTCCCTCTATATTATGAGGTGGCTTCTCTAAAGACTTTTCATCAATAATTATTTCTTTCAAATCTGTTGTATTAAGAACCAAATTCTTTAAGAAATTAACTATTTCCTGTTCAGTCTTGCTTAAATGATACTTTAAATCTTTTTTTAAATTCATTTCCCTTCCTCCTTATATTTATTTTTTAAATTTGTTAATAACAATTTTTTATTATTAATTGTAAATTATAATAAAAAAGATAAGAAAAGTCAATACTAAAATTCTTTTCCTATCTTTTTATAAGCATCCCGAAAAGAAACACCATTTTTAACTAACTCATACACTCTTTCTGTTGCATAAAGTTCATCTGTCATAAGTTCTTTACTTCTAGCTTTATTAACTTCTAAACCACCAATAACTAGACTCATGATGTTTAAACAATTTTTAATTTCATTAAAACTTTTAATCATCGGCTCTTTTAATAATTGCATATCTCGATGATATCCTGATATTAAATTACTTAACATACCCTTAACCTGAAATTCAGCAGCTAAAATAGAATGATGTTTAGAACGGACTAATTCCAAAACATCTGGGTTTTTCTTCTGAGGCATTATAGAACTACCTGTACAAAACTCGTCTGGTAAAGAAAAATGTCCTAAACCAGAATAAGTAAAAAAGATTAAATCTGATGACATTTTGTTTAAATCATAACTAATTTGACTTAAAGAATGTAAAATACTCGACTCAAATTTACCTCTACTATTCTGAGCATAGATTGGATTTTCTTGTATTTTCGAAAAGTTTAATAATTCCGCTGTTATTTTACAATCTATCTTTAATGGAACTCCATAACCAGCTCCTGTACCTAAAGGGCATTGATCTAATAACTCAAAACATGTATCAATTAATTTCAAATTATCGTCCATTGAATCAATAAATGATTTAGACCACATACTTATTGAAGAAGGCATAGCTTTTCGAGTATGAGTAAATCCTGGAATTACTATTTCTCCAAAATTTTTAATAAAAGAGTGTAATGACTTCTGAAAAAGAAGAATTCCCTTCTTTACTTCACTTAACTCATTTTGATAATAGAGTCTTAGTGCTACTAAAACTTGATCGTTTCTAGAACGAGCTGTATGAATTTTCTTTCCTAAATCACCTAATTTATCAACTAAGTAATTTTCAATAGCTGTATGAACATCTTCTTGAGATAAATCAATCTTAAAATCCCCTTCTTGAGACTTATCAAGAATGTTGTTTAATTCTTTAACAATTTTATCTAATTCATCGTCTGTTAAAATATTAATTTTATTTAGCATTTTAGCATGAGCAATTGAAGCCTGACAATCATATTTAACTATTTTTTCATCTAAAATATAATCATTTCCTACTGTAAACTTTTCAATTTCTTCATCCAAATTATGCTTTTTTTTCCACAATTTCATAACCATTTTATTATTTATTTTTTAGAAGACTTATTCTTACTCATAATTAAATTATGAGCCTTTAATCTAATAGCATTAATCTCAATAAATCCTTTTGAATCTAAAGCGTTAAACCCTCCCTCTATGTCCATGCTAGACATTTTTTGATCATATAGAGAGGTTGGGGAATATCTACCTATTGTTTGAACGTTACCTTTATAGATAGACAATATAACCTTACCAGTAATTGCTTCCTGACTTTTTTCAACAGCTCCCATTAAAAAATCCATTTCTGGAGAGAACCAAAAACCATTATAAACAATTTTAGAAAATTCAGGCATTAATGAATCTCTTAAATGCATAACTTCTCTATCCATAGCAATACCTTCTAAATCTCTATGAGCCTTCCATAGTATTTCTGCACCAGGAGATTCATAAATACCACGAGATTTTATTCCAACAAATCTATCTTCAACCATATCTAAACGACCAATACCATTTTTACCACCTAAATCATTTAAATATGTAAATAATTTTAGAGAACCTTTAATAATCTTTTTATTATTCTGATTAACAACTTTTATCGGAACACCATCTTTAAAATGAACTTCAATTATAATTTCTTTGTTTGGTGCTTTTTTAGGAGAAACAGTTTTACTAAAAACACTCTCATCAGCAATATGTAAAGGGTCTTCTAAAATACCCGCCTCATGACTAATATGCATTAAATTTTCATCTTCGCTATAAGGCTTAGATTTAGAAACTTTAATTGGAATATTAAATTTCTCAGCATAATTAATCATATCACTTCGTCCATTAAATTCCTTTAAAAAATCTTCATCTTTCCAAGGAGAAAAAATCTTTATATCTGAATTTAAAGCATAGTAACCAAGTTCAAACCGAACCTGATCATTACCCTTACCAGTCGCACCATGTGAAACATACTCTGCATTTTCTTTTTCAGCAAGTTCAATTTGTTTTTTTGATATCAATGGTCTTGCCAAAGAGGTGCCCAATAAATAACGACCTTCATAAAGAGCGTTCCACTTTAAAGCCGGAAATATAAAGTTCTCCACAAACTCTTTTTTCATATCTTCAATATAAACTTTAGAAGCTCCTAAGGCTAATGCTTTTTTCTTAACTTTATTAAAATCATCTTGTTGACCAAGATCACCCACTAAACAAATGACCTCATAATTTTTATTAATTAGCCATTTTAAAATGATAGATGTATCTAAGCCACCACTATAGGCTAAAATAATTTTTTTCTTACTCATATATTTTACTTTTATTAATAATATTTTATAAAATTTCTATAAAAAAAGTCCCTATAAAGGGACGAAATTATCGCGGTACCACCCTAATTCTTTGTAAAAACAAAGCGCTTAGTTATCTACTATCGGAGATTAAACGGCCGACCTACTTGTCATTTGACTTTCTTCGGAGGCGACTAAAAGACTCTTTTCTAAAAATCTATCTTTCTGGACTTTCAGCTACTCCAGTTGCTCATTAAGATAAAATTTTTATACTCTTCTTTATCATCATCTTATTAAGATAATAAGCTATATAATGGCTCGTGTCAAGTAATTCATAAAATTAATTATAAATTATGCTTAAAAATAAAAAAGGTGCCCATTTATAATAAGCACCTTTTCGAATCAATCTTAAACTCTTAAGAGCGGAAAGCTTAGACAATGAGATCCTCCTCTTCCTCGAGAAAGTTCTTTGCCCTGCAAAATAACAACCCATTTTTGATCTTTTACTAAGGGCTCTTTTACATCTTCAGCTCTAATAGTTTGATATCCGTGTTTTATCAATTCTTCAATGGTCTTTCTATTACGTTCATAAACAAAAATTCCTCCCGGTTGAAATGCTAAAGCATTTGCGCCATCAGTCCATTGTTCTCTTTCTTGAGAAATCAAATCTTTACGTCCACCACAGGCAATAGGTTTCAGTTTAATTCCCAAACTATTTAAAACATCCAACAAGGAATCTTCACAAATGATAGGCATTAAACCTTTTTGATAAACAACAACTTTTGCTTTTTTCATTCCTGCTTCATCATTACCTAATATCAATGGTTCGTAGACTAAACATTCGTCATTATTAATCATGGTAAAAACAGTATCTAAATGCATACAAGATCTTGCTTTTCCTATATCTACAGTTAAAACTAAATTAAAACCTTCTTCATGAAGTTCTTCAACAATTGATTTAACCGCTTCTTTGGAAGTTCTTTCACTAACACCAAAAACAATAACATCTTTACTTAAAACCTGGATATCCCCACCTTCAATAGAAAAACCTTCCTGGGAAGATATAACTTCAAGATCGAAATCCGGATGTAAAGAAAGAGTTTCTTGAGCTATAGACATTTCTCTGAAACGAGCAGCTTTAAATGGAATTGCTGGTAAGAATTTATTCCCAACAATACAACCAATATCTCTTGTAAAGATAGAGTTTGGTGCAGGATTAAGAGGTCCTAATTCCGGATGGATACTATCCCCAATGATTAAATAATCTAGAAAACTTTTTGCATCGCACTTGTTTCCTAAGCTATTAATAAAGCCTGTTCCGACATTTATAACATTTTTCAAAAAGACATTTCTTGAATCTGCCTCTAAAACTTCTAAAGACAAATTATCTAAATAAATAACTTCTACTCCCAAACGAGTAAGAGCTCGAACGAAGATATCGTGTTCCTCCTTTATGAGGGGCGGATCAACAATATCATCAAACAATAACTCTTCTGCATTACTTGGAGTTACTTTGGAAATTTCTTCCCCCGGTCTTCTAACAATAACTCTCTTCAATAAACCAATCTCAGAAAGTATACAAACATCTGGATTACCTGACTGTTTCATAACAATCCTCCTTTTTTCTTTGAGGAAAGCTTAACATAACAAACTATAATGTCAACAAAAAAACACTCTTATTTCTAAAAGTGCTTCTATGCTCTAAAAAATCTAGCTTTTTCCTTTTCTCTTTTTAGCTTTTTCCTCTAGCATGATTCTTTTAGCTTCTAATCTTTTTGCAGTCTTTTTAGAAGTTATTTTTTTATCCTTCTTACCGACTGCTTTTCTTCTTTTTGCTGGCATATAAGTAATATTATAAATTTATAAATTTCATGGGGTGAGTGATGGGGCTTGACCTAAGACTTTCCTATGAGAAACGAATAAAGGCTTAAAATCATCTCTTGGTTCTATGGCTACAACAGTCTTATCTTTAACCCATATTCTTTTTATAGTCATTTGAATCCAAGCTCTCTTTTCACGGTCATCTATTTTTTCCCATAGAAGATTAAAGTCATTTAAAAATTTCTCTGTCTTTTTGATATACATCTTTTCTATAGACTTTGAACTCCCACCAATTAAACTTGTTTTATCGTATTTAGATAGTTCTGAATTTATCTCTTTCAGCTTTGATAAATATTTTTCTTCTGGATATTCTTCATCATTCTCATACATAGTATTTAGTCTTCCTTTTTTTGACTTCAATCTCCTTACCTGATTCTCATTATCTGATGACTCTCTATTCTGTTCAAACAAAGTATGTAATTTCTCTATCGTTCGTTCAATAATCTCTTTGGGTATTTTAAAGCCTCTCATATAATCAATGACCTGGTCATCAATTGTTTCACATTTAACATTTGGTTGTTTGCAACTCTTGTTTTCTCTTTTGAACTTACAGCCGTATGATAAATACTCCTTATTTTTTTCTCTATCTCTTAATGCCTGACAATACATTTTTGGAAGTAATCTAGCCTTAGGGTTATCCTCTTTTCCTTTTAGATGTCTAAAACAATAATAGCAATAAACTAAACCTTGTAATAAATAAAATCTATATTGAGCAACTGGTCTCCCAATAGTATTACGTCTTTCGGCTATAACATTACAAACTTTATCAAATAGTTTCTTAGATATTATTGCTGGATGAACCCCTTTAAATGTCTTTAGATTTTTACGTGGGGAATATACATACCCTAAATAAGTTTGGTTATTTAATATTCCTTTTATTGATGTATAAGTAAAAACATTATTATACTTTGTTTTTATTCCTAGTTTATTTAATTCAAAAGCAATAACAGCATAAGAATATTTACCCGTAGAATACATCTTAAATATTTTTTTAACTATACTAGATTCTTTTTTATGGATTAACCATTTTTGACTATAAATTGGTCTATCTCTCTCACTATCATAACCTAATCTTTTTTTATGATAACCAAAAGGAGGATTGCCTAATTGTTTTCCTTGTTTTCTTTTTTCTCCTAAAGAACTTCTTACCCAAAAACTCAATTGCTTTGAATAATATTCATCAAATAATTCGTTTACACCCTCATTTAAAAAAGCACTGGGATTATTCCAGTCTCCAAATGGTTGTGTTACAGAAACAACATCTATATTTAATTGTTGACGAAGTAATTCTTTATAACTCCTAGCCTCCTTTACATTTCTTGCAAATCTTGAAGTATGGAATATCAATATAATATCAAACTTTTGCTTTTTAGCATCAGTAATCATTTTTTGAAAATCAGTTCTTTTGGATGCTCCAGTTCCACTAATTAAATCTTTATACCATTTAATAATCTGTATATTATGTTTTTTTGCATATTCTTTCATTGTCCTCTCCTGATTATCAGGAGAGAAACCCTTGTCTTGTTCTTCTGAAGATTCTCTAATATAAGCAACGCCTTTTCTTATGGTTTGTTTCATAGGAGAATTTTTATTTTTTTAAGACAATAAGCTACCTATGCGTATTGTCATAGCCTGTTTACTAACCCTATATTTATCTGCTGATTTTTTAATGAAGCCTAGAATATTATCTTCTTTTTCATTTTTATAAAATTCTTGTAAATCTTTCACTAAAAATCTTTCTGGCATCAATAATTCAGCTGCAAATTGATTAGCCTGTATTTCTTTTATGTCGCTCCCTAAAGAAGATTTACCATCTCGAAAATACATTCGACTATCAGAGTCTATATGAATCGTATCAAAATTATGAAGTATAAAATGACCTATTTCGTGAGCTATAGTAAATCTACGTCTTTCTTTTGAATGATTACTATTTACAGCTATAACTGGCTTACCAGACTTTCCAATTTTTTTTAAAATACCAGACAAGTTATCATCTGAAAAATTTAATTTTAAAACTTCTACTCCCATTGATTCTGCAATTTTTTCAACATTAACTGAACCAGATTTAATCTTGAGTTCATCAATAATCTTATTAGCAGAATCCTTTGCTAATTTTTGCATTAAAATATTAGACATAGTTTTATATATTATCTATTTTAAACTTATCTTTTTCACTTAATTTTAAGTTATCTTCTTCCTCAGAATTTTTAATAACGTCTTCTATGTCCAAAATAATTTTACTAACAGGTACGTCTATTGCCTTAGAAATTAAATATAATTGATAAAGGGACAATCTCTGTTTACCATTTTCAATGGTAGACATTGTAGATTTATCAAGTCCTAATTCAGTAACCTCACTGAATTTTTCTAGAGAATATTTACTTTCCTCACGTATCTTCCTTATAATCCTTCCTAGGATTATATAAAAATGTTTTTCTTTATTTTTATCTATCATACTAAATATTAACTCCTAATTTAATTATAGCTCTATATGATTTGTTTGTAAATAGTAAACAAGTTTGGTATTACACACAAAATATGTTACAATTATAGGGAGTGGTAATAACACTCCCTATACATAGTGCTCCTGAAATTTAACGAAAAGATTGGCACTGTGTATAACCCTATTTATAATTAAATTATACTATACTTTAAGATAATTTAAAAGAGTTAATTTGAACTATATTATAATTATGAAAGGACTAATACTGATATGAAAGGTCAACGAAGAACCGCTCATAGAAGCTCAGTAACTGGCAGATTTGTAACCGAAAGGTATGCTAATCTTCACTCTAGAATTACTGAAAAAGAGCGTATAAGAACTGGTAAGTAATACCACGTGGAACCGCCTTTAATTAGGCGGTTCTTTCTATTCAAAAGCATTTTCTATTAGAATATTATGAAAATCTCCCGAAATTGAATTATTTTCTTTCTTTTTATTTTTAATACTATCTAATTTTTTATCCTTGTTGTCATATTTACTCATCATTTCTTTAACAAAACGTTGAAAATTATCAACTCCGACTGGGTCTTCTATCATCCAATCAATAACAGAGTTTCTAAACTCAAGAACAAATTTCTCAAACTCTTCATAAGTTTTTTTATCTTTTATTTTAGTCATATATTCTACTGACAAGGTTCGTGTAAAACACGCTCATAGTTATTTAATAATTCTTCTTCTGAATTAAATTGTTTTAAATAGCTTTCTGATAAACTCTCCCAAGTAGAATCCGTATCACAATAATAATATTCAGCTGTATGATGAGAAGATGTATACCATATATGTTCAGTTGTTTGTTCTTCTGCTGGGTCAGAATCTAATTTTGTACTTCCATTACAAGTATCGGGACTCCATAAGCCTAATTGATTGTTTTCAGCGTAGATTTGGGCATTTTTGAACTCTTGTTGATATTGATATGGTGTTCCATAGGTATATTCGTAAGCATAACCATTTTCAACCATCCATTTATTAAAAAATATATTATCTTGAGTATAAATATATCTTATAAGTCGTCCATATTTACCTCTGTCATTTTGAGTAGAATCACTTTCTAGTCTAATTTCTTTATTTAATAAAAGCTCTGTAGTTTTATCAGAAGCTTCTTGTCCAAAACATTGGACTGGTTTTCTTGGGTCTTTGGTTTCAGGAGTATCCATTCCAATAAGTCTGATTGCTTCTGTAGTTCCGTCAATATTAACTTCAATAGTATCTCCGTCTATAATTCTGGTTACTAAATAATAATCATATTCTTCTTCTGTAGAACTAGATTGATTATCTAAATCTCCAGTAGATATTTGGTTTAAATCTTCGTCTGTAATACCTAATGCTAAACTTTCAAATAAGGTCATTAAATTAGCCCAAGTAACTTCCCACCTTTTGCCATTAAAATCTACATACCAAATCCGACCGCTTTGTTCAACTTGTAGTAATAATTTACCTTTTAGTCTGTTTCCTACTACAGATGTCCAATCATCACTATGTTTTGGAATGTCATCTAAATCTTTGTTTGTAATACCAAGAGCAAAATTTTCAAACAAAGGTAAAGCATTAGCAAATGTTATTTCAAATCTTTTACTGTCAGTTGGATTAACATACCAAATCCGACCGCCTTGATTTACTTGTAATAGAAGCTTACCTTTTAATCTACTTCCTAAATCTTCAGCATTAGCAAAGCTAGTTGGTAATAATCCTAGGATGATGATTACAACTAATAAACTTTTAAATACTTTTTTCATATTTTTATATTTATTGATAAAACTTTATTTTTTATCTTTTTTCTTTATAACTTTATTAAATTCTGTCTTTACGACTTTGTTTCCACAATGAGGGCAAATCCATTGAGGTTTGATTATTAAATAAAAAATCCAGCCAGGGAAAAAGAATAAAAATAATAATATCAGTATACTTTTACTTCTCCCATATTTAGGCTTTTCAAACTCCTCTTTACAATTAAAACATTTCATAACTTTGATTTATTGATAAATTAGCAGAAAAAACAAAAGACCCTCCGCTAGTGAGGTTTTTACGCCCCTATAACCCTTTCAGGTTATAACCAATGAAGATACTGAACGGAGAGTCCACTATTCTTCATTGGTTTTGAAGCCATATTTCCAAATGGGAAACTTAGGCTATATACGAGTTAATTATAATTTTTATAACTAATAAAGGCAAGTAAAATGTATAAAAGATTAGACAAATAGTGACGTAATACATAAATAACAAAAAAACGCTTATTATTAAACGTTTATTACTTTCTATTATTATCAAATTCAAATATCAAATTTTGTTTGTAATTTAGTCTCAATATCAAATTTTTGTAATATATAATCTAATACTCCTATAGAAGTTACATTTTTTAATAACGAATAATCAATGTATTTTTCAAGTTTTTTAATTCGTCCTATATAATTGTACCAAGTTTGTCTACTTTTATAAGTATTAAAATAATCATTCCTAGTTCCCTTCAATCCTTTTTCTTGTAAAGATGCTAATATTCCATATACTGTATTTTTTACTTTAATATCCTTAAAATTTTTATTTAAAAAAGCGTCTATGATTGGTTTATTCTGTGGTGCTAAAAATATAAAATTTTTTAAAGGATGATTATATATTTTATTTACCTCACTTCTTAAAATATCGTTCCATATATCTTCATTAAACCATTTTTCAAAAGTCGGTTCTCCTTTTATATACTTCTTAGCTTTTTGAATAATTGCTTGTTTTTTCTTTAATGTCTCCTCAAATCTCAAAATCTCTAAAACTGTGACCTTTTCTGCACCATATTTTTTTTGATTATATATTTTTGCTATATTTGACTCTTTTTCAGTTACAGCATTATTACATATTTCTGGTATTTTAGAATAAACTTTAAAAGTTGAATTAGTAGAATTAAAATATATTTCCTCACCTTTCTTATTTTCAAAGAAAATCATTCTATAATCTGAACAAAACCTATCATTAAAATTTTGTAATGCTCTCATAACTAAGCTACAAGAATATAACTTAGTTATGTTTATATTTTTTCCGAAAGATAAAACTATTGGTACACTATTTAATATCTGTGCTTCAAAAATATAAATTCCAATTTCTTTAAAAAAGTTTTTTAAATAAGAAACTACTCTATTTATATCATTACTTTTAATATCAGTTAAATTTTCTTTGTTTATTGCTTTGCCTACAGAAAATTCCGTAACAAAATGTTTGATTCTCGGATTTAAAAAATCATCTTCTATCCAGTATTTAGGAGTGTAAAGATGTTTAGATTTTCTTTCTCTTCTCCATTTATTATTGGTATACACAAAACGACTGCCAGAGTTATTTTTTAAATCTAATTCTTTTGAATGTATTTTTTCTTTGAAATAAAAACTATTTGACGGTGGATTATATCTAAATTTTAATCTAACAGTATCCATTTTGGAGAATTTTTATAATAACAAAATCATTGTTTCAAATTATCAGGAAAATTCTCCCGAAAACCCGACTTTGAAACAATGATTTTGTTATCACTATTTATTAAATTATTTTTTTGATTTATCCAAAACGAATAAAAAAACTCTGCCAATTGCTCAGAAATTGTTTCTTTTTGATATTTATTTAATTTGGGAGTTTTAATTTTCATAAAAAAACCGATTATCTGATAAAGACAATCGGTTCAAAATAAAAAAAGCCAGACAACCAACTGAAAACTTTATCAGTTATTTGTCTAGCCTTTCTTCGCTAGCTCACGGCAGTCCGCAGACCGCTAATATATTCTATTGTTACTTATATGGTAAATCACTTATTTAAATTTGTCAAATCCAGCCTACATCTAAATATTTGTGATTCACCTTACCACACTTTCCACATCTTGCTGTTAATAATACTTTACCATAAACTACTTTTGATGAAACAAGTAATCTTCTGTCCTTTCCTTTCATTCTTTTGTTGTCATAAACACTGCTTAACATCTCAGTGCCATCATAATACTTTGATAATTTTGTACTACATTTCTCACACCTCCAAGAAGCAAAATTTTGTTTAAACATTTTGTCCTTACATTTATCACAAAATTTTTCTCTAAAACTAAGAGGTTTAAATTCCTTACCACATTCACTACATATTTTTATCTTCCATTTACCACCTCTAGCATCCGAATAACTATCAACATCAAGAACATTTGTATTTATTGTGTCCTTTAAAAATAAAGTTAAAATTTCAGCGATAGTATAATAATCATAAGCTAATAATATATCACCGCTTAATTGTTTAAATTTTTGATTATCAGCTTTTCTTATTCTCTTAATGAAAGAATACCACCTTTTTGCTGGGTCAATATTTTCTGCTAAAGCCACCAAATCACATATAAAATCTTCTAAAAATTTGACCTTTATATTATATTTTTTAAACAATTTTTTTACATCTTCCGACTTTCTATCTTTCTCCCAATCTTCCCAATCTTTAGGCTTCCAATCAATTATTTTATTATTCTTATCAAAAATAGGATATCTCTTAAGAGTTATTACACTTTCTAAATCTGGCAAATAATAATAACGTAGTTCTATAAGCAGAGGCAAGAGTTCATTAAAATTACTAACAAAATTTTTCTTTTTAAACTCATCTAAACAACTATCAATATTAAACTGATTATTAGGATAGATATATGACAATAAAGAACCTTTAATCCATTTATCTAATGAACCTAAAATAACCATTTGAAAAGGGTCATAATATTTTTCGTTATTTTCCTTATAGATTGGTTCAAATATATTTTTGCTTTCATATAAATCTAAAAGGTTATCAAAAAATAAAATTTTTCTATCTTTACAAAAACTTTTTAATTTAGATTTAGTTATAAAGTTTTTCTGATTATATATGGTTAATTTTTTATCCATTTCAATATATTATTTATTATTAAATTTTCATCTGCCCTATTTTATTATTTTCTATATTATATTGTAAAACAAAATAATCATTACTTTTAGAGTATAAGGTTAGTATATTAAATATAGCATCTTTTGCACGACCAATTAGGACTATCTGACCATAAGGATTTATTTTACACCCCTTAAATCTTTCTATCAATTTAATAATGCTATCTCGTTCTAACCTTTTATTGTTTTCTAACTCTATCCAAACTAATAACATTGTATTACTTGAAACAAATCTAAACTTTTTATCAATTATAAAATTAAAAAGATTATCTTCAAAAGGTTTGTTTGTAATTTTCAAATACTTTTCGGGAAATTCACATATCTGTATAGGATGTATAATTATATTTTTCTTCTTATAATCAATTTCTCTTATATACAAATCAACACCCTCGCTGTCTTTATATGGAATACATACGACAAAATTATTTTTTGTTATCTTTTCAAGAATAAAACCAAAGAGTGACCCTATAAATAACTCTTTCCCTTTTTTATATTCGTTTGTTCGTATTTTTATTAAATCGTCAATCCTGTATTTATTTAATAAAGAACTTAGAGCATTTGAAGTACTACCGAAAGAACATTTTTGTTCTGGAGAACATTTTTTTAATAAACCAGCTTTTTTAATTTCTAAATAAATATCTAAGTCTAATTTTAATTCTCCTGCTTTTTCTGTGTCTTTTTTTGATAATTTAATTTTCATATTTTATATAATAGAGCTAAATTTCTCCGTTGTAAAGAGAAAAATGGGGTCTAGGCCTTATTTTCCATATTTATGATGAGTAGCAAATATGTTAAGAATTATAGGCTAAGAGAAACAAAAAATTAAACTAGAAGAATTAAAAGCAGGTCCTAATATAAATCTACAATTATAATATTAAAACAATGCTCAAATCATTGACAAACATAATAAAATATGCTATCATAACAAATTAGATTAAATACTTCCATATAATAGTCTAATAAAAAATACCTTTGGAGGAAAAATGAAAATCAATGTTATTGAGGGTGATATTACCCAAATTAAAGTTGATGCGATTATGACAGCCATCAACTCTGGTAAGATGTGGTTTGGAGGAATTGACGCTGCTATTCAACGCGTCGCTGGCAATACTTATCATCCCTATGAATTACCTCTTAGTAATCTCAACACAATCTTTGCTTCAGGAAGTAGAGATAATCATCAAGGTCAATTTAACCACATTGTATTTGTTGTTGATGACCTTGAGTCAAAATTAAGAGAGGTTATTTATCACGGATTAGTTGCTGCAAATGATAACGGTGTTAAAACCATAGCTATTCCTACTATCCGTTTAGGAGTAATGAACGGCGTTGTTGAAAAAACAAATGAGGAAGCTCTGCAAGAAATTACAGCTGGTATTAAAATGTTTCAGAAATCACAAAAAAATCCTACACTGAAACAAATTACTTTTGTTGTATATAACAACAAAACAATATTCAACTTGTTAAGTTTCTTATCCAAACAAAATTAAAATCTACTTCGGTAGTCGCCTGGTATTCTTACTGGGCGTTTTTATTTTAAGAAACAAAAAAACGCCTTGAATAAAGCGTTTAAGGGTGGGGTGAGTGATGGGATTTGAACCCACAACCACTGGTACCACAAACCAGAGCTCTACCATTGAGCTACACTCACCATAATTTAATCTTATAAAATTTTCAAATATTCTTCACAATTTAATTAACAATTATATTCTCTTTACTATTTCTGGTAAAATTTGAACTAAAAGACTCATCAATCCTTTTTCAATAAACCACTTCATAATTTGTCCTATTTTATTTTTATTCTTACTTTTCAACTCTTCGTCCAGTTCCTTTAACTTAGTCTTAGTTTCTTCGTCGGTCTCATTCTCTGCTAATTGATTGATAGATGTTTCTATCTTCACTGCTAAAGTATTATCATTCTGATTAAGAATTTGAATTATTTGACCTGGTCTTATGTTATCATTTTCGTCTACATCCAATAAGCCCTCTAAAGTACCAATAGTTAGACCGATTTTTGTTCTTAATGGCTCTGATTTATAATAACGACTATTTGATGCATTTGTCATTCCACCAATAAAACTATCATTCTGAGATACTTTAAGATATGAATAATCTTCACCAGTTATAGACGCTAACTTGTCTACCATTCTATGATAATCATTAACTACGCTTTCAACAACATTATTACGTCCAAGTTGTTTAAGAAAACCTTTTAACTGTTTATAAAGTATCTCTAATTCTTTTTCATTGCTCATATTCTTCACAACTTAATAATTTAATTCTTTTCCAAAGTCTTAACGTTACTATATGAAAGTGTTTGGTTAACGGGATTTGAACCCACAACCACTGGTACCACAAACCAGGGCTCTACCATTGAGCTACACTCACCATGGTACCCCGGCTAAGAATCGAACTTAGGTCTAAAGCTTAGAAGGCTCTTGTTCTATCCACTGAACTACCGGGGCAAAATAAAAAAATACGAATAACAATGTTCTCTTAATATACCAGAAAATTTGAAAAAGTCAATATTTAAACCTACTTTTTCTTTCTACTAATTTTAGATATTGTTCTTTTTCTACTGATCTCTTGTTGATGAGGATCTTGCATTGCTCGCCCGCTGACCTTCATATCTGGAGCTTTTTTACGACTTTCAAAACTATTATTTTCATAGAAACTTTCTTCATAACAAGCTTCACAAAGACCATCCATGAAAATTACTTCATCTCCACATTCTTTACAAGAGTTCTCATTCTCTGAACTAATACCTTCCTGCATTTTTTCCATACTTTAATATTAATTAATATACTTACCTTTATTATAGCAATAATCTAAAAATATTCTAACTTATATAATATGATATACTTAAAATATAAGATAATTAACATTAAAATTATGAAAAATCCTATCAAACCAACTTGGAAAACAGAGATTCTACCAATTCTCTTAATTGTTTTTTCAATTATCTCTTCTTTTTATTTCTTCCAACAAATGCCAGAAAAAATTCCTACTCATTGGAACTTTAAAGGAGAAATTGATAATTGGGGATCTAGTTTTTCTCATCTCATAACTATTAATTTAGTAATGATTGGTATTTATCTATTATTTTTATTTATTCCCTATATTGACCCTCGACGAGAAAGGTACGAACAATTCAAAAAAGTATATCATATCTTTAAAAGTGTCTTACTGTTATTCTTTGCTCTAATTCTCTTAATAACTAATCTCAGTGCTATTGGTTATAGTATAAACATAAGCATCTATATACCTTTAATGATTGGCTTGTTATTCATAATCCTTGGAAAATATATGAGTAAGATAAAAATGAACTGGTTTATGGGAATTAGAACTCCCTGGACTCTTTCTTCGGAAGAGGTTTGGAATAAGACTCATAGCTTTGGTGGTAAATTATTCATGCTCTCTGGATTATTGATAGCTATTGAAGGATTCTTACCAGTAAATTATCGTCTGCCAATATTTATCCTAGCAATAGCTACTATACTAATTGGAACTACTCTAGGCTCTTACTTAATTCATTTAAAGACAAAAAAATAATCTCAAATTAATGAGACTTTTAGAAATAGAGAAGTATTCTTCTCTATTTTTTATTTACCAGACCAATAATTAAGAAAGTCATAACTAATCCACTCCAATAAGTCCAAAAATAATGATCAAAGAAATTAATTATGATAATAGTTAAAATAATTAGTCCTAAAATAACTTTATTCAAATCATTAGAGCTAAAAGCTTTATAAAGACTATAAATTAAAAGATAAATATAAGAAATTAAACCTAAAATACCTAGCTCTATTAAAATCAATAAATAAACATTGTGAACTGGTTGATACTCCCAAACATCTAAGGCATTATCAATCTTTTCATGTACAGTAAAAATATAATTATTAATCCCAGCTCCTAGAAACCAATTCTTATTTAATAATTTAAAAGCCTGATTCTTTAAAACAGTCCTCTCTGTATTTGATTTTACTTCTAACCTCTCTTGTCCCTGCATTCTAGTCTTTAAAAGGTCATTAAATAAAACAAAGCTAATACCAGAAACTAGAATTAAGATTAATAAAACAGAGATAATTTTCTTAACTTCTACCTTTTTAGAAACAGAATAGATAAGTAGAATAAATAAACTTAAGAATAAAGCTAAAAATGCTGAACGAGAGAAAGTTAAAATTAGAGCACTAAATAATATTATTAAACTAAAGTAAAATAAAATAGCTTTCTTTTTTTGTTTTAAGTAAATACTAATTAAAATTAAAATTGCTATCACTAAAAATCCTCCAAAAATATTAGGGTGAGAAAATCCACCATAAACTCTTAATAATCTTCCAAAACCTCCTTCTAAAACTGATACTCCGCCCTGACTTGAAGCTTGTTCGGCAATTCCTAAATATTTACTAGCAAAGATGCTTTGAGAGAAGAATTGATATATCCCTAAAATACTATGAACAAGCATGCTAATAACAAAGACTAGACCTATCTTTATGTAATTAAACTTTATTCTAGTAATTAAAAAGTATAAAATAATCACTTCCATTAGCTTTATTAAACCATAAAGATATAGTTGTTGACTTAAAGCTCCAAAGAAAGAAATTATTGTAATTAATAAAAAAACAAAAATAATAACTGAAGTCTTAGATACTTTTTCTTTAGACAGACTATTCTTTTTTATATAAATCATTGAGCAAATGATAAATAAAATTAAGAATAATTCGCTCAAATAAAAAGATAGTTTTCCATATTCAAATAACTCGCCACCTAAAGTTAAAGACCTATAAATATACCTAGTTTGCCAAGGAATTAAAAAAACAAAGATGTAGAGCAGATATTCTATTAATTTATTAAACATACTTTTATTTATTACTTTCTATACAAACCTACCAAATACATCTTTAAAAAATCGAAAAGACTATTATCGATAATTTTTTCAAAGAAAATCGAAGGATAGACTAAAATTTTACAAAACCCAAAATATTCCGGATTCCCAGCACGAACAATATCGCATTTAGAAAAACCAACTTTAAAACCAATCTCTAATAATTTGGAATATTTATTAGTATAATAGTATGTTTGATGTGTGTCCTCCCTCTTATTTAATATTTTCTTCCTTAAAGTCTTATGGACACTTAAAGGTAAAATTTTACTTATACTCATTATTGGGTTTAATATATTTGGAGTAATAAAAATTAAAACACCATTCTTTTTTAAAACTCTGTTAAATTCCTTAAAAACTAATAATGGATGTTTTAAGTGTTCAATAACAAATTCACAAATAATCACATCAATAGAAGAATTTTCCAATGAAATATTTTCTAAATCGGATAATATTTTTTTATCAACTATATTATTATTCATTAACAATATATTATTTAAATCAACACCTATTATTAATTTTGTTTTACTCTTAAATTCAGCCACAATTCCACTATCACCACACCCCGCATCTAGAACAACTTTATTACTAATATTGTCCTCAATATACTCTCTAAAAAAATCTCCACCTGTTTTGAAATCTGGATATATTTTATTAATTCTAGAATTAATAAATTTTCTCTGTTCATCAATACTTTTAAAAAATAGATTCATATTTTTTATACATTTCTCATTTGAGAAAGTAACTTGTTTATTTTTTCTAAGCCAGCTTCGTGAAACTTCAATATTTGATCATTTATAATAACACAATCATTTTTTTCTTGTCTTCTAGATTTCTTATTCAAACTCATCTTCATTAATTGTATTTTTTTAAAAATAAAATTTAACGATATACCAAAGATGTTATCCAAAATAGTTTCTTGAAAATTTCTTATGAATACAGTTAAATTATTATCTTTTACAATCCAATTATTAATTATTTCTATAGGAACAATGTTAGGAATGTAATTTTTAATCCAATTATTAGCAACCCATAAATTAGCATATGTATCTCTATCAAATATTGGCACTAAATCTTTTATCCAAGCATGAAGATACATATTATTTTTATTATAAAGTTTTTCTAAATCTAAGTTATTATCTGTTATATAAAAACTTAAACAAATTCTGTTATTTATCTTATTACCATGTCTTCTAAGTCTTAAAATATGTAAAGTACTTGTAATTAAAAATCTAGTTAACCACAAATATTTTTCTTTCACAATAATAAAAAAATCAATATCACTATCTTTCTCAGCATTAAAATAAGCAATGGAATTGCAAAGCATAATTGTTTTAATAAAGGGAATAGTTCTTAGAAACTTTGTAGCCTTTAAAGCTATTTTCCACTTATTTACACTATAATCTCTTCTTGTCTTACGAGTGTTTAATAAGTCTTTCCGACCTTTTAAGAAATAAAAACCATTCTTAGTCTCTATCTGTCTTCTTAAATCCTCACCATTTTCTAAACAAAAAACAAGTTCTGATAACTTGCATTTGTATTTCCAAAGCCACTGCCATAATTCTACGACAGTTAAAGGGTAATCAAAAATATCATAATAAATTATAGTTTTAATTACTGCTTTTTCTAGATTGTCCATTTTTTTATATTAATTCAGACAAATATTTTCCAGTATATGATTTTTTAACTTTAACAACTTCTTTAGGTGTTCCTTGAGCAACAATTTCACCACCTTTATCACCACCACCTGGTCCTAAATCTATAATCCAATCAGCACATTTAATAACATCTAGGTTATGTTCAATAATTAAAACACTATTACCTTTATCAACTAGTTTTTGTAAAACATCAATCAATTTGTTAATATCATCAAAATGTAAACCTGTTGTTGGCTCATCAAGAATGTATAGAGTTTTACCAGTAGCCTTTCTTGATAATTCTGTGGCTAATTTAACTCTCTGAGCTTCACCACCCGACAAAGTTGTTGCTGATTGTCCTAATTTCAAATATCCTAGGCCAACATTATTCAAAGTTTTCAATTTATTAGAAATGTTTGGAATATTCTTGAAGAAAATCATTGCTTCACTAACTGTCATATCTAAGACCTCGGCAATATCTTTATCTTTATAATGAATTTCTAAAATATCAGAATTATATCTCTTACCTCGGCACTCTTCACATTCAACATACATATCTGGTAAGAAATTCATACCTATCTTAACTAAACCATTTCCCTGACATTCTTCACATCTTCCACCTCGAACATTAAAACTAAATTTACCTAACTTATAACCTCTAATTTTAGATTCTGGTAAATTAGCAAATAAATCTCTAATGTAGGTGAAAACTCCAGTATAAGTAGCTGGATTTGAACGAGGAGTTCTACCAATTGGAGATTGATCAATATTAATTACTTTATCAATATTCTTTAATCCTTTAATTTCTTGATGCTCTCCCGGAAGATCTTTTGCTCTAGTTAATTTATTTGATAAAGCTTTGCCTAGTATTTCAAATATTAAAGTAGATTTTCCAGAACCAGAAACTCCAGTTACACAAACTAACTTCCCTAAAGGTATTTTAACATCAATATTCTTTAAATTAAACTCATTAGCTCCAATTATTTCTAAATATTTACCATTTCCCTTGTGATGTTTCTTAGGAACTTCAATTTTCAATTTATTTGATAAATATTTACCAGTAATAGAGTTCTTGTCTTTTTTAACTTGCTCTGGAGTTCCAACAGAAATAATTTTACCACCATTTTCTCCAGCACCAGGACCAACATCAACTAAATAATCAGAAGCTAAGATAGTATCCCGATCATGTTCAATAACAATAATGGTGTTACCCAAATCTTGAAGATTTTTTAGAGTTTTAATTAATCTAAAATTATCTTTTTGATGAAGACCAATTGAAGGTTCATCAAGAATATATAAAACACCTGATAAAGAAGAATTAATTTGAGTAGCTAGTCTAATTCTCTGCATTTCACCACCTGACAAAGAAACAGCTGATCTATCTAACGTTAAATAGTTTAAACCAACCTCATTAATTGAATTTAATCTGAAAGTAATTTCCTTAAGTATTCTCTCTGCAATCTGAAAATCTTTTTTATTCAATAAATGGTCTTTTTTTTGTTTAGCAATACCTTCAAAAAACTTCTTAGCTACTTCAATAGTCAAAGAACCAATATCACTAATATTATTATCTAGTATTTTTACAGCTAAAGACTCTTTTTTTAATCTTTTACCATGACAAGAAGGACATTCATAGGTTCTCATACATTTTTCAATCTCTGATCTTACATAGTCTGAATCTGTTTCCTGGTGTTTCTTTTCTAAAAAAGGAATCACACCTTCAAAAGCATCTTTTTCTTTAGAACCGTATAAAATTATATCTAAATCTTCTTTCTTAAGATTATTAACTGGAATATTGATATCTATCTTAGAACTACCTACTGCTTTTTCTAATATCTTGTAATAATTATTCTGATTTACTGAAATCTTAAACAAAAGCCTAATAGCTCCTTGATTTAAACTAAGTTTTGAATTAGGAATAACTAATTCTGAATCAAGTTTTAACTTAATGCCTAAACCACCACATTTCTGACAAGCTCCATGAGGACTATTAAATGAAAAGTTTCTTGGCTCTATATCTGGAAAGCTAACATCACAGCTGGGGCAGTATAATTGTTTACTAAAAATACTTTCTTCTGCTAAAACATTATCGTAAACAACAAGATAACCATTAGATAAATCTATGGCTGTGGCAATTGCTTCTGCTAAAGAGTTCTTAGCTTTCTTTTCTGAACTTGGTTTTAATTTATCAACTATAATATCTATTTGATGAGACTTGTTTCCATCAAAGTTTAACTTAAGAGCTTCATCAATGGTATAAAAATCTTTATCCACTCTTACTAAATCATAGCTAGACTTCTTAATCTTTTTTAAAACACTAGCATTACTAGTTTTGTGACTCTTAGTAATTGGAGCTAAGATTATAATCTCTTTATTCAAATATTTCTTTTGGACATTGCTATTAATTTTCTTTAAATCTTGTTTTTCAATTAAATTATTACACTTTGGACAATATACTTTTCCAATTCTAGCAAATAATAATCTAAGATAATCATAAATTTCAGTAACTGTTCCCACTGTTGATCTAGGGCTCCGATTATTACTTCCCTGACCAATAGATATAGCTGGGGGAAGACCTTCAATACTATCTACATCAGGCTTATCCATTAAATCTAAGAATTGTTTAGAATAAGCTGAAAGAGATTCCATATATCTTCTCTGACTTTCAGCATAAAGAGTATCAAAAGCTAAAGAAGACTTTCCTGAACCAGAAAGCCCACTAATTACTGTAAATTTATTCTTAGGAAGTTCTAAGTCCACATTCTGTAAATTATGGACTCTAGCACCTTTAATGACAATATTTTTTGAAGGCATATATTATATAATTTAATATTTAAATTAGATACAAGGTAGCTACAATTTTACTACCAAATGCCTTTTGAGTCAAGAGCTAAGAAAAATATAAAAAGTCCATTAACTTTAACGAACTTTTTATATTTTTTATTTTAAATATTATATTTATTTCCTAACTACCCTAATATTACTTCTATTGCCTTTATCTTTAGGTTGATAATTATCTTTAGCTCCAGCTCTTCTCTTTCGACATCTTAGCATATTGTATGAATAGTATGAACATTTCTTTCCTTTACAACCTACTTGTGGTGGACATTCTCCCTTAGCCATTCTTTCAATATCTAAACCAATCATTAAAGCTTTCTTAATGGTTAATTTATCTAAATTACTATTCTTAATTGACCTAATTCTATGATAAGCTGGTTCAAAGTTCCAATACTCAATACCTTCCATAATACCACTTCTATTCAAAACATGTTTATTTATCTTATCAAAAGGAATCTTCTTGTGCCGAGCTGTTTCTACTCTCAGAATAGCTACTACGTCCATTAAATCAATTTGCTTGTCTTCTCGAGCTTTGATAAATATCTCTCCCTTTTCTTTAAATAATACTACTACATCAGCCATAACTTCTTTCTTATAGAACAAGTATTTAACCATATCATCAGAATTGTACCCTATAAAAACTACTTTTAACTTTTGTTGGTTTTGATAAGTAACAAAGCTAGTTAATTTACCTTTCTCGATAGCTTTCTGACAATAATCTAAAAACTCTACTCTCTTGTCTTCTAAGTAATTAATATATTCTTTTAAAATTGGTAAAACTAATTTAAAAATCTTTTCTGGGTCATCTTTTAAAATCTCAGTTAAATAATTCCAAGAGAAAATAAGACCCCGTTCATCTGGAGTATGACTAGTATCTTTTAAGGTAGTGATTACTTGATTAACTATTGGATAGTCATGTAAAGAAGTGTCATTACAATTTGCTGTTTGTTCTAAGACTAATACATTGTCTTCTAAAGGCATTAGAGGTAGTATTCCTTGTTTAAGATAATAGTTCATTACCTTTCCTTTAGGTAATGAAGCTCTAAATTCTAATTTAGCTTTTGATAAGCCAGTCATTTTCTTCTTACAGTATTTGTAAACAATAGCTAAGCTAACTATTGAATCAACAGTAAGTTCTTTTGGTAAAAGTATTGTATCTATTTTAATAGCCATATTTTTCCCTTCTTATTTATAATATGTTTATATTAACACTGAATCCTCACAAATAAAAGGGTTTTATTAACAAAATGAGTATCAATCGAAATAATTCTTGGTAATCTGCGTATTATGTAATATAGTGAACTTATGGAAGAAAAAGATTGTTTAGATAAAAAAGATATTGAACTAGTGAAATTAAGTCTTGAAAACTCAGACTATTTTTTATGCATCGTAAAAAAATATGAAGACCCTTTAATGAGGTACATTAGAAGAATTACTAATATTAATTTTGAAGATGCAGAAGACCTATTACAAGAAATATTTATTAAAGTATATACTAACTTAAATGGATTTGATTCTAAATTAAAATTCTCCTCTTGGATATACAGGATTGCTCATAATGAAGTAATTTCTAACTTTAGAAAACTAAAAGTTCGTCCTGAGAAAATAAATTCTGAAATAAATGAAGATATCCTAGAAAGAATCAAAAGTGATTTAAATATTGAAAAAGAAATAGACCAAAAGATTCTGAAGAATAAGATAACAAATATTATTAATAAATTAGATATTAAATATAAAGAAGTCATAATTTTGAAGTATTTGGAAGAAAAAACTTACGAAGAAATATCAGATATTATTAAAAAACCAAGAAATAGTGTTGGGACATTAATTAATCGAGCTAAAAAGAAATTAAATAATATTATAAAAAATGAAAATATAACTATATGAGCTTAGGAAAAGATATTTTAAAAGAAATAAAAAAAGATAAGCTTGAACCTAAAGCTAAATGGATTTTTGTATTAAAAAATCTTCTAGCCTGGTCCTTGGGAATTCTATCTTTAGTAATCAGTTCTTTAAGTGTTTCAGTTATCATCAATATTATTAATAATAACGATTATCCCCTTTTTAGAATGATGCATCCTGCGCCTCTAAGACTAATTGTTCAAACTTTACCTTACTTTTGGATAATAGGCATGATTATTTTTGTAATAGTCTTTCGCTACACCCTAAAACAAACTAAAGATGGTTATAAGATTGAAGTATATAAAATAATAATTATCAGTGTAGTTCTAAATATCCTTTTAGGAAGCTTCTTCTATGCTCAAGGAATAGGAAATAATATTGATAGTTCCTTCTCTCATAAATCACCATTTTATGAAGAAATTATGGCTTCCCGGAAGAAATTATGGCTCCAAGAAGACCAAGGAATGCTTTCTGGAAAAATAATCTCAATTACTGACCAAAATAATTTTAACTTAGAAGACTTTAATAAAAAACAATGGAAAATTATTATAGTTAAAAATAAAATTACTGCAGCTAAATTTAAAAGAATAACTTCTCCAAAAATAGATTTAGAACTTGGTTTAGAAATAAGGACTCTAGGAGAAAAAATAAATAAAGATACTTTTCATGCTTTCATAATTAAACCTGCTCCATCTTGTTCTTGTTCTAGTTGTTCAATGAAATAATTTTTTAAAATTTGCGTAATACTAAATAACAAGCGCGCAAAGCTATTTAAAAAATAAAATAACAATATGAAAAAGACGTTACTTATCGCTGCTATTGCTTTAGTAATAACAGCGGGAACAGTATCTTTAGTGGATGCTCAAATAAAAGAAAAGAGAGAAATGAATCGGCCAGAACTTACTACTGAGATAAAAGTTGAAAGAGAAGCTCATCAAGCAAAAATGCAAGAAATTATGGAAAGCGGTACCTTTGAAGAATGGAAAGAAGCCTTAGAAGAAAGACGAAAAATAACTGACTATATCACTGCTGATAACTTTGCTAGATTCCAAGAAGCTCATCGACTAAAACAAGCAGGAGATTATAAAGGAGCCCAAGAAATAATGAAAGAATTAGGAATTGAAGGAAAAATAGGAATGGGTAGGGGTCTTAGTAAAGGAATAAGAGATTGCGGATGTCAGAAATAAATACTATTTAAATTTAAAAGAACCGAGCTTAACTCGGTTCTTTTTTTATATTAAAAACTTTTTATAACTTAATAGATTTTTCTAATCTTTGTAAAGCTGAAATAAAAGCGCTCATTCTTAAACTAGTCTGATGTTTTTCACTAATATCCCAAACTTCATTAAAAGCTTTATTCATTATTTCTTTTAATTCTTGATTAATTTTATCTAACTCCCATTTTTCATCATTCGTATTCTGAAACCATTCAAAGTAGGAAACTACTACTCCACCAGCATTAGTTAAAATATCAGGTAAAACTATAATACCTTTTTTCTCTAATATTTCATCTGCATCTTTAGTAATTGGACTATTAGCAACTTCTAGTACCAGATTAGCTTTAATATTATCTGCATTTTCATTAGTAATTTGATTTTCTAAAGCTGCTAAACTTAAAACATCTACTGATAGTTCTAATAACTCTTCATTACTTATATTCTGAGCTCCTGAAAAGTCCTGAACAGAACCAGTTTCTTTTTTATGTTTCTTAAGGCTTCCTATATCTAAACCATTCTCATTATAAATTCCACCTTGAGAATCAGAAACAGCTACAATCTTGTACCCGGCTTCCTGAGCAAAGTCTGTAAATACTCCACCAGCATTACCAAATCCTTGTATAACAATCTTTAAAGGACTTTTTAAGTTTAGTTTCTTTAATAAACTTTCAAATACATAAAAAGCTCCTAAGCCAGTAGCTTTATCTCTTCCTAAAGATCCACCATTCTCTAATGACTTACCAGTAATCATGGCTGGAGTCTTCTTTCCAACAATCTGAGAATACTCATCTTCCATCCAATCCATGATTTGAGAATTAGTGTAAACATCTGGAGCAGGAACATCTTTTTTTGGTCCAATAACATCTGCAAAAGCTCTAATCCAAGCTCGAGATAGATTCTCTAATTCTTTCTCTGATAACTCTTTAGGATTAACTGAAGCCCCTCCTTTGCCTCCACCCATTGGAATATTAACTACAGCACATTTAATAGCCATCAAAGACGATAGAGCTTTAATTTCTTCTAAATCAACTTGAGGATGAAATCTAATTCCACCTTTGTAAGGACCACGACTATCATCATATTGCACTCGATAAGCTTTAAAGAACTTTAAGTCACCACTATCCATTCTAACTGGTAAAGAGGCTTCCACAAATCTATCTGGACTTTGTAACTTTAAAAGAATTTCTTCATCAATTGAAGCAATTTTTCCAGCTTTAATTAGATTATCAATAGTGTTTAAAAAAGGATTCATATATTAAATTATTAATAATATTTTTTCGAAAATAAACTTGCTGTAAAATATATTATACAACAAGTTTTAAAAATGTCTAACTACTAATCAAAGCATCTATCTTTTCTTTCAATGAATTTTTATCCATTAATCCCATAGTAGTTTCCTTAGCCTCTCCTTTTTTAAGGTAAATAATAGTTGGGATACTCATTACTTCAAATTTTTGAGCAGACTTGGGTGATTCCTCTACATTTACTTTAACAATTTTAACATCTTTATCTTTTAACTCTTCTGCAAGCTCATCAACTATTGGTCCTAGCATCTTACAAGGCCCACACCACTCTGCAAAAAAATCTACCATTACATTTTCATTGTCTTTGATAAATTGATCAAAGTTTGTATCATTTAATATTTTTGCCATATTTTTTCTTTTATTTATTAATTATAATTTAAATTTATTCTTTTTAGAAAAAGTAAACTTAGCTTTAGTTTTGATTAAAGCATCTTCTAATTCATTAAATATTTTTTCAAGTTCTTCTTCTGAGTACTTATAAGTGCTTCGATTAGAACAATTACCTAAAATTCTTATCTTTCTTAAAATCTCATTAGTTCGATATTCAGCCAAACACTTAAAACGACCTTCCTTGGTTTTGTATTTCTTTAAACACTCTGATTTTAAACATTTTTTATCCATAATATATAAATATAACTCTTATGATGTAAATGTATATCATATTTATATATTTGTCAAATCATAAAACCAAGAATATTGACATAGCTATATAGATATGATACATTTTTATGTTATTATTTAAATAAGAAAAAAATCAAGGAGGAAAAATGAAAAAGGAATATGTTCCAGAAAGGCCGTATATTTTAAAATCTGGAGATCATGCTGGAGAGGCCTTAGGTCTCTTAGCCTTAAATGATATTGGATTTCTAGAACAACAACTAGGAATCAGAAAACAAGAAGATAAAGGACGAAAAGAAGAAAGCAAGATACATCAACATTTAAAATGGCTTCTTGGGGTATTAAAAAACGTAAAACCAACAGCTATCTGCCCTATTTGCAAAAGCAGAAGAGTAGAATACTTTATGATTCAAACTATCGGAGAAAATACTAAAATAAATGAAGATCATATCTGCTGTTCAGGGTGTTCTGATCGGCTTCTTGAAAAAGCTCAAATTGGAACTCCTTTGCTTATTCCCCTTACATTCTCCTCTCTTAAAAAATTCTATCACTATAATTACAAGAAGAGAAGACTTACCCCCAAGCCAATAGCAAGAAAAGTTAAAAAAGTTTTTCTAAAAGCTTTTCAAATCGAAAAAACATCTCGACTTTACATTTTTAATTGGTTTAAAAGAAAAGCTCAGACAATGGAACTTTATGGTTTTCCTGTAGAATTTGAGGGGGAACAATCAAAACTTATACTCTAACAAACAGCTTTGAAATTCAAAGCTGTTTTCTTTTTCTAAATATGCTATATTATTAAAGTAATCAAATAATAAATAAATATATGACTGAAGTAGCCCCTGAATTCTCATTTATGCCTCCAAATTATTCCCCTAAAAAGAAAGAAGTTCCTAAAGAAAAAATTAAGTAATAAACAGCATTAAATAAAATAAGTGTTTTTAAAAAGTCCTTACTTCTCAAAAGTAGGGACTTTTTTATACAATCTAATCTATTTTAATCTACTCTCTAAATAACTTCATATGCTTAATTCTCTCCTCTGGAACGATTCTGTTTCTCTCTGTAGCTTTTTCTAAAGCTACAGTCTCTATTTCTGTACCTCGCACACTTATCATTTTTCCAAAATCACTCTTATCAACTAACCCTACAGCTTCTACTCCTAATCTTAAACCTAAAACTCTATCAAAAGCTGTAGGACTACCAGCTCGCTGAGTATGTCCTAAAACCACATGTCTAGTATCAACACCAGTCCTCTTCTCTATCTCTTGAGCTAGATGTTTAGCTATATTTCTCTTTTTTAAAACTATGTTTCCAAAAGCATCTTTTTCCTCTTCTGCTTGAAACCAATCATCTTTTGTTGGTAAAGCTCCTTCAGAAACAGTAATGATAGAATAACTTTTACCTTCTGTTTTTCTTTTCTTAACTAAATTACAAATATCTTCAATATCAAACTTCTCTTCTGGAAGAATAATATAATGAGCACCACCAGCTAAACCAGAATCTAAAGTTAACCAACCAGCATGTCGACCCATAACTTCTACTACAATTACTCGGTCATGACTTTTAGCAGTAGTATGCAAGTTTTCAATTTGTTCCATAGCTCTGTTAATAGCTGTATCAAAACCAAAAGTACAATCTGTTCCTGATAAGTCATTATCAATAGTTTTAGGAATTCCTACTACTTTAACTCCCTTCTTAAACAACTTACTAGCTACTCCTAAAGTATCATCTCCTCCAATAGCTATTAAATAATCACAATTATTTTTCTTTAGAGATTCAATAATCTTTTCTTCTCCATCTTTAATTTTATATGGATTTGTTCGAGAAGAACCTAAAATTGTTCCACCAGTCATATGAATATCTTCTACTTCATCTAAATCTAAACTTCCATAAGTAGAATCTTCTATTAAACCTTTCCAGCCCTGTTTAAAACCAAGTACATCATAACCTAAGGATTTAGATTTAGTTACAATTCCTTTAATCACAGCATTTAATCCTGGAGCATCACCACCACCAGTAATTACCGCTATTTGCTTCTGTTTTTTACCTGTAATTGTCATTATTTTAAATTATTGATAATACTTTTCTTTGGCTTCATCTAAACTAATTGCTTCATAACCCCCAGCATGTCCGGTTTGACCAAAAGACTTCATTCTAGAAGATACTATTTCTACCATAGCTTCTCGAGCTGGACCAAGATAATCTCGCGGATCAAACTTTTCTGGAGTATCAGTAAATACTTTTCTAATTTCTCCAGTCATAGCCATTCGACAATCTGTATCCACATTAATTTTAGCAACACCACTCTTAATTCCTTCTTGAATACTCTCAATTGGAACTCCACAAGCATTTGGCATATCTCCACCATATTTGTTAATCTTGTCTCTTAATTCTGCTGGTACTGAGCTTGAACCATGCATTACTAAAGCTACATCAACTTTCTTAGCAACTTCTTTTATCAAATCCAAAGCTAGTTTTGGCTCTGATTTAAATTTGTAAGCTCCATGACTAGTTCCAATAGCAATTGCTAAAGCATCCACTCCAGTTCTCTCTACAAACTCCTGTACTTGCTCTGGATCAGTTAATTGCACTTCATTAACAACATCTTCTTCAATACCTCCTAAGGTTCCCAATTCTGCTTCTACACTAACACCAAAGCCATGAGCATAATCTACAACTTCTTTAGTAATCCTAATATTATCTTCAAAAGATTCTGCTGAAGCATCAATCATTACTGATGTAAAACCAAGTTCAATAACTTTCTGAACTGTTTCTAGATTATCTCCATGATCTAAATGCATTACTACCGGAATATCTGGATATTCTTCCACAGCAGCTCGAATTAGATGCTTGAGATAGACTAATTCAGTATATTTCAAAGCTCCTCGAGTAGCCCCAATAATCACTGGGCTTTTAGTTTGAGCAGCAGCTTGCATCACAGCTTGCATTTGCTCCATATTGTTGATATTAAAAGCTCCAACACCATAATTATTCTCTTGAGCATGGTCTAAAACTTGTTTCATTGTTACTAAAGGCATATATTTATATTTATTTTTAATATATTATAAGCATAACATAAGAAAAGTATTTTAAAAGGCTCTTTGTAAATAATCTACAGAGAGCCTTTTATTTTTAAAAAATCTTTATTTAAACAAATACAATATTATTTTAAATTAATAGTTGATAAAATTTTCTTAAATTCATCAATCTTATTCAAATCTGAATTGTCTCCGCTTTTTAAATGAAAAATTATCGTATTATCTGTTCCAAAAATTATTGCTGTTTTATTAGGAAGCATTCCCATCTCTGAATACAGAATTACTTTATTATTATTCACTATCAGATATAAAGGATCATCCATTAAATAATTACCTTTGTTAACTAATAATTCCTTTTGGAAATCTTTTACTTCTAAAAAGGGATAAATTTCTATTGTATAATTGTGATCAAAGACTCTCCATTCATTCTCTTCCATTGGAAGTCCAAAACCAATTATTTGATATCTTTCTATTTCATATGGCATATATCCGTAACTAGCATCTGTATAATCGATTTCTTGATTATTTAATTTACTTGGTATTCTAAAACTTAATCTTAAATAATCGTCATTAAATAATTCCCAACTATCAATTTCCTCTAAATTCAAAGAAAAATCTTGCCAATTTATGTCCTTTTTAAAGTCCTTAACTAATTCACCTCTCTTCCAGACATGATTTTTATCTTTTTCATATTCTGGTTGATCTGGAAACATTATCTCAAAAGTTTGAACATCCGCCTTTTCTAAAATTTTATCTTCAAAATAAATATTATCTTTATCTTTAGCAAAACATCCAGTACCTAACTGACAAGATATAACTTCAAAAGTTAATAAATCAACTTCATTAATTTTTTGACCTTCATAATATACACCATATTTATCCTTGGCATAATTCTTATAAAGATCATTTTCTAAATTGAAATCTAAACTATTAAAATCAACAATGTCAGATTTTTTGGATTTAAAATAAAAATAATTCTTATCCTTAGAGTATTGTTTTTCTATAATTTCAAAATTACTTGGATTAGCTCCATTTATCTCCCTAAAATCAGTACCACCACCTTGACGATCTTGAAATATAACAATATTTTTATCCTTAAAATAAATCGAATTTAGTACCTCAAAACTAGATAAATCAATTTTATTAACTAATTCTGAAAAATGATCTATCCTCTTTAGATCACTAAATAAACTGAGCTTGCAATTTTTATAAATAGCATTTTTGTCTTTAGCATATCCATAACCCAAGGATTGAAATGTATTGTAATCAACCATTTTCATAACAGAGTCATTACAATATATATTATTTTCATCCTTAGAATAGTATTCGTCTATCTTTTGCTTTTCTATTAAATTAATTACATAATTTGAATTCAAAACTTTAGACTCATTTTTTTTGATACTATTCTTTATAAAATATGCTCCCAATAAAACCAACATAGCTCCCAAAATTACTATAATGAATAATAAAATTAATCTTGTTTTTTTCATAAATTTATTTTATTTAAATTCCTCTACACTACCTTGTCCTGAAATTAAATTATCATCTTTTAAATTAGTATCTATCTTCTCTTTATTTCCTAAAATCTCAGATCCACAAAAACTATCTTCAGCTGAAAACTGAATATTTTTTAATAAATCTAATACTTTTCCAATATCATTTTCTTCTGGAATTAATCCAATTTCAAACTTAGCTTGATATTTACCATTTTGAGCTAAAACACTATCTATATTCCAAATCACTCTTCTACTAATCTCACCAAATTGTAAGTTACCAGCTAAAACACTCTTGTTATTTGTCCAAACTAATTCTTTTGGTAAGTCAGCTGAAAGAGAAAAAGATTCCAAATCATTACCAAAATTATCTAACTCCCAAAATACCCAATAATTAGTTGGAATATCCACCATTGGTGGAACTGGTCCAGCTCCTAATTGATCACCCTGAGGACTGTAATAATAGCCAGCTGATTTTACATTTAAATTAGAACAGAGCTTAGCCCTAGAAGAATAATTTGGATAACTGATTCTCTTTCCTTGATGAGTATAATTAATATTAGCAAATAAACCAGCTTCTTGATTTAATTCCATCTTACTTCTGTTTAACAATACTTCAATATTAAAACTACCACTTTCTTGCGGAGCTAGACTATTATTAAAACGAATAACATGTCCATCTTGAGTAAATCTAGCCTGATCTTTTAATTTAAAGTCTTTAATTAAAAAACCAGAGAGTGGTTTAAAATCTAAATTAATATTATTTACTTCCTGATCTTCATTATTTTGATAATTGACTTTAAAACTTAAATATTCTCCAGCTTTCATTTGTTTTTGGTCAGAAAGAATATTCACTCCAAACCTAGGCACTTCTACAAAAACTTCTGACTCCACTTTCTTCTGGCTTAAACCATTAACTTCTGAACCAATACTTAAATTAGACTCTCCTTGGATATTCTTAACTAGTAAATCTAAATTTAAATGTATTTTTTCATTCTTTTTTAAAATATTTAAATAGATATTATTAATATCAAAATTCAAACCTGGAAATTGATCAACTTTATGTATTTCAATATTTTTATCAAAAACAACTTTAATATTTTCTAAATCTCTTTGTCCTTTATTATGTAAAATTAATTCATCAGAGAATAGAACTCCTTGATATAGTTCTTTTGGCCAAGAAAATTTAAAATCTAAAACAGAGTCTTCAATTAGATAAGCTAATAGGTTCTGAGACTTTCGATGAAAACCGTCCTTAGAATAATTTAAAGAGAATCTTATAAATTGTCGTGAACTTACTTCTCCTAAGATATAACCATTTATTTTTATCTTCCCATTAGCTCCACTAACTAAATTTCCTAAATTAACAGTATTAGTGTTTTGATCAAAAATATCCTTTGGCAGAACTTCTTTTAAAATAAAATTTCCTGGAAGCTCTAAAGCAATACTAGCATCATAGATACTTTCTTTATTATCATTCTTGTAAATTAACTCAAATGTTTCTAAATTCCCGCTACTCACTCTTTCACTTAAAGTTCGAGCTTCTAGGATAACATTTTTACCAATATTGTAAGTTCTAATTAAATAAGAAGATCCTAAGAAAAGTAAAATAGCTACTGCAATTATTAATCCAGAATCAGTAATCCATCTCATCTTTTTAGAACGACCCAAAAGTCTCCGTTCTTTAGTTAAAACATTTAGAGTACCAATAACAACTTTTCCCTTCTTACTATCATTCCTAGGAATAACACTCAGATTGTTATTTTCTCGACTATATTTATTTTGTTCTTTATCCATATATTTTAATTATATATTAATTATATTAAAAATCATTGATACTGACCAATATTTCATCTACACCATCTTGATTAAGATCATTAGCAATAACTCTAGTACTACTATCATCTTGATTATTGTAAGCAAAAAAACTATCTAAAAGATACCCATACTGAGTAAATGTTTTAACTTCAGATTGTCCTCCAAGACCTGGACTGGTAATTATTTCCTGAATACCATCACCATTAATATCTCCAGTGGTGACTGTAATACCACCATAGAAATTAGCATCGTAAGCAAAGAACTGGTTGATCAATTCACCATCTTTGTTAAAGACTCTAACATGAGGTCCTCCGCCTGGTCCAGCTCCTGTGATAATTTCTTTGTTTCCATCATTATCTAAATCACTGACTGTCACTGAAATACCTCCATAAAAGTTATGTCCATAGGCAAAAAATCCTGGATCAATCAATTCACCATCTTTGTTAAAGACTCTAACATGAGGTCCTCCACCTGGTCCAGCTCCTGTGATAATTTCTTTGTTTCCATCATTATCTAAATCACTGACTGCAAAAGAAATATGTTCTTTAAAATTCTCTGTATAAGGATAAAAGTTTTTTATTTCTTGACCATCTTGATAAATAGAAATCTTTCCTTCTCCATTCACTAAAGTTTCTAACTTTTCATCATTATCTAAATCAGTTTTCAATACTTCTACCTGACCTTGATGATACTCTTCAAAAGCAAAGAAACCATTTCTAGTCTGATTACCTTGATAATCAAATACTCGCATAAAACTTCCATTTGAATATTTGTCATCTATAATATCAGTATTTATTTTTAACAAAACAACTCCATCTTCAGGAGCTATTCTTAACCAATTAATTTTTGAACCATTATTAACTCTTCGGTCTTGTTGCCCATTTATCTTTTCAAAACTTTCCTTAGAAAAAACATGAGTTTGTTCTTCTTTAGTAGAATTAACAATTACTACTCCATCTTCAAAATCTCTTCGCCATAGTCCTAACTTCATATCTTGACTATTATTATCTAAAAGATTATATGCTTCAGACTGAGGATTTCCTAAAAAAGAATTATATTCATCATACCACCAAGCCTGAGTATGAGAACGATCTCCAAAATCAAAAGAATAATACCCTTTACCTAATAAAGTACTTGTTAAGCCAAAACGCATTTTTCGATAATTATCCATCTCACCAGTATTTTCAGTATTAGAATTTATAACATAAACTTGAGGATTCAAACTTCTCTCTGGAAATTTATTCAAATATAAATCTGTTACTTGATCCCATCTACCATTTAATTCCCAAGGAGTAGGAAAGGTTTCAAACATTCTTCCATTTAAATATTCTTGAAAATCAATGTCTGAAGCTGAATTACCAATAATAATATAATTTGGATTAGCTTCTCTAGTTAATCTTAAAATATCCATAGTTCCAGCTTTCCATTGAGCATCAACATAGGAATTACTTTCTGCTCGATAATCATTATTCAAATCTATCTTTCCGGAATCAACCCAAGAGATACTAGCAGAAGTATTATCATAAAAAACACCGTCCCATAAACCAGTAGAAAGAATTCTGTTTTTTACAAAGTTAGCTAAATAGGAATTCCATCTTTCTCCATTCTTTAAAGGAACATTATTAGTAACATTCATTAAGTCTGCTCCTGGCCAAAAACTTAATCTCTGTCTTTGAGTATTATGCAAATACCAAGATTCTGGAACATAAGCAACTTGCCCTGCTCTTAATCTAGTAAAATTGTAGTTCTGAGAGTCATAAGCAATCTCTTCTGCTGGAACATAGGCTAAAATTAGAATATCTGGATTTAATTCTCTAATTCTCTCTAACCTCTCAGGATTATTAACTTGATTTTCCATATCTAAAATTAAAACATCCCATTTAGACAAATCTAAAATATTCTGATCATTCAAAGACCAACTTAAAAAGTAATTAGCTATCTTAGGGTACTCTTGATTATTAAGAATATCTTCTCTTTCAGCTTTAGTAAAAAAAGGATTAAAAGACAAAACAAAAACCATTAAAAACAGGATAGTTCTCTGAATTACAAATATTCCTTTTGACTTAATAATAGACATTAATGTATTAGTGTCAGATATTAATTAATAGCTTATCTTAGCCTTTTTTAGCTATTTTGTCAAGACCTTATTCACTAAATGAAATATATAGATTTGACAATATTTTTATAATACGCTAATATTTTTATATTGTAAAAAAATAAAGGAGGATAAATGCATATATTGCTGTTTTGCTTTCTACTAATGAGTAATCCTATGGAAAACCGAACTTATCTTGTTGTACCTGATCGGTCCCCGTTAATCTCATTAGATTCAGAAATTGATCAAATAGCTATGATGCCGGAATTACCCTCCAGAAGAGAAGAAAATGGATTTCGAAACCAGCTTATTCTATCTATTCCTAAAGAATCAAGCCTTGAAAATCATTGTCAGGAATTCTGGAGCAGAAAAACTTCGACATCAGTCTGTCTATAAATTAACATTTGTTGTTAGGAACCAAATTTATAGATTGGACGGTAAACAAAAATCCTACTAAATCAGAACAAAGATTTCACTCAGTTCCCTCAATTTCATATTAATATGAAGAGGGAGCTGTTTTTTTATTTAACAAAAAAACTACTTCTTCAAAGTAGCTCTAATAAAATAACATAGATTAGAATAAGAATCCTTGGAAATTAGCCATCTTACCAACTATCTTAGCTTTCTTGATCTTATACAAATCAAACTTTCGAATCGCATCTCGTAAATGACAATGAGCTTTAATCATTGTTCCATCTATACGCTTAATATCAATCTTTCTTTTGGAGACATTACCTTCATCATCTATATAATCTATTTCTAATTGTTCTCCTTTTTTAAAAGCATCTTGAATTAAATCCTCAATTTTAATATCCTCTTTTTTTGCCCAGGAAATTGGAATTTGTTCTTTTTTACCATAATTAGTATAAAGAATATGTCCATGAGCTAAACCATATTCATATACTTCCATGGTTACCTTTACATCATCTAAACAATACTTTATTAAAGACTCCCAATCATTCTCTCTAAAATACTTAATAGCATCTAAGCCACTGCCAGATTTTCCATAACCTAAAGTGCTTTGAGCAATGCTTTCTAATTTTAAACGATGTCCTAGACTATTTGTTATCTCTTCTAGAATGTCTAAGTGTGGAATTTTTAAAAGATCAAAGTTATCATAGTAAGGTTGTAAAACTGGTAAATCAAAATACTTACTATTAAAACCAATTACCAACTCTGTGTTTTTAAATAGCTCTAAAAGTTCATCAAATTGATCTTCTTTAAATCCTAAATACTTTTTTTGGTTATAAGAATAAACTCCAACAAAAGAAACACCTAATAAGTGCTTATTGTGTTGACCACCAACCTCGTCAAAGGTCTTCTTGGTTTCCAGATCCAAAACTATTGTATCCTTTTTTACCATGTCTATATTATAAACCTAAAAATAAAATTTTACCAATCTGAAGATTCAATATATTGTACTCCACTCCCTGATGACTCTCGAACTCGATGAGCAAGCTCATTATAATTTAATAAATCTTTGTTAATATTCTTAATAAAATCTGAAGGTTCTAAATTTTCATAAGACCCATACCTATAAATTGAAGTTGGATAAGAAAGAAATAAATATTCTTTAGCTCGAGTAATTGCTACATAAAATAATCTTCTTTCTTCTTCATATTCATGTTGTTCCACACAACGAGGATGTGGAAATCCTTGATTAGACAAATTTAAAACAAAAACTGCATTCCATTCTAATCCTTTGGCTTGATGAACTGTGCTTAGAATAACTTTCTGAACTTTATCCTCCTTAGATTTCAAACTAAAGCTTTCTTGGAGAGCAACTTCTGCTAAGAATAATTCTAATTCAGTATAACTAATAGTAAAAAATGCTAATTGATTTAAATCATCTTTTCTTTGTCGATAATCAGTATACTCGGCCATTACATAAGGAGTATAAAAATCAATTATCAATCTTAATAATTTTTCTGGACTATCTTTCTTGTGCTTATCCAATATCTGAAGTACTTGAAAGAATTGATCCCAAGAAACTTTAGCCTTTCCAGATATTTTTATATTCAAAGCTAATAAATCTTCCAAGTCTCTCATCTGAGAAACTTGCTCATAAATTTTCTTAACTGTAGCAATTCCAATTCCTTCATAAAGTTTCAAGACTCGTGACCAAGCAATTTCATCTTTGATGTTATGAATAATTCTTAAATAGGCAATCACATCTTTAATATGAGCTCTCTCAAAAAATCTAAATCCTCCTCGCATCTCATAACTAATACCTCTCCGATTCAATTCCATTTCTAATAACTGAGAATGATTAGCTGCTCTGAATAAAACAGCTATCTCTTTATGTGGCATTCCATCTTCAATAAGTTCTTCAATCTTATCTGCTACGAAATAAGCTTCTTCTCGGGTACTTTTAGAAGCTACTAAAACAGGCTTAATAAAGCCGCCTTTACTAGCTCTGAGGTTTTTAAAGAACTGATTTTGATTTTCTTTAATAACATTATTAGCCAAACTAACTATCTCTGAACTAGAACGATAATTGGTTTCTAATTTATGAATCTGACATTTTTTAAAAAGATCTGGAAATTCTAATATATTTTTTACATCCGCTGCTCGAAAAGAATAAATACTCTGAGCGTCATCACCAACTACAATTATATTCTGATGTTTCTGAGCTAAATTATATACAATCTCAGCTTGAATAGAATTAGTATCCTGATATTCATCAACTAAAACATATTGCCATTTCTCAGAAAACTTTTTCATGATATCTGGATTTAAAGTTAGCTTTTTCCAATAGAATAATAAATCATCAAAGTCTAAAAACTTATTCTTCTTTTTTCTTTCAGCATATTCTTTGTCGATAGTTTCAAAAGCACCAAGCAATGATTTCCATTCTGGAAATTTAATACCTACACTTTCTTTTAAAGAAATGTCTGAATTAATTGCAAAACTAATTGCCTCTCTTAATAAATTAACTGAAGGCTTATGTTTTAATTCTACATTTTTAAAATATTCCTTAGAAATTTCTTTAATTAAGGTTTTACTATCTTCAGCATCTAAAATAACAAAGTCTGTAGCAATTCCAATTTGTTTTCCATAAATTCTTAATAGGCGATGAGCCAGAGAATGAAATGTTCCACCCCAAAGACTAATTTTTTCATCTTCGGGCAACATTAATAATGACCGAACTCGGTCCATCATTTCTCGAGCAGCTTTGTTAGTAAAAGTAACTAAAAGAATTTTCTCCGGACTTACTCCTTGAGATAATAGCCAAGCTACTCGATAGACTAAAGTTCTAGTCTTTCCCGAACCAGCTCCAGCCAAAACTAAGTGAGGGCCATCACCCGCACTCACCACTTTGTATTGCTCTTGATTGAGCTCTTTTTGAAAATCTATTTCTTGCATAGTGCAAGTATTATAACACATTTAGACTTAAGTCTAAATTTGCTATACTTAAAATATAATTAATAACATTTAAATAAGATGAAACAATATAATTTAATTGAATTAAGAAAAGAGCTCTTAAAAATAACTTCTTTAACTGATAAAGAAAGGAGTTTAGTATTTAATGAATTAAAAAAGTTCTCTGGTGGTGGTGGAATATCTTACATGGAACTATATAATGTTATTATGAAACTGAGAAGAGATTACAAAATATCTGAAATTGATGAAAAGTATTTAAAAAGACTTTTGGTCCACTTAAAATAGTTAAATAAAAAACTCGGACTATTTTAATTAGACCGAGTTTTAATTTTAAAAAAATTCTAGAGCTTATAAAATAAGAAAAAGACTGCTAGTGGGTAATAAAGAATACTGAATATTTTATAAACCTTATAAAACATTCTGCATGATTCTAAATTAGGATCATCGCTTTTATCTTCAAGTTCTTCATAGAATTCACAAGACCTGATACTTATTCGTAAACTGAAATATGCTCCAAAAACAATAGTCGGAATTAACATAGAAATAAATCTCATTGTTCCTACTAAGGAACTATTCATCATAAAAAATCCTCCAAAAACCAAGGCTAATGCAGCAAACATCATGTCGTCTCCGTTTGCTATTTTTTCAACTTTATTCTTAACTATTCTATTTAAATTGATCATCCCAATAATAGAAATTATTAAAAATAATATATGCCAAGAAAACTTCTTTTCCTCCATTATTTGTCCAACATGGTTAGCTATGTAGTATTTACCCTTACTAAATTTAATTAACTTAGTATACTCTTTTAATTCTTGATGGAAAAAGAAATTTAATCTTTCATGACCAACGGCAGAATAGGAAAAAATTAAAATATCTTCTGGATTTTCCAAAACAAATTTCAATATATCCTTTTCTTCCTGATACAAAGCACTTGTATCATCAAATTCTATCCAATCACAACCAACAGCATCTTCTTTGTTTATTTTTGTAAAATCAGTTGCTCCTAAAAAAGTAAAAGCATAAACAAAGAATACTACTACTAAAAGTATCTTTTTCATTTTTCCTCCTATTTTTTATTTACCCCTATCTTAATCTTTTTCATTAGACTTGTAAAGGTATTTAATACACTTAAAACAGGTCTTACTCTTTACTTTTTAAGTAAAATATAGTATACATAAGGGTACAAGTTAAATTTAAAGCCTTGATCCGCTTTTAAGAAGCGGTTTTAATTTTAAAAAATATGGAAATAAGAAATATCGCTATCATTGCTCACGTTGACCATGGGAAAACAGCTTTGACTGATGCCTTAATGAAACAAACTGGAATGTCCAAAGAGGGAGACAGCATGGATAGTGACACATTAGAAAAAGAAAGAGGTATTACAATTTATTCTAAAAATACTTCAGTATATTACAAAGATACTAAGATTAATATCGTGGACACTCCGGGCCATGCTGATTTTGGTTCTGAAGTAGAACGAGTATTAAGATCTATTGATTCAGTGCTTTTAGTTGTAGATGCTCAAGAAGGACCAATGCCTCAAACTAAATTTGTTTTAAAGAAATCTTTAGAATTAGGATTAAAACCAATTGTAGTATTAAACAAGATTGATAAAGAGGCTGCCCGACCAAATATTGTAGAAGAATTAGTTTTTGAACTTTTCTTTGATTTAGGAGCTAGTGATGAACAATTAGATTTTACTACCCTTTACAGTATTGCTCGTGATGGAATTGCTAAGAAAGAACTAGAAGACAATTCTCAAGACCTTACTCCTCTTTTAGATACAATATTAGAAGAAGTTGCTATTGCTTCTGGTGAAGAAATTCAAGCTAAACCTTTACGAATGCAAGCTTTTAATCTAGCCTATGATAACTTCTTGGGAAGATTAGCTATTGGTAGAATTTATGAAGGAGAGGTTAAAAATGCTTCTCAAATTATCATTAAAGATGCTGAAGGAAAAACTCGTAAGGGTAAAATTACTAAACTATTTACTTTTGAAGGCTTGAATAGGAAAGAAGTTGAATCTGCTCAAGCTGGAGATATTGTAATGGTAGCTGGACTTCCTGATATATTTATTGGAGAAACTATTTGTAATAATGAAAAGCAAGAAGCTCTTCCAGCTATTAGTATTGATGAACCAACTATTTCTTTAAACCTCTTAATTAACAATTCTCCTTTCTCAGGTAAAGATGGAAAGTTTGTTACTAATAGTCAATTAAAAGAAAGATTAGAAAAAGAATTAGAAGTTAATGTTGGATTAAAGATTGATTTTGATGCTATTGATCATTACAAAGTCTATGGACGAGGTGAAATGCATATTGCTATTCTTTTAGAGAATATGAGAAGAGAAGGTTATGAAATGCAAATCTCTCAACCTCATGTAATTATTAAAGAAAAAGATGGTCAGAAGTTAGAACCATTTGAAGAGGTTACTATTACCGTTCCTACAGAAATGTCTGGAACTGTTATTCAAAAACTTTCTGCTCGTAAAGGAAATATGACTAATATGTCCCCAGAGCATAACAATTCTAGAATTGTTTTTGAAATTCCTACTCGAGGATTACTTGGTTATCGAAATGAATTTGTAGTTGATACTCGGGGAGAAGGAATCATCTATACTCGAGTTGTTGGATTTAAACCCTATGTTGGAGAAATTGAAAAAGCTACCGTAGGTTCTATGATCTCTATGGCTACTGGAAAAGCTCTAGGTTTCTCATTATTCAATCTTCAAACTAGAGGAGCTCTCTATATCAAAGCTAATACTGAGGTGTATGAAGGTATGGTTATTGGAGATGCAGCTAAAGGTAATGATTTAATTGTAAACCCAATTAAAGGTAAACAATTGAGTAATATGAGATCCTCTGGAGCTGATGAAGCTATTAACTTAACTCCTCCTAAAGAATTAACTTTAGAAACTGGAATGAGTATTATGCATGAAGATGAATATTTAGAAATTACTCCTAGTAATATTCGTTTAAGAAAACAACATTTAAATGAAAGTGATCGAATTAAAGCTAGTAGAAAGAAATAATATTAAATACTTTAAATAAAGAAAGACTATCGAGAAATTGATAGTCTTTTTTAAACTTATAACTTTAAACTCACTCCTACATCCACTTCTTCTTAGTAAAGAGTATATAGAATAAAAATGCTATTACAAAACTAATAATTAAGATAAGTATAAAAGCTAAAGGATTATTAGCTAAAGGAAGTTTAACATTCATTCCATAAACACTAGCAATAATGGTTGGAATGGTCATAATAATAGTAAAGGCTGTTAAAAACTTAATAACCTTGTTTAATCTATTAGTAAATATAATTTGATAAGAGTCTCTGAGAGATTGAATACTCTTAATACTCACATCACAAAGATCTACTGACTGATTAATACTAATAATCATATCTTGTAATGAATCTTCATCATATTCGAATAAATATATATATTTACCCTTAGCAATTGTTTTAAACACACTCTTCATTGGACTCAAAGATGAAGTATATTGATTTAAAATTTCTTCATTTTCAATTAAATTAACAATATCTGAACTTTCTATATGTTTAATATGTTTCTTTTGAGATAAAACATTATTTTTAGTAGCCTTAATTTCTCTAGTAAACTTCTGAGCAATCTTTAGTAAAATATAGATTAATAATCGAGGTCTTTGAGTAGTAGCAAAGTTAATTCCTTTCTCCAAGATTGGTTCTATAATCTTATTCTTAGTAATAGAGATGGTTATAAAATACTTGTTGGTAATAATAATAGTTAGAGGTTGAGTGTATAAAAACTCATTCTTACTCTTATCCCTTGGATTTCTCATAAAAATAATTACACTGCCTTCATGTCTCTCAATACGAGGTAATTCATAAGGATCTAAAGCGTCTTGTAAATCTGCATAGTCTAAATCTGTTAGTTTTACAATTTTTTCTAAGTCTTCTTTTTGAGCATTATCAATATTAATCCAGGCTCCATCACGAAGTGATTTAGTTTTCTTAAAATTCTTATCCTTTGCATTTTTGTAATAGATATCTAACATATTTTTTAATTCCTATTTAACTCTAGTTTCAAAATGTTTAGTTAATTTTCCATCAATATATATTTCTTTAAAAGCTGGTCCCCATTCTAATTGATAATACTGATCATAGACATACTTAGAAACCGGAGCTTTAACTTTAAATCTAAAAGTATAGGTTTGTCCTGGTTTCACAGTTCTTTTAATTTTATCAACAGCGAATCCTGAAATCCAAGAATTGTGTTTAAAATAACTCGCTGAGAATGGACTAATATCACTATATGATCTCAAGACTAATTCATCATTCCATTCTTCAGTTCCTACATTTTTAAATCTCAACATTATATATTTTTCACTGCCAGAATTTATCTCTTCTGGTATACTTTCATAAACTAATTTAGCAGCATATTTCACGGTCATATTAGTCTTGAAACTAGCTGTTCCTGTTGGAAATTGATTTAATTTCCAACCCACATCCTTCCAGAGACTTAAATCATAGAGATGATCACCAACTTCATTAACTTTAGAGTAAAAAGTAAAACTAGCTATTTCTCCTGGTAAAACTTTCCATTCATTCATAGTTTGATAGTTAGTATAATCAGAAGATTTCCATTGTAATTTCACATCTGAACGATACCAAGCAGTTAAACCAACATTTTTGTATTCTACTCTAATAGCATTACTCTTACGAGCTTCTAAAGCATTTGGAATACCTTTGGTCAACTGAGCATCATAACGGAAAGTTCGAGTTAAGTCAAATCCAATATCACTATCAGCAAACCAACCCTTACCATTAAGGACTAAAATATACTCTCCTGCTCTATACTTTTCATAATCAACAGCCAAAGGAATAGTTAACCTTAGAACTTCTCCTGGAGCCACAGCATCTCTTTGAGAATGAACTGCAATGTCTGACTTCATTGATTCTTCTAACACAAAACTAGAAGTTTTAGAAATCATTGGAATTTGAGCTTTGTATTTACTATCAATTAAATACAGACTTTCTTTATTAACATTAGACCAAGTCTGAGTACCCATATTTAAATATTCTACCCACATTGCTGTCTTTTCACCTTCATTAACATTTAATTCTTGATCACTACTATCAATCATTTGAGCCATATACTCCGTAGAAATTGTAGCCTGTTTGTCTCTAATAGTAGCTAAAGGATCACCAAAGTATCTCTGATAGACTCTCCAAAAAGTATAATTACCACTAATATGTGGAGTGTAAGTATATAGATTAGCTGTTGGTTGATTCTGAGCTTTAATTGCTTCTCCATCAATAGCATAGGATACTCCTGCTTTTTTGATATAAGCATAAGTATTAGCATTATCAGAATAAAATCTCATTGCTCCCGCAACATTATCAATTTGTTTACCAAATCCTTTGTATTTAACTACTTTAGGACTACTTAAAGAGCATCCATCACAAACTGCATAACCAGTAGCCCAATCTAATCTTTTTTGTGGTGGAGTTCCATTCCATTGGATTAAACCTTGTTCTTTTTGAAGCATAGTTAAAATAAATCGAGGATTAACTCGATATCTTTGAGCTGCAGAATAAATAATAGCTGAAGCTTTCATTCGAATCATAGTTTGACAATTACTTGTATCTGAACCAGTTTTCATATCACAATTAATTGGCCAACCTTCAGTATAATAATTAGCTAGATAAGAGCTTTTAGAAACTAAAAAGCTTTGAATTTCAGATTCACTCATAGAATTATAATCAAACATCTGAAATTGAGAAATAATCTCATTTTTATTAAAGTCAGGATCAAATTCCTGAGAACTGACATTTAAAGTAGGTATTAAAAAACTAGCTATTAACAAGAAACTAATTAAAGTTTTAAATCTTTTAAACATAAAATAATGGGATTAATAATTCTCTTAACTTCATTATAACACACTAAGTTTGAGAAATAAAAAACTCAGCCTTTTTGAACTGAGTTTAATATTAAATAATAACATTTAAATAAACTTATTTTCTTTTACGCCAGAAAAATACTTTCTTAAACCATAGAAAGATTTGATTAAGAAATATTTCACAAACAAAAGTATCACCATCAAAACTTAAAACATTGTAAGCCGATTTTTTAATAATCCTTCGACCTCTCTTTAATCTTAAAAAGAATATTTTTGTTTTTAATTCTCTTAATTTAGAGAGATTCTTTTGAGGATAAAGAAAACTAGTTAGATAATAATTATGATTGCCTACTTTCTGTAAAATTTCCAATTCTATATGTCTCAGAGGAATAACATTACCTCTTCTTACAGTAGCGATATTGTTACTTCCTTTATCATAACTCTCTACAATGTAAGAATTAGAAAAATTACAATTTTTACCAGAGGAACTAATTATAAATTCATCTCCTGGTTTTACTTCAGTCTTATCATCAAGAAACAAAATCCCAACCGTTTCTCCTCCACAAACAAAAACTACTTTCATTCATCTCTCCTTTTATAATTCTATAAAACCTTTCAACCCATCAAAATCATCTTTTTTTATTCTCGAAGGTAATTCTTTTTTAGTTACTTTACCTTTACTTGTCGGAGCTCCTTCTTTTCCTTGCACTTTATTACGTCTTGATGTACCGAGTGGATCTTCATTAATATCACCAAAAATAGCAATTCTTTGTTCTTTAGTCATTACAACCTCCTTTTTTATATACTTTCAATAACCTATTTTAAACAAAAAAACACTTGAAGTCAAATGTTTTTAACATATTTGAAGCTTTAATTATTCTTAATTAAAGTTTTTCTGTAAATCAAATATCCGCTAATGACCAACCACCAAATAATAGCTAAATCATTCTTAAAATATGGTACCTCAACTATTCCTTGAATAATTATAGTTAGAAAGACTATTAATAAAATTAAATTTTCCTTAGATAAATCTTTAATTAATTTAGTTATAAACAGAATGCTTAAGCATAAAAAACCTATTAATCCAAACAACCCTAAGCTCACCCAAAAATTCAACCAAATATGATGAGGGTATAAAAATATTTCTATATACTCAGTTTGATGATAAGACTCTATCTTTTCTTGATAAGCACCTAAACCAGCTCCTAAAATTGGATAATCTTTTAAATATTCAATAGTTTCTGACCACATTTGTCTTCTTACTTGTCCTGATAAATCTTGTAATAGTATTTTTTGTTTTAAAGTATAATTCATAGTTCCTGGTTCATCTATTATTTGGGGAGCTTTAATAACAAAAGGAAATATTAAAGAAACTAAGAGAATTAGAAGACTAATTATTAGAATAAACTTCTTGTTTTTAACAACTTTAAACAGAGTAAAGAGTAATAAACCAACTATTATAGCCACTAATGCTGATTCTGACTTAGCCCAATAAATAACTATTACTGAAAGTATCAGGGTCAAAATATTAAATATTTTTAACCAAATCTTCTTATCTTTTAGTAAATTTATAAAGCTCAAGAAGAAAATTGGTAATAGAATTAAGCCATTAGCATTAGGATAACCAAAAAGAGAAGTAATCCTACCCTGTTCTAAAACGTCTGTAGTATTGAAAATGAAATTACCACTTAACTTCTGAAAAAGAGCAACTGCAAAGATTAAAAATACTAAAATCTGTAAACTATAAATACAATTCTTGAAATTCTTTCTTTTTAAAGAGAAAACTAATAGAACAAAGAAAAATAAAGCTTCTAAGAAATAAGATTTGAACAATCCCAAAGCTCCCATTGAATCTTTTACAAAAAATGTAGCTAAATAAGCAGAAATAATTATTAAAATGATCGGCCATCTAAATGAAGCAAAAATATTCTCCTTATTCTTTAAATTACTTTTAAAGTCTCTAAATAAATTAGGAACTTTTCTAATATTCTTCAGAAAAAATACTAAAACTAAAATCCAAATTATTCCTGACAACAAATTAAAAGGTAAATTAAATACTTCAAATTGAACTCTGTAAGTTGGTAATAATAAAAATACAAAATATAAAGAAAACTTAAAATTTTTCCAAGCTAAAACTCCGAATAAAATATAAAATAAAATTATAACTAAACTTTCCATATTATTACTTTTTAACTCCTAATACTTCTTTTAATAAATCTTTATTCAAAACCTTAAATATAATTAATAATATTAAATATATTCCTAGTCCTGTTATTAATTCTATAATAAAATGAATATTTATGAAATCTAAAAATACATAAACTACAATTGCTATTCCTAAAGTTTTTAACAAAACCCCTGGCTTAATTTTCCAACCAGTATAATGTTTTAATAAAAAGTAAGAGAAAACAGTTATTAATGCTTCAGCAAATAGAGTCATATAAGCTGCTCCGTAGTAGGAAAATTTAGGAATGAATATAAAATAACCAATAATACTAATTACAGCTGTAATTAAGAAATACTTAATGGTCTTTTTCTGTTTTTCAACCGCGATAATTCCATAACTAAATAAATTACCAAAAAAGATAATTGTTGTTGGCCATATTAAAATCCTTAAAATACCTACAGAAATAGAATACTCTGATCCAGCAATAAAATGAATAATTCCTTCTGCTTGAGTAATAAACAATACTATAATCAAAGCTCCGAGGACAATGAAAAAATCAAACATACTTTGAAAAACCTTTTTAAATTCCTCTTTTTTACTCTGAAACCAATAAGCAGCTAGAATTGGTAAAACTAATCCTAGAATTAAATGCGGTAAGGTAGTTATAACTTCTAATATCTTGTAAGGAGCTCCATAATAACCAACATGACTAGCAGGATGGAAGATAGATAAGATTAAAGTATCTGCTTTAAAATAGATTAAATTCAACATAATGGCTAAACCAATAGGCCAAGATAATTTAATAACTTTTTGAACATAACTCCAATCCAATTGCCATTTGTATTTAATATACTTTCTAGCTAGAGAAGCTAAGATAACAAAGAAAACTAGGGAATTAATAATATTAGCTGTTAAAACAAATAATAGATTACTTTGTTGAGCAATTACTAGAAGAATAAAACTTAAGAATAATACCTTGGCAATTATTTCTGCTAAAACAACCTTATGCATCTTCATTTCTTTCTGAAAAACTGTAGTATAAATTTGAATTAGAGAGTTTAAGAAGAAAGCTAAAGAGGTTAAAGCAATACCAATTTTAACAATCAAAGGATAAGGAAAAAATAATGCTATTGCTGGAGCAATAATAAAAAATGAGAATCCAGAAATGATTCTCATAGTTAAAATATTAGAAAATATAAAATTCTTCTTTGTTTCATCTTTACCAATCTCTTGCAATAAGACTAAATACAAACCAAAGTCTAAAAATATCCCAAAGATCTGTAAGAATGTTAAAACCGTAGTATATTGTCCAAAGCCACTAGGAGATAAATACCTAGCTAAGTAAGAAATAGCAAGGACGCCAATAAGAATATTGGCGGCCTTACCGATAATTTGAATAATTGTATTGTGCGCTATCTTTCTAGTAGCTAGCATAAAAGTTATAATCTAAGTCTATTCTCGTTCTTCTTTAACTTTCTTTAATATCTCTTTTTTGATGGTCTCTAATAATTTTTTATTCTCTTTCAAAGCTATTCGAGCATTTTCCCGACCAACTCCTAATTTCTCTTCACCAAAACTAATTGTATTTCCAGCTTTTTTAATAACTTCATATTTTATTCCTAGATCTATAACATCTCCTGATGCTGATATTCCTTCATTATACATAATATCAAATTGACACTTAGTAAAAGGAGGAGCAACTTTATTCTTTACAATCTTACAGTTAACTCGATTACCAATAATTTGCTCACCTTTTTTAATCACTGCTGCTTTTCTAACTTCTATTCGCACAGAGGAATAAAATTTCAAAGCCTTACCACCTGGGGTAACTTCTGGATTTCCAAAAAATACACCAATCTTCATTCGAACTTGGTTAATGAAAATTACACAAGTCTCTGACTTTGAAACCAGAGGAGTTATTTTTCTTAAAGCCTTACTCATTAAACGAGCCTGTAATCCCATTTGTTGATCTCCCATTTCACCTTCTATTTCTGCTTTAGGAACTAAAGCCGCTACAGAATCAATAATAATTACATCAATAGCATTAGATCTAATTAAAGTTTCTAATATTTCCAAAGCTTGTTCACCAGCATCTGGTTGAGATAATAATAAATCATCAGTATTAACTCCAATTTTCCGAGCATATGACGGATCTAGAGCATGTTCAGCATCAATAAAAGCTACAATACCACCATTTTTCTGGGATTCTGCTACAATGTGTTGAGCTAGAGTAGTTTTACCAGAAGATTCTGGCCCAAATAACTCAATTACTCTGCCTTTGGGGACACCACCAATTCCTAGAGCCACATCTAAAGACAAACAACCAGTACTGATTGATTTTACATCTATTCTTGGCATGGCTCCCATTTTCATAATTGAACCCTGACCGAATCTTTCATGAATTTGATCCATTGCTCCTTCAGCTGCTTTAGATTTAGCATTTTCTATCTTGGTTTCTTCTTTTTTAACCATATATTTTTTATTTAATTTTTAATTTGACCACTTTATTATGTAAAATTAATTTTCTCCTGGAACTAAAATTTCTATATTTTGTTTTTTTAAAATTATAATCTCTTGCTCGTTCTTTCGACCATGCTTTCTCTGACTAGTCAAAGAAAATCTATTTAAGCCATACTTCAATTTAACATCCACATGAAATTTTCCATCTTCTTCCACTGAAACAATCTCACTATTTATATAAACCATAGCTTCCGTCTCTGTCTGTCCACTAATAGTAACAATATTCTCGATTGTTTCAAAATTTTCATAAGGATAATTAACTACTAACTCTGGCGGACTAACATAATTATTTATTTTGAAATAAAGATAGCCTAAAAAAATAATTAAGATTAAGATAATCATAATTACTTTGAACCTTTTGGGGTTAATAAAACTTAGCAAGGAACTAAATTTTTGTTTTGGTTTTTTCTTTTTAAGATGTTTTCCTTTAGTTAGTGCTTGTTTTTGATATTGCTTAAAACAAAGTTTAAAATTAAGTCCTAAAATATTACAATACTTTTCTAAAAAGTTCTTTAGATAAATTTCTCCTGGCAAATCATTCCATCTTTCTTCTTCTAAGGCTTTTAAATACTTAACTGGAATATTACAAGTCTGATAGATATCTTCTAATTTTAATTCCTTTTCTTCTCGACATTCTTTCAGTCTAGCACCTAGGTTTGATTGTCTAATTTTTTTAATTCTAAAACTATTCATTGTTTTCAATTATCCTTTAACTGATACCTTATTTATTTTTCCTCCTCTTCTATTTCAAATTCTATATCATCTTCATTAGATTCAATTTCATCAGATTCTTCTTCCTCTTCAAGCTCATCATTTTCTTCCTCAATTTCTGCTATTTCTTCTTCATCGTCATCATCCTCATCTTGGATAGACTCAGAAGATTCATCTGACTCATCTAAAACTGCTTCCATGTCTTCTTCGTCACTTTCTTCTATAACTCCATTATTCTCCAATATTTCATCAGCAGCATCTTCTAATTCTTCGTTTAAACCTTCGTCGTCTACTTCAACAACTGGAGAATCTAATACTTCTTCTCCCTCTCTAATCAATACTTCTCGAGCCTTTGGTCCATTAGCTGGTCCGACAACTCCAGCTTCTTCTAATTGGTCCAATATTTTAGCTGCTCGAGCATAGCCAACGCTTAAACGTCTTTGTAATAGTGTAGCTGAGGCTTTGTCACTTTGCATAATAACTTCCCGAGCTTGAGCTAACAAAGAGTCTACCTTTCCATTGGTTCCCATAAATCCTGGAATTCCTTGAGTAGGAGCTTCAGTCACATCCTCTAAATAATCTGGCTCAGCTTGTTTTTTAAGAAACTCTATAACTCTTTCTTTTTCTTCTTCGGAGACATAAGCTCCTTGTAGTCTCTTAGGTTTAGAAAGTTCAGCGGTTGTAAAAAGCATGTCTCCTTTTCCTAAAAGCTTCTCTGCTCCAGCCATATCAATCATGGTTCGCGAATCTATTTGAGAAGGAACCATAAAGGCTATTCGAGAATTAATATTAGCTTTAATAAGTCCGGTAACAACCTGTACTGATGGTCTTTGAGTTGCAAGAACTAAATGAATTCCAACAGCTCGAGACATTTGAGCTAATCTGATAATAGATGTTTCTACTTCTACTCTGTTACTAACCATTAAATCTGCCAACTCATCAATCACTAATACTATATTATACATTTTATTTTCAATTTTTCTCACTGCCGCATTATAACTATTGATATCTTTTTTGTTGGTCTTGGCTAATAAATCATATCTGAGATCCATTTCATTGATTAACCACTTCAAAGCATTTATAGTTTTATCAACCTTAGTAATTACCGGAGTTAAAAGATGAGGAATACCATTAAAGGGAGATAAACCAACTCTCTTTGGATCAACAAAAATAAATTTTAATTCATTGGGGTCTAAACGATATAATAAACTAATAATTAAAGCATCAATAGAAACTGATTTTCCAGAACCAGTTGTACCAGCAATTAATAAATGAGGTAATTTTGCTAAATCAACAAAAACATTCCGACCAGAAACATCTTTACCAGCTGCAAATTTTAAACTACCTGGACCAGCTTCTCTAAATTTTTTATCAGTAACTATTTCCTTTAAACGAACTATAGATACTGTTTTATTAGGAACTTCTACCCCAACTAAAGCTCTGCCTGGAATAGGGGCTTCTATTCGAACACTTCTCGCCGCTAAAGAAAGAGCTAAATCATTTTGCAAGGCCATAATTCTAGAAAGTTTAATACCTTCTCTAGGTTTAAATGTAAATTGAGTAACAGTTGGGCCTACATTAACCTCTCCCATTTCAACTTCAATACCAAAATGAGCTAAGGTTTTTTTAATTCGAGCTTTATTAACTTCAATATCACAAGAAACTGCTTTAGATCCATTATTATCTAAAAGATCAATTGGAATCTGAATCTTTTTATACACTTTCTTCTTATGCTCTTTCTTACCTAAAGGAAGAGCTTCATTAAGTAATTCTTCTTTCTCGGCATTTATTTCAGCTTCTTCTACATCATTTTCTTCACCAGCTTCATCAAAAGACTCTTCATCATAAACATCATCTTGATCAATATATTCATCTTCATCAATTCGATCTCTTTTTAATCTGAGAGTTTCTCTTAATTTATTTAAAAAGTTTAAGTCTTGAATTGATAATTCAAAAGTTAAGAGAATTGAAACAAGAAGTGCTCCTAAAAGTAATACCAAAGCACCCCAAAAACCAGCTAGTTTGTAAAATGGCCAATAAAGAGCTAATCCAAAATATCCACCACCTTCTCCTAGCTTTATTCTCTCAAAGATTTCAGCGAAACCAATAATTAAATTCATTAAACCAGTAGCTGATAATAGAAATAAGAGTAAACCAATATAATGTCTAGTTTTAATTATATATTTCTGAGCATTTAAAAGTAAGAATCCTAAAACAATCAAAACAAAAGGAATTAAAAAGTGTAACCAACCAAAAATCCATTTCATAGCTTTCATCATTCCTCGTCCCATAGCTCCTGATAAATCAAAAAGGGCTAGAAAACTTAAAAAACCAATAATCAATAATATAAAAACAAAAATACCTTTCTTTGTTTCGGGACTGATTGAAGAAAATAAATTATCATTTCGACTATTTGTTCTTCTAGAGCTAGCTCTAACAATTTTCTTCCGAGATGCTCTTTTTTTAGGTCTACCACGACGTCTTTTAGTCATATTTAAAAACTTAATTATAATAATTTAGTAGCTTTATTATAGCACTTTTTAAGTAGTGCTGAAATAAAGAACAAAATCTTAAAACTATATTAATTTCTTCTGTGTATCTTTATTATTAATAAAATCTTCTACTTTATTTGCAAACTTTTTTATATCTTCGAACATATTCTTTAAAGTTATATCTGAAATATCAAAAACATCTATATCATAATCAAGTTTATTCCTATTTTTTCTCATTCTATCCAATCTTTTAAATAGAAATTCCATGTCTCTATCCTTAATAGTTAACCTTGTAACTTCGATAACTGTTTTATGATGATTTTTTATAGATGCCTTATAGTTATTTAATAATAAGAATGCTTCTCCTATCATTCGAGCTGAATTATAAAGATTATCGTAAATAACTATATTTTCTTTATTCTTACTCTTTAAATCAATTTTAGCAGAATTTAAAAATGAAATAGCAACAGAAAATCTTCTTTTAACTTGCTTTAAAGAAATATCTTCTATTTCTTGTAATAAATTTTCCTCAATTAAACTTTGAATACTCATCTAAATTACCTTTTAAAATTATTTTAGACTCTTTAAATATCTTTGTTAAAAAATCATTCTTCTCTTTTAATTTCTTAAGAATTTCTTCTTTATTGTATAAAACATAATTAACTTCTCTTTTTAATTCTTTCTCTACTTTATCAATTTTACTAATTAACAAATCTTGATCAACTGCACCAATCAACATTAAATCTATGTCGCTCTCCGCATACTCATTGTTCTTAGCAATTGAACCAAAGATAAAACTCTGTTCAATTTCTAATAAGTCATTAACTAGTCTTTGAAGTTGAGCACCTATTCCCAATGTTTTAAAAATAATCTGTTTAATTTCTTTGTAAAGAGAATAATCTTTATTGAGCTTAAAATAACGTAAATTAGCTCTGCGTTCATCTTTTAAAATACCCTCTTTAACTAAACTCTCAATATCTCTTTGAAAAAGACCAGGTTCTTTACCTAAAATTCTAGCAATTTCTCTCAAATACAACTCTTGCTCTGTATTTTGAAAAAACAGCTTAAGAACTTCTCCTTTTTTATTTTTTATAAAGTCTAACATATGTATACAATTATATACATATTGTATACGATTGTCAATTTAAAAAATAAAAAAGTCGCTAAAATTGCGACCACCTTCATCTTATTACTTCTTCCTTTAAAAGTCAAATCAAATAATATTTGATATACTTAATATATGCTTAAAATACTACTTCAAATCATTTGGTTTTTCCTACCAGCTATTATGTCTAATATGAGCCCTATTATTTTTAGAAAGATTCCTCTACTCAACTATCCAGTAGATTTTAATATTCAATTTAAAGGAAAGCCTCTCTTTGGTAAAAATAAAACTTATCGAGGTTTTTTCTTTGGAATTATAATAGCTATCTTAACTATCTTTATTCAAAAAACACTCTATCCTTATCCAAACAACTTTTCTCTAATCAATTACAATGAAATAAACATCTATCTCCTAGGTTTTCTTCTA
>CAYRHT010000004.1:0-164456 GCA_964424195.1 uncultured Gammaproteobacteria bacterium | reverse complement strand
TGGTAGTTCAGTTGGTTAGAACGCCTGCCTGTCACGCAGGAGGTCGAGGGTTCGAATCCCTTCCATCCCGCCAAAAGTGTCTGTTTTTTTGTTTACAAAAATACAAATAAGTTTCTAAACCATCGTATATTTGATATAATTACCTAAAGAGTACATAAACTCTAAATTTTTTGTATTTAACTAAAATAATATATCAAATATATGCCTGAAGAAATAAATGAAAAACCTGTTGAAAATCTTACTAAAGATCTTGATCAAAATAGGAAAAAGAAAAAGAGGAAGAAAATGATAATTTTAATCTCCTCTGCTCTTCTAATCTTAATAATTATTCTATCTTTATCATTTAGAAATAAAGATAATAATAAATACAGCTTTAATACTGTTGAAAAAAATAATTTAATCCAAACCGTCAGTGAAACCGGTACTCTTAAATCTGTTAATGAAATAGAATTAAACTTTCTTAATACTGGTAAAATAAATGAAATATTAGTTTCTATTGGAGATAAAGTAAGTGCTAAGCAAATATTAGCAAAATTAGATTACTCAGACCTCAGTATAGAATCTCGACAGAAACAAGCTCAACTAGAAATAGCTCAAGCTAATTTAAATAAATTAATAAATGGAGCCACTGATTATGAAATAGCTGTTTATGAAGCCAATGTAAATCAAGCTAAAACAAATTATGAATCTACTATTAAAGAACTAGAAAAACTTAGAGCTAGTGTAGAAGAAGAAACGTCTCAAGCTGAAGTAAATATGGAAACTGAAATAAGTAATGAAAAAATGAGCTCTATTATTATTATGGAAAGTAATTTAACTAAATCTGAAACTGCTTTAGATGAGATTAATACTATTTTAGAAGACAATGATGCTGAACATGTTCTCAGTGTTAGAAATAAAACATATCTTCAACAAACTCAATCAAATTATAATTCAAGTATAAATTCAGTAGCAAATTCAAAAAATAAAATAAATATTGCTAAAGTCTCTTTAAGTGAAAATGATATTAATCAAGCTTTAAGCCAAGTAATTAATACTACAAATTTAATATTTACTACTCTTAACAACTGTTATGACGCTCTAGAAAGTAGTATAACTTCTAGCGACTTTACAGCTACTGAATTAAATACTTATAAAACTACTATTAGTACTCAATTAACAACAATTAGTACTTCTATTTCTGCAGTTGAAACTGCTCGTCAAGATTTCAATAATACTATCCTCTCCACCACTAATGCTTTAAGTACAGCTATCATCTCTGGGGAACAACAAATAGCTACCACTGAAACAAAGATTAATTCTTATTACGAAGCTTGGCAAATATCTAAGGCTGAATTAGAAAAACTTAAAGCACCACCTAATTATCAAGACATTATTCTAACTAAAGCTGAAGTTAAACAAGCTCAGGCATCTTTAGACGCTATAAATAATCAAATTAAAAAGAGTATCATTGAAGCTCCAATTGAAGGACGAATTACTAAAATAGAATATGATGTTGGTGAACAAGTCTCTTTAAATAAAACTGCAATTTATCTATTAACCGATAATGACCTAGAAGTAGAAATTGATATATCTGAAACTGATATTAATAAAATCAACCGAGGTGATATTGTAGAAATAACTCTTGATGCTTTTGGTGATGAAATTAAAATTCCAGGAACAGTTTATGAAATAGAACCAGCTGAAACAGTCATCCAAGATGTTATTTATTATAAAATAACAATTCACCTTACTTTCTCAGAAGAATTATCTGAACAAATTAAACCAGGAATGACTGCTAATGCTATCATTACAACTAATGAAAAAACAGATATCTTAATAATTCCTTCTCGAGCTATTATTGAAAAAAATGGTGATGGTAAATTTGTTAGAATCCTAGAAAATAAAGAAGTTAGAGAAATACCAATTGAAACTGGACTATATGGTGATGATGGTTTAGTAGAAATACTTTCTGGACTTAAAGAGGGGCAAGAAATTATAACTTACATTGAAAAAAAATAATCTTTAAATCAAATGCTCATTCAAGCTAAAAATATTAAAAAAGAATATGGTAATGAAGAATTGATAACTAAAATACTTCATGGATTAACTTTTGAAATTGAAAAAGGCGAGTTTCTATCAATTATGGGACCTTCTGGTTCAGGTAAATCTACTTTAATGCATATTCTAGGACTTTTAGATAAGCCTACTACTGGAAAGTACATATTTGAAGGGACCAATATCTCAGAACTAAGTGAAGATGAATTAGCTATTCTCAGAAATGAAAAAATAGGTTTTGTTTTTCAAGCTTTTCATCTCCTACCAAAAACCACTGTTCTAGAAAATACTATTCTCCCCCTAACTTATTCTAATAAAAAAATAGACCATAGAAAAAGAGCCCGAGAAGTTCTAGAAAGTGTTGGTTTAGGACACCGTTTGAATTATTACTCCAATCAGATATCTGGAGGAGAAAAACAAAGAGTAGCGATTGCTCGATCTTTAGTCAATGACCCAGAGATAATATTCGCTGATGAACCTACTGGAAACTTAGATTCTAAATCTGGTAAACAGGTTATGGAGATATTGCAAGATTTGAATGATAAAGGTAAAACGGTCATCCTAGTAACTCATGAAAGTTCTACAGCTAAACATGCCGACCGTATTATTCAATTAAAAGATGGTTTAATAGTAGATGATGGACCAGTGACTAAAAAAAGATTAGCTAAAAACGAAAGTGGCATAAAATAATATGTTAGAGTTATGTAAACAATGTATTAAACTTTCAACCAATTCCCTTCTAGCTAATAAAGCTAGAAGCTTCTTAACTATGCTTGGAATCATTATTGGAGTTTCAGCAGTAATTGTAATCATGGCTGTTGGTGACGGAGCTCAATCTTTAATATTATCCCAAATAGAAACTCTTGGAGCTAATACAGTCAGTATTATACCTGGAAAATCAGAAAAAAATGGTCCTCCAGCATTTGTAATGGGTATTACTATTACTTCTTTAACCTATGAAAATGCTCAAGCTTTATTAAAAGAAAATAATGCTTCTCATATTACTGATCTAGCACTTTATTATGGTTCTAATGAAAATGTATCTTGGCGTTCTCGAAATGTTACTAGCTGGGTCAATGGAACTAATACTGGTCATTCAACAATGACCAAATCTGAACTAGCTCAAGGTAGATTTTTTACTAAACAAGAAGAAACAAATTTAGTTAAAGTTGCTGTCTTAGGGAGTGAAGAAAAAGAAAAAATCTTTGGTGCCTCTGAAGCTATTGGTCAAAAAATAAAAATTGATAAGCAAAGCTTTGAAGTCATTGGAGTAATGAAAGAAAAAGGTAATGTTGGTTTTGAAAATTATGATAGAAGTATTTTAATACCTATAAAAACCATGCAAAAATTAGTAGCCGGAGTTGATTATATTAGTTTTATTAGAGCTAAAATAGATCAAGATGAAAATATTACTAGAACGATTAATGATATAGAAAATACCCTTCGTGAACAACATGACATTAAAGACAATAGTGGAGTTAGTGATGATTTTACAATTAGAAGTGCTGCCCAAGCTGCAGACATTATTAAACAAATTACTGATGCTTTGAAATTCTTTTTAGCTGCTATGGCAGCCATGTCTTTAATTGTGGGTGGAATTGGTATTATGAATATTATGTTAATTAGTGTTACTGAAAGAACTAATGAAATAGGTCTCCGTAAAGCTATTGGAGCCCAAAATAAGAATCTTTTACTCCAATTTTTAATTGAATCCATAACTATCACTCTCATAGGTGGAATAATAGGAATAATACTAGGAATATTAGTATCATTGCTAATTACTTTAGTTATAAAAAATATTCTTGGTTATGATTGGAAATTTAGTCTTTCACTTTTATCAATTCTAATGGGTATTGGGGTTTCTACTAGTATAGGATTAATCTTTGGACTCTATCCTGCTCAGAAAGCTAGTAAATTAAATCCAATTGAAGCACTTCGTTACGAATAAATTAATTAATAAAATTAAAAATGGAAATATCCTCCTCCATAAAAATAGTAATTCAGTCTATCAAAAATAATAAAATGAGAACTTTTTTAACAGTCCTTGGAATTGTAATTGGTGTTTCTAGTATTATTATAGTCTTTTCTGCCGGAGGTGGGATTAAAGAATTAATAATTGGTCAAGTAGAATCTTTTGGAACTAATATTATACAAACTGAAATTACTCCGCTAAGAAATTCACTAACCTTGGAAGACATGGAGGATGTAAATAAATTACCAAACATCACTAATGGTTATGGAGCTATAATGAATCAAAAACTAGCAACTTATGGAAATAAAAGAAAAAAAGCATTTTTATTAGGAGCTAGCGCTTCCTATATTGATATTGATGACTCAGAAATAGCTGAAGGTCGATTCTTTACTGAGTCTGAAGATAAATCTTTAGCTAAGGTAGTGATACTAGGCAAAGAAATAAAAGAAAAACTATTTGAAAGTTCTGATGCTTTAGGTAAATATATAAAACTGGGAAGATCTAAATATCGAGTCATTGGAATTATGGAAGAAAAAGGTGCTGTTATGACTTTAAATTTTGATGACTACATTTATATACCAATTAAAACTTTACAAAAAAGAATAACTGGTGATGATTATATAAGTTACATGATTCATGAGATAGAAAACTTAGAATTAGCTAACCAAACTGCTAAGGAAATTAGAATTTTATTACGTGATAATCATGATATTAATAATCCCGAAGGAGATCCTTACAAAGATGACTTTACCACTTCTACTATGGAAGAAATGATGGAAATGATTGGAAAAATTACCAATTATATAACTATTCTATTATTAGCTATAGTAGCTGTATCTTTAGTCGTTGGTGGAGTAGGAATTATGAATATTATGTATGTAATTGTTAGTGAAAGAACTTTTGAAATAGGATTACGAAAAGCTGTAGGAGCTAATAGTAGAAATATTCTTTGGCAATTTTTAACCGAATCTGTAATTATTTCTATTTTAGGTGCTATTTTAGGAATTATTCTAGGGATTCTAATTTCTTTCTTAATATCTTTAATTGCTCAACAATTCGGCTTAGACTGGTCTTTCGTAGTTCCTCTAGAATCTTTAATTGTAGCTTTTAGTTTTGCTATAATCTGTGGAATTTCTTTTGGAGTTTTACCAGCTCGAAAAGCTGCAAACATGGATCCTATCCTCGCTCTTCGGAAAGATATGTAAACATATATTATATAAACAATTAAAACCCCCGCTCTATTATAGAACGAGGGTTATTTTTTTAATTCTTCACGAAATAGCACAAACATAATACTATTTCATTAAAATCATTTTCTTTATTCCTGTTATCTGTTTACCGGACTTGATAACATACAAATAAACACCTGTAGATACCTTTTTGTTGTTATTGTCTAAACCTGACCAAATAACAAATTCTCTATCAGGACTTAAATTGTAATTTTTAACAACTTGTCCTTTGATATTGTAGATCACTAATTCTGAATTACGGTTAAAAACATTGTAATCAATACGAGTTTCAGGATTGAAAGGGTTAGGATAATTTTGAGACAAAGATACTATTGAAGATCCTATAGCTTCTTCGTCAGTATTAACCGGAGATGTAGAGATAGAAATATTATCAATCCAAACCCCAACATCCTCCTCTCCTAAATGTATAGAAAAACGAGGTGTACCAGAAGTATTAGCTGTAAATTGAAGCGTATACAAATCCCAATTCGTCCCAATATTAACTTCATCCCAAAGTCCGTAATTATTCCAAGGAGAACCATTGTGACATAATTCTAAAGTCACATTCCTGTCTTCCTCCGCTTTAGCATGGAAGGATACATAATATACTTCTCCTTCTTGGACATTAACTAACTGATTAAGTTGAACTTGGAATAGTTCTCCTGACTGATTTGGATCAATAAACATAGAATATTGTCCATCATAGGATTCAAAAGAATCACTATAATATTCGGCTACTCCGTTATGATCTTCCATCTGCCAAGGAGCATAATGTCCTAATTCAAAACTACTATTAGCTAACAAGTTATCACCTAAAGGTAAAATTTCACCAATTTCTTCAAAAATAACTTGATCTAGATAAAAACATCCTGGGATTTCACCAACTTGAAAAGTCAATCTTGCTAAATCATCTTCTGCTGTACAATTAAAGATGTATTGATATCTTCGCCAATCATTTTCAACAACTATCTCTTTCCAAATTCCGTAATTATTCCAAGGAGAAGTATTCTTTCCTAAATTAAATTTCAACATCATCTGATTATCAGACTTAGCATAAAATGAACAATGATACGTTTCATTATTCTCGACATTAACTAATTGCTTAATTTCTACATCATAATAGTTAGAACTTGAATAGACATTTACTTCTGAACTGTAGAATCCTAGAATAGGGTTTTCATTAGTAACTTCAAAATCAGCTACTTGTTGCCAATCAAAAAACGTCCAATAAGATTCTAATCCTGAATCAAAACCTCCATCATCCAACTCTCCTCCACTATAGATATCAACACCACCACTAGGACTGAAAAACATATCCATTCCATCAGGAAAAGTAGCAATTAAAGCACTACTTACGCTCTGAACATTAGCGTGTTCAAAACCATAATAAACAAAACTAGTTTCATCAAATACCTTTCTCTTATTCCCATTTTCTAGATAATAGATATCTAATCCATATCCAGCAGAAATGAGCTTACCGTCCATTACTAATAGTTGAGAATTTACAGTTGGATAATTAGAAAGAACTGAATTAGAAACAGATACACTAAAGTTATGATGATAATAATTGATATTGTAGACATCATCTGAAAACAAAGGTACTTTAACTTTTTGACCATTCATACCATAATCATCACCTTTCACTAAAACATACTTTTCTGAAGAATTATTCTCACTCTGCAGAACTGCTCCGTAAGGATAATCACTAGTAGATAATAACTCTGAACCTTCGTTAAACTGAGTCATGAAACCATTAGAAACTGGAATCCAAATATCTCCCGCATATCCTAATTGCTCCCAGTTAGTAGCTCTTCTCTTTACAATAGTAGAAGAGGTATCAGAAGCATAATCAAAAATCCATCTTTGACCATTTTCATCAAAAACACCAGCTCCTAACATTACTTCTACATTAGCACCTAAAGAAAAATTACTAAATTCATCTCCAGTAATATCCACTGCATCATCCCATTCCAAACCCCAAGTATAGACTGAGTATTCAGAATCAAAACCACACATTAAACCATCTCGAAGCCAATAGTAATTTGGACTCCCTAAAACATGTACCAATAAATCATCTGGTAATTGTCTTTCCGTGCTAACATTTGGTGGTCCAATCGGTGGATTAGAAGTCCAATAATACTCTTCTGGATTACAATTAGGATAAGGACCTTCTGGGCCCTGATACCAACCATAAGGATCAACTTTCACACCATTATAAATTGTTTCAAAGTGTAAATGCGAACCTGTAGAATTGCCAGTACTACCAACTTGACCAATAACTTGACCTTGATATACATAATCACCTTCGTTAACTACTGCACTCTGATGAATCATATGACCATACAAAGTTTCATAACCATTACCATGATCAATCTTAACATAAGTACCATAATCAACATGGTTATCCATACTAACAACAACTATCCCACCATAAGCAGCAATAATTCCTCTACCATTGATTACACCTGCTCCAGAACTTGAAGTATAATCAATTGCTCGATGTATCGTGCCATCAGCATAATCCCAAGCATGATTAACATAAATATCATTTCCAATAACTGGTAAAGTCAACAAATGATCATCCGCTCCTAACATTCCCACTAACACAACTATCATTAAGATAGTTATCAAACTAATAATCTGTTTCATTATTCCCCCTTTATCGAGTTGAACTCGACTTGTTTTGAGTTTTATCACACAATAAATTCAATGTTCTATTAGAAAACAAAGAATAAAAAAAGTCATATCAAAAAAGATACGACCACCATTTATATATTACTTTCTTATTTAAGAAAGATTGTTTTCACACTACAACTCATCATCTTTCAAAATAATGAGCTAAATCGCTTTTCCTCTTAGTATTAAGTTTTTAAATTACAAATCTATATTTTAATTAATAAACTTAAAAGAATTTATTATATTCTCTGCCACCTCGTTTTCAATCGGATATATAATTCGATACATAAAGCCATTATGATTAAAATAAATTACCTTATGAGGTTCTGTAAGAAGAACACCTTCACCAGCTCGTTGAATAGATTCAGATTCATCATCTTTCATAAAAACTTCCATTTTTTCATTATAAAAAAGGCCTCTTTCTTCAAAACCTCCATTAGCAATAAATGTATATGAATTTTCACCTAAAAAAGTGATTATTTCTTCTTGTGAATAAGCATCCTTGGAATTTTTACTATATTTTCGATTTAACTCAATTGAACGCTTAGTAAAATCAACTATTGATATATCTGATAAATCCTTTCTAATCTTTATCTCTAAGAGTGAATTAATTACTTTATTATTATCCTTCTTAATATCTTGATATTTAAAAAATTGATGATCCTCAATTTTAAAATTTATATTTTCATCCAAAACAGAATTGTTATCTAGACACATATCACTTAAACAATACTCTAATCCCTGAGGCGTATCTAAAGAAAATTTATAATATGAGTTAAAATAAGTAATTATAGATTTATCTTTCTCTTTAACAACATTCTCTTCTGCGTTTTCTAATTTTCTAGCCTCTTTCAAATCCCCTGCTACTACATAGGCAACAGCAATTAATAGAATCACAATGATTAAAATAGGAATTACTTTTTTCATACATTTTAATTAATTATTAAATCTTTCATTAATTAAAAAATAGCATTCATAAGTTTCCTTGTAAATACTATTTATTAACACTCAATTAGATGGCGACGGCTAATTAAAATTCTTAAACTATCTTTTCCTATTCTTAATATAAAACTTAAATATTAAAGCTAAACTAAATATAATAACTACTAAGCTTACCAATTGTGGTAATCTAAATCCTAAAACTAAAGGAGCAGGATCAATTCTCATGAATTCCATTACAAATCTAATTCCAGAATAAGCGCCTAGATACAATAAAGTTATTAAACCATTAAAATGGTTTCTTTTAAATAATTTCCATAATATTAAAAATAAGAATAGATTTAGTATTGCTTCATACAAGAATAAAGGATGGTGATAATTAGCTGTTCTTTCTATATATATTGCCCAAGGTAAACTAGAAACTCGGCCATAAAGCTCTTGGTTAAAAAAATTACCCCAACGACCAATGCTTTGCCCCAAAGCTAAACCAATAACTAATAAATCTGTATATTTTAAAAATACTAGCTTATTCTTCTTACAGAAAATATATACCGTCACTATTCCAAATAGAATAGTACCTTGTATAGCAAGACCTCCATTCCAAACTTTAAAAATATCTAGTACATGACTTTGGTAATAGCCCCAATTAAAAAAGAACACTTCGTAAAGACGTGCTCCTACTAATCCAATTAAGATTACATAAAAGTAAAGGTTTTCTAATTGACTAGTATCATACTCTCTTTTCTTAGCTAATTTACTAATAAAATAAATAGCTATTAGAATGGCTAAAACCATAATAAAACCATACCAATGTATTTTAAACTTTCCTACTTCTAATAGAATTGAATTGGGAATTATGTTTATCATTGTTCTGATCCATATTCAATAGCATATAATATCCGTTCTAAGATAGTTTTAGGAATAACACCGACAAACTTTTCACCATTGATAAACATGGTTGGTGTACCCTCTACTCCAGCTTTTACTCCGAGGGCTAAATCTTTTTGAATATCTCCCTGATATTTTTCATTATCATAACAATTATTAAACACATCCATATCTAATCTCATACTTTCAGCAATATTTTTAATATTACTTTCTGACAAACTACCTTGATTATTAAATAACTTATCATGCATCTCCCAGAATCTACCTTGTTCGAAAGCACAATTAGCAGCTAAGGCAGGCTCATTCCCACTCAAAGCAAAATCTCTAAAAATTAATTTAACTTTATCTGGATATTCTAAAGCAAAATCTTTCAAAGTTGGATAAAAAACAGCACAATAAGGACAATTAAAATCTGAAAACTCAACAATAGTCATGATTGGATCATTTGCTCCTAAACTAGGATTATCACTATCTTCAATTTCAGAACGATTAATTACAACTTGAGAATTAACTGAATTATCAAACTCTGAATAACCTCCCACTGGATTAGAGATTATAATATCTCCTAATTCAATACCCTTTTTATACCTAAAAACTAAAGATACGAAATATATTGCTATTAATACTATTAATATTCCAAAAACAATAATTGCTATCCCCCACCACTTCTTAAACCATTTTTTAGTTTTAATACTTTGAATATCCTCCATAATGTTATTGATTATTTGTAAATCTAAAGCTTTGTTCTAAATTGTAGGCAATATTTAAAACATTTTCTTCATCCATAAAGTCTCCAATAACTTGTAATCCAATTGGTAAAGGTTTTTTACTCATTGGAATAGATATTGCTGGTAAACCAGCAATATTAACTGCTACTGTAAATATATCTGCTAAATACATAGTCAAAGGATCATTAAATTTTTCTTTGAGCTTAAAAGCTACACTAGGAGTAGTTGGAAGAATAACAGCATCAATATTTTTAAACATTTTTTGAAATCTAACTTTAATATCTGCCTGTACTTTTTTAGCAGTATTGTAATAGGCATCTCGGTATCCAGCTGATAAAACATAAGTCCCAATCATAATTCTTCTTTTAACTTCTTTACCAAAACCTAAATCTCTATTCGTTAAATAGGAATCTAATAAATCCTTACTGTTTCCTTTATTCAAACCATACCTAATTCCATCATAACGAGCTAGATTAGTTGAAGCTTCAGCTGGTTGGATAATATAATAAACTGCTAAGGCTTCATCCATAAAAGAAAAATCAACTGCCTTAGTTTTTATCCCAGATTCTTTTAGTTTTTGTAATGTTTCTTTAAAACCATCTTTTATCTCCTGATCTATACTTAATTCATAATAATCTTTTGGATAAGCAATTACTTTTTCTTTAATTGGTTTTTTAATCTTTTCTAAATCTATCTTCTGAGATTCAACACTAGTCATATCTTTTTCATCTTTTCCTAGAATAGAATTAAAAACTAAGGTAGCATCTTCTACGGAATTTGTTAAAGGACCAATCTGATCCAATGAAGAAGATAATGCAATTAAACCCCGACGAGAAACTCTTCCATAACTAGGTTTAAAACCTACAACTCCACAAAAAGAAGCTGGTTGTCTAATAGAACCTCCCGTATCACTTCCTAGAGCAAAAACACAATGTTGAGCAGCTACTGCAGCAGCACTGCCACCAGAAGATCCCCCCGGAACTCTCTTCTGATCATGAGGATTTAAAACTGGACCAAAAGCAGAAGTTTCATTAGAAGCTCCCATAGCACAATCATCCATATTAGTTTTACCTAAAAATATAGCTCCTTGCTCTTTCAACATCTTAATAACTTGAGCATCATAGGTAGCTACATAATCTTCTAACATTTTAGAAGCAGCTGTAGTCTTTTCTCCTTTAACTAACATATTGTCTTTAATAGCTACTGGAATTCCTTCAAAGCTTTTTAATTTTTCTCCTTGAGCTATTTTCTGATCTACAGATTTTGCTTGTTCTAAAGATTCTTTTTCAAAAAGAGTAATAAAATCATTCAATTTATCTTTTTTAATATTATCTAAACATTCTTTAACTAAATCAACACAAGAAAATTCTTTTTTCTGCAAAGACTCTTGAATACTTTTTATAGTAAATTCTTTCATATTATAATATTTTTTTAACTTTTAATAATTTTCCACTATGGTCACTAAATTGCTTAATTATCTCTTCTGTTTCTTCTGGAGCTACTAAATCCTCTCTTAATTCAGGAACTTCGTCTAAAGAATCATGTTTCTGACTCACAAACTTGTATTCCTGAACTTTATTCACATAATCTAAAATACTACTCAATTGTTCAGTGAATTCTTTAATTTCTTTCTGAGAAATCTTAATTCTAGATAATTCTGCTAGTTTTTTTACTTCTTCTGCTTTCATTATTTTAATATCATTTTATTAGTCTATTATGCTTATTATATAACAGGATAGATGCTTAGTCTAACATTTTTAAGAAAGTATTCTCATTGATAATCTGAATTCCTAGTTTCTGAGCTTTATCATACTTAGAACCTGAATTTTCTCCCGAAACTACAAAATCTGTTTTACTACTAACTGAAGAAGAAACTTTAGCTCCTAAATCTCTTAATTTCTTCTTAGCTTCATCTCTAGTTAAACTTTCTAAACCCCCAGTTAAAACGAATATCTTGGCTTTTAAAGTTTGTTTCTTTAATTTTACTACCCTTACCTTAATTCCCAAATTAAGTAGCTCTTTAACATAATTAACATTTTCTTTGTCTTGGAAGTAGTTGTAAATACTTTCTGTTACTTTGGGACCAATATCATGAATATGTTCTAAATCTTCTTTTTTAATATTCATCAATTTTTCAATAGTACCAAATTTATTAGCTAACAATATACTAGTTTCATCTCCAATATGTCTAATACCAAGAGCATAAATAAATCTATCTAAGCTAACTTCCTTACTCTGAGCAATAGATTCTATTAAATTATCAGCTGATTTATCAGCAAATCTTTCTAAAGGAGTTAGAGATTCTTTCTTTAATTTAAAAATATCAGCTGGATTCTTTAATAATCCCTGTACTATTAATTGTTCAATAATACTATGCCCTAAACCCTCAATATTAAAAGCTTGTTTAGAAACAAAATGAACAATATTCTCTTTCTGAACTGCAGAACAATTTTGGTTTGAACAATAATGATTAACCTCTCCAGCTTGACGACAAACATCTGAACTACATACTGGACACTTTTGAGGAATTTTAATTCCTTTTTCATTACCATTTCTTAAACGAGGTAGAACTTCTACAATAGCCGGAATAATATCCCCTGCTTTTTCAATAATCACTGTATCCCCTATTTTAACTCCTAATCTTTCAATCTCATCAAAATTATGTAAAGTAGCCCGAGCTACAGTAGAACCAGCTAATAATCTTGGTTCTAAAACAGCTACTGGAGTTAAAGCTCCGGTCCGACCAACTTGAATTACAATATCCTTAACTTTAGAAGTAACTTGTTCTGCTGGAAACTTGTAAGCAATCATCCATCTTTCTGATTTACCAATATTACCTAACTTTTTTTCAGCCTTAATATCATTAACAACTATGACTACTCCATCTGTTAGATAATCTAACTTTTTTCTCTTTTCATTCCAATTATTCAAATATTTTTCAACATCACTATGATTCTGACAAAAAGAATTATTAGGATTAACTTTAAAACCAAACTCTTTTAACATCTCATGTACTTCTTCATGAGTTTTTTGTCCTAAATCTTCTTTAATATCATAAACAAAGTGAATTAACTTTCTTTGGGCTGTAATCTTTGGATTTAATTGTCGAATACTTCCAGCAGCAATATTTCGAGGATTAGCATATAATTCTAAACCATCTTTTTCTCTTTGTTTATTCATTTTTTCAAAAACACTTTTTTTCAAAAGTATTTCTCCTCGAGTAGTTAAAATATCTGGAATAGGATATTTACCTTTTCTTAACTTCAAAGGAATACTTTCAATAGTTTTAATATTATTTATTACATCTTCTCCAACTTTTCCATTTCCTCGCGTAGCTGCTTTTTTTAATATTCCTTTTTCATAGGTTAAAATTACTGTTAAACCATCTAATTTTAATTCACAAAAATAATTATAGTCTGTATCAAATATTTTTCTATTCCTCTCCTCCCAATCTCCAAATTCTGGAAAAGAAAAAATATCCTGTAAAGATAGTACTGGATACTGATGTTCAATCTTTTGAAATTTGTCTAAAGCTTTACCACTCACTCTTAAACTAGGAGAGTCTGAAGTCCTAAATTCTGGAAACTGTGTTTCTAAATCTACTAATTCTTTTTTTAAGGAATCTAAAGCTGCATCACTAATTTCTTGTTGATCCAAAACATGATAGAGATAACGATGATGTTCTATCTCTTTCTTTAACTTTTCTATTCTTATTTTAATATTATCTTTATTCATCAATTATTTAGTTACTTCTAAAAACAAAGTTTTAGAATCTGAAGCTACTGGATTAGCTCTATCTTTAACCCCAACTATTAAAGGATAGACACCAGCTTCTTTTATCTTTCCACTTAAAATACCAGTTAAATTATCAATTTCCAATTCTGGGGGAATACTTCCTGACAAACTCCATTCATATGGCGGAGCACCATTAGCTGCTCTCAAAGTAAAGGAATACATTTCCTCTGCTCTAATACTAGGAAGATTATCAGTTGTGATGAATAGATCTCCGCTAAACCATCCTCCAGTATAGGCTCCAATATCTTTAACTAAGTCTTTTTCAGAAAAAAGTACATAATCAAATAAACCAGATAAAGGACTGAATTTTCTTAAATTAACTCTTAAAGCTTGTTTATTAGATTGACTAGAATTAGGTGGATATTCACCAACACTCTCTATACTATATATATTTTTAAAAGCTATCTGTTTACTATTTTCATCAAAAGCTTTAATGCTTAAATTGTAAACATCACAAGATAAAGCTTTAAATCTAAATTGGTATGAATTATTTTTATCTAATATAATATCTGAACAAATATCTCCACTATCATCAATTCTTACTGATGAATTATCGAGTAAACATTTACTAATATGCATCTGATTTTGCATCTGTCCCCAATTTATATTCTCTTGGGCTTCCCATTCATTAGCAGTCAACTCTATCCGTGAATCTGAACCACAATTATCTTCCCAGTCTAATTCAAGATAACTAATTGAACTACTTAAACTTAAATTGCTTTGATCAAAAAGGTCTAATTGATAAATATCATCTTTTTCCAAACCTATTAAAACATTTTTTACTTCATCTGTTATCACTCTAGAAACTAAATCCTTACTAGCATAAATAACTCCGCCTGGTAATTGTAAATCTTTAATTTTCAAGTCTTCTACCTTTCTAATATAATAGATAGCTTGTTCATTCCCCATTTCAGCTGCATAAAAAGCAACCATAGAGTTATCTATACTTTTTGATTGTTTAATGCTCCTAATTGATAAAACATTAATATACAAAGTAGCTGAAAGAATAGCAGACATAATCATTAAAACCAGTAAGATAGCTGAACCAGATTTTTTATTATTTTTAAACATAATTTGTGTATTATTTCCGATACTGTCGGGAACTAATTGTTGTTTGAATTTTAATCTGTCCATCAAAAGAAGCCTCCTTGTTGTAATGTGCTTCTAGATAAAGGATTATCATTGGTTGCTTAATATTTTCAGAATCTTGAGAAAAAGGATTTGTCTCTGGCATTAAGTAAAAGTCTAAGGAATTAATTAAAATATTGTCTGTACTCAAATCACTCCAATCAACACCATCATTCAAACTCATCTGAACAACACCATCATTAAGAGTAAAATAACTGAGATTATTAGCATTATCTTGAAGAGCTAACATAGAAGTTGGATTTTCAAATGAATCACCATATTTATCTTCATAATAACCATAATATATAGTACCTAATCTAATTTCTTTACTAATGGTTTCAACAATATATCTAATTTCATTCTCTACTTTCTGCAAAGCATTAACTTTATTATTAGCATCTAGGGTAGATAAAAAAATACTCACTGAAACTATCATTGCTGTTAAAAATAATACTGTAGCAATTATCATCTCTATTAGAGTAAAAGCTTGCTTCTTATTTTTAATAATCTGAATCATCATATTTATATTATTATTTCCAATTATATAATCTTTCTTCAATCTCTACATTTCTCATTACACCATTGTTTTCCCAACCAACTTTAGACAAAACTTGCAAACCTATTCTTTCATAAGCATAATCTTCACAATGCTCTTTATACACACTTAATATCTTTTCTTTTCCATCTTCTAAACAAATTTCATTAATAAAAATAATTCTGTAAAACCTAGTTTCTTCAGTGCTTTCTGGGTTACTAAATTCTCGAAAATAACCAAATTGATCATATAAAACATTATTATCTTCTTCTATTAAAGAAAATCTACTTATTCCAGGTCCCCAAATTGATTCCTCTTCTAAAACACAGACTTTCCAAGAACAACCTAAATCATAGATATAATGTTCAGCTGGACTATTCCAAAAGTATAAATTTAAAAATAGGAATCCTTTTTCCTCACTAAGAGGAGGTGGGCTATCAGCAATTAAACCATCATCCCATTCTTTTGTGGTATCTAACCAATTACTATCTCTAATATTTCTAATCACCTCAACACCTTCTCGAGCTAAATTAGAAGCAATCAGCATATTATGGCTATAACCCTGAGTATTAATGTTAAAAATAACTAAAGAAATTATTGAAACTAAACCCATGATAATAACTGAAATAGCTACAACAACTTCTAAAATACCTTGTCCCTTCATTTGTCTGTAATTAAAAATATTGTTATTCATGTATTCATTCTTTAAACTCTGTCCAAACTCTACCAGTTATAGTATCAAAATATATATTCCATCCTCCATCAGTAACACTGCTCTTCAAATCAATAGTAACACTTGTACATTCTGGAACATTATTAATTATCATAGTTGGTTGAGGTGGAATAAAATCTATATTTAAACTAGCACTATTAATAATTCCTCCACATTCAGAAGCATAGCCTTTAAAATAAATATTATTACTTAAAGTACTTCTTGAATAAACTAAGTCCTTCTTTTCACTAAAAATATTATCTCCATCTTCATCACCATAAATTATAATATTATTTCCAGTTTCACTAAAATATATGCCATAGGCTTTGGGTATTACATCATCTATTTCTTTACCAGTTAAAGCCATATTCTGAACATCTCTAATAGAATCCTCTATGTTAAAAGCTTCTAATCTAAAAATATTCTTATTCTCTCCCTGACGATGACTAACTGAAACTACAGTTAAGATAATTATAAAAATACTTATAGAAACTAAAAGCTCTATGAGAGTAAAACCTTTCTTTTTCTTTAATGAATTATTCATAATTAAAAACCTAAAATTGTATTTAAATACCAACCTAAAATTGTATTTCCAAATAGCATTACTATCCAAGTAGCAAATACTAAAAATGGTCCAAAAGGAATCTTACTTCCCCACTTCCTTTGTTTAGTGCTTAATAAAATAACACCAATAACACTTCCTAAGATATAAGCTATAAATATAACTAAGATAATTTGAGGCCAACCCACAATAAAACCAGCCAAAAGACCAATCAAAATATCTCCTCCACCAATCCATTTTCCTTTGGAAATAATAAATTGCAAACCAAAGAATAATGCTCCAACAGCTCCTGCTATTAACAGACTCATCAGACTAACTTTTAAGATTAAAAAACTAAATAAAAAAGCAATTATTATTGCTGGCCAAAGAATCATGTCTAAAACTAAGTAATATTTTAAATCATAAATAAATATGATAATTAAGAATACAGCCATTAATAAATAAAATATTACTAATGCTAAAACATTATTCCCTACATACAATTTACTTAAAAAATAAAACCAATACCCAAAAGCAAATACTAGTCCAGTAAATAATTCTACTAGAAAATATTCAATATGAATCTTCTTTTGACAATAGCGACACTTAGCTTTTAGGAATAGATAAGAAAGTAATGGAAATAGATCTAAAAAACCTAAAATATGCTTACATTTAGGACAAAAAGATCTACCCATGATAGTCTTTTCACTATGTAAACGATAAACTAAGCAGTTGATAAAACTGCCCCAAATAGCTCCAAAAATAAAGAAAAATATGATAAACATACCCTAATTATAACATAAACTAAATAGACACGCTAAAAATAACGTGTCTATCAATATGTAACTTTAAAATTATTCTAGTTCTTTTTCTACTTCAACTTCTGCTACTGTTTCAGCTGGAGTTTCTGCTACAACTAGTTCAGCTTCAACTTCTGGTGTTGCTTCTACAGGAGCTTCCTCCTTAACATCACAACATTTTTTACATTTACACTTACAAAATAAACCTACAACTGCAAAAGCCAATACTAGTATTGGGATCCAAACTGGCCAAGTTGTTAAAAATTTAATTAACACTGCTGCTACTAAAAGCACCAAGCTAACAATCTTTTTTGTCTTTTTACATTCCATATCTTTTTTATTATTAATTAAACATGAAAATAGCTTTTTATTAAGCTCCCCTTAATTATAGTAAAATAAAGGCCAAAAAACAAGAAAAAACGTCAAATCACAAGACTTAACGTTTTATATTAAATTAACATTCTTGCATCTTATGCAAAAAATTTGGAAACATTTTCTCAACACCATCGAATAAACGTTCGGCCCATGATTTCATTGGTACTCCACCTTTTGCGGCTGGAATAGATTTCCAATTTTCATCTTTAGCCATTTCCTTTTCAGTTTTAATTTTTCCAACAAATCTCTTAACTTCCCATCTAAGTCCTTTTGGCATGATAACCTCCTTTTTTATTCTATTTAACTTAAACTTAACTAATATTCCCTATTTAGTCAATAACTAATATCTGCTAGAATAAAGTTATGGATTTAAACACAAGATTAGATCAAATATACGGTATTGGACCTAGCGTCTATAAAAAACTAAATAAACTTGGACTATTTACAGTCGAAGATATTCTTAACTATTACCCTTTCCGTTACGATGATTATTCTCAGATCAAAAAGATAAATAAATTAGAACATGATGAAACCGCTACCATCCAAGGTAAGATAGTTTTAATTAACAACAAACGAGCTAAAACTAGAAGAATGAATATTACTGAAGCTCTTTTAGAAGATGATACTGACCAGATAAATATTGTTTGGTTTAATCAACCCTTTATCATTAAAAATATTAGAGTTGGGGATGAAGTATTTATCTCTGGAAAAGTTAAAAAAACTCTTCTAGGATATTCTTTTGTTAGTCCTTCCTACGAAAAGGTTCAGGAAAAAACTACTCATACAGCTAGAATGGTCCCTATTTATCCTAGTACGGAAAAATTAACTCAAAAGCAGATTAGGTTTTTAGTAAAAGCTTGCTTACCAGCCACCTACCTTCTCAAAGAATGGTTACCAGAAGAAATATTAAAGAATGAGAAACTATTAATCCTTGATGAAGCTCTAAGACAAATTCACTTTCCAGATAATCAAGAAAAATTAACTCAAGCTAAAAAAAGAATTGCTTTCAATGAAGTTTTCACTTTAATCTCTCTAGCTAAATCAATTAAAAGAGATAATCAAAAGAACAAAGCTATTCAGATTAAATTTCATGAGGAAAAGATTAAAAAGTTTGTAGACTCTCTTCCCTTTGAATTAACCAGTGATCAAAAGAAATCTGCTTGGCAAATCCTTCAGGACTTAGAAAAAGATATTCCAATGAATAGATTATTAGAAGGAGATGTGGGTTCTGGTAAGACTATTGTAGCTCTAATATCAGCATATAATACTGTTTTAAACAAAAAACAAGTAGCTTTTATGGCTCCCACTCAAATTCTAGCTAAACAACATTTTGAAACTTTAATTAAATACTTAAAGAAAGAAAATATTAACTCCGCTCTCTTTACCAACAAGGAAAGAAAAATATACAATAGTCAAAAGAAAGTAGCTGAAACTTTAAGTAAAAAGAAACTCATTGAGAAGATAAATGAAGGAGAAATAGACTTTCTAATTGGCACCCACTCTATTATCAACAAAGATATAGAATTTAAAAAACTAGGATTAATAGTTGTTGATGAACAACATCGCTTTGGAGTTAATCAAAGACATGATCTATTAAACAAATCTAAAAGCAAAGAATCTCCTCATTTCTTGTCCATGACTGCTACTCCTATTCCTCGAAGTTTAGCTCTCACTATCTATGGTGATTTAGATATTTCTCAAATTAAAGAAAAACCTGCCCATCGTAAAGAAATTATCACTAGATTAGTAGAGCCTAAGAACAGAACTAAAGCCTATGAATTTATATACAATCATATTAAAAAGGACCATCAAGTTTTTGTAGTTTGTCCCTTAATTAATGAATCTGATAAATTAGGAGTTAAATCGGTTATGAATGAATATGAAAAACTAAATAACGAAGTCTTCCCTAATTTAGAAATAGGTTTTTTACATGGCAAGATGAAAGAAAATGAAAAAAAAGAAGTTTTAGATAACTTTGCTGATAACAAGATTAAAATACTAGTTTCTACTTCTGTAATTGAAGTTGGTATTGATTATCCTAATGCTACGATTATGATGATTGAAGGAGCTGATCGTTTTGGTTTAGCCTCTCTACATCAATTTAGAGGAAGAGTTGGAAGAGCTGAACATCAATCATTTTGCTTTCTCTTTACTGAAAACTCTAACCCTAAAACTAAACAAAGATTAGATGTTTTAACTAAAACTACTGATGGTTTTAAATTAGCAGATGCTGATTTAAAATTTAGAGGTAGTGGTGATATTTATGGTACTACTCAATCAGGATTCTTAAGCCAGATTAAAATAGCTGACCTATCTGATTTAGAATTGAATAAAAAGATTAGAAACTGGGTTGAAAAAATATTTACTACTAGCCCAGAATTAAAAAAATATCCCTCGCTAAAAGATAAAATAGATCAGATATCCAGAGATATACATATGGAATAGTATTGTTAGCATTGCTGCAAAAAGGTTTACACTTCTCTCTAAATATGATTAAATAGAGTATAAAATAAAAAACATAGGAGGAAAGATGAAAAGAATTAAACAATTCTTTTATAAAAGACTTACTGAATTATTCATTAAATTTAAAAGAATTAAATATGTTTTAATTCTTTTGTTAGCAATGATAATTATCTATAGTGGAATCCCTGTCGGTCCTACTATCTTAGCTGGCGCTGCTGTAGCATCTAGTTGTGATCCATTTTTAATTGGATTTTCAATTAGTATTGGTGGTGGAATTGGATCTTTGTTTTCTCAATATACTGGACAAATAATATCTGAGAAAGAAACATTACCAAAGATAAAATTACTTCGCCGAACAACCCTATTTCTAGAAAAACAAGCTCAGAAAAGAAATTGGTTGGTCATTCCTATTCTAACAATTGCTTCCATTACACTTATCCCCGAAACATATCTATTAGGAACAATTGGTAAGGATATCTCTAAAATTCTTATGCTAGGAATTAATCTCACAACTCGATTCTTCTATTTCTGGCTTTTTTCAAAACTCGGCAAAACATTGAAAGAAAAAAGAAGAAGAAAATAAAAACTCCAAGTATAAATCTACTAGGAGTTTTTTAAATACAGAGTTTATTTTAAATATACCTCTTGACCTAGAACTTGTTTCTGATACTCTCCACTAAGATTTGACCATTTAAGAAATTCTTTCAAAAAATCTTTAGTCTCTAATTCATTCATTAGAATATTCTGATTATTAACAGCTTTAAACGGATATAAATATATTTTGTATTCTAATTGTTCTTCGGGAGTAAAAACTGTTGAAATTCCTATTCCTAGTCCTTCTTGAGTATCTTTGGAAAAATACTGATCAAATATAAAGTTACCTAGAGAATAAAATATTGGTTTTTCTTTATAAATTTCCATTCCCTGAACAACATGAGGGTGATGACCAATAATCATATCTGCTCCGTTGTTTATAAAATCATGAGAAATTTCTTTTTGAAGATTATTATAATAGTGAATATACTCTACTCCCCAATGAACATTTACAATTACTAAATCTGTATTATCTTTTAAATTTTGAATTATTTTATTAGCTTCAGTTTGATTAAACTTTCCATAAACCATACTAAAACCAGCCATTCCAATCTTATAACCGTTTAGTTCAATAATTTTAGAACTACACTCATCAACCTTTCTATCCATGCAGCCAGAATAATTAAAATCTAATTTATCTAAATTTTCCTTAGTCTCTTCGATTCCTCTACTACCTTGATCAGCAAAATGATTATTAGCTAAATTGAAAAAATTAAAATTATAATCTTTTAATTGATTAACTAAATCTGGTTCAAAAGCAAAGTCATAAGACATTTGCGGTGCATAATGATTACCATCGTCTGTTACAGCTCCTTCTAAATTAGCGCTAATCATATCTACCCCTTCAAAAAACCTATTTTCTTCCCCTTTTAACTGCTCAAAGATATAATCTAATCCTTTTTCATCAATCAATTCTTTCACATGTCTATCTAACATTAAATCGCCAAAAAACAAAAAATTCAAAACATCATCATATTTTTCTTCACCTTTTTGAAAGTAGAAAATATTATGACTAGTAGTCTGTTCATATTTTTTGTTTGCCAAAGTTCCCGAATCTGTACTAGATAATAAAGTATTATCTTTTATATCTTTCCCTTCTAAATATTTTAAAACTGTATATATTGAAGCTGGAGAATCTATCTCTAAATCAAAAATTCTGGCATAATCAAAATTCTGAATGACAGCATTGCTCTGATTATCATGAAATCTCGCTACCATTGAAGGTTGATAATGAGAAAAATCAACACTGGCTAACACTAAAGTTTTTTCTAAATTAACATTATCAGAAATTTTATCTATCAAACCATCTAGTTCTAGAATTTTAGTCTTCTCTTTTAAGATAATTGGTACAAATTTAATATTAGGTAAACTTTTTTTAATAAAAGATACTAATCCTGAAATTGAATGTTCAATAATGAAAGGATCTTCTTCGACATTTAACTCTAATTTATCTATTAGATCTAAATCTGGCATTAATTCGCCATAAGGAGTTCTCCACTTAGCACGTGAAGAAATAATATCACTTTGACCATTACCAAAGTGATTTGGTCCAATTAAAATTACAGTTTCATAGTCTTCTGATTCTAATAATTTAAAAAAGCTTGCTATTCTCTCTTTTACGAATAAATGATGAGGAATAATTCCACCATAAACTTTAGAATCAACTTGAAAAACTGAACTTGCGTCTTGATAGGCTTCATTAAAAAAATCCGGATTCATGAAATAAGATTTATGTTCTGTTAATACTTCCAAGTTCTCTTCTACGACTTCTTTAACTACAAAATCATTATCTGAATTTAATTTCCGATAGACAATTAACCCTACTTGAATAACAAATAGGGTTAATAAACTAAAAAATAATATTCTTTTTTTCATATTATCTATGTAAAGCTCCACCCCATTCAATCACTGTAAATCCTTCTCGAACTCCTTTTTGCAAAGTTTGTTCTGGAACTTCCATATAATTATCTAAACCTTCATAATCCATAAATACTCTAATAACTATATCTGGTTTTGGTTCAACTGTTAGAGGAGCTAATAAATCAAATTCTGACTGAGGAACAAAAGTTATAAAATAATAATCTTGCTCTTGCATCTTTGGTAACCAAAATTCAATAAACTCATCGTATTCATGCCGTACTAATCCTAAATAAGCTAATTTATTTTCCAAGAACTTTTCAACATTTTCTTTAGCTACTACAAATCCCTGTTCTGATCTTTGATAATTAATTCCAAATCCTTCCCAAAACAAATATGGATAAATTTCTTTATCAGCATAATTAAATAATTCTCCATTTGGATTAGCTTTTACTAACCAACCATTATTATAAGTTGGTTCAGTAATTGAAAATCCACCTTTCGGTTCTACTTGTACAGAAATATCCATTTCAGTTTCCGGATAAAGATAAATCACTGGTTTTCCCATTTCTACAGCTGGTAAATATTTAGCATTTTTCATTTCTATATAATCTCCAAAAGGATCCTTTACAAAAATTAATGGATATTCTTCCAAAAATTCTTCAAAAGAAACTTTTTCTTTCCTTTCTTGTGTTTCACTGTTGTAGCCAGGATAATACATGTCATACATTGTTTGTAAAATACTGTTTTGATCTTGAACTCTTTCTTTAGTATTTATATCTTTAAGAACATAAACTAACTCCCCAGAATCTAAATAACCGATAACACTCAATTGACTATCATTATTTATATAATGTGCATAATTATAACAATAGTTAATATGAAAATGTCCTCCGCTCTGAAAAATATACTCGTTTTGATTTTGCTCTCCATTCGAAAACTTAAAATCTAACAAATATGGAATTGCACCCAAATAATGACTTCTTTCTTCCATTTCTTTGGCAAAATTGAGATCTAAATGATATCCTCTTACTGTACCATCATTAGCACCGACAATAAAACAGTTACCTTTTCTGTAAACATATTTCTCTTCTTGATATTCGAAAGATTTTTCTCCATCAATATACTCACTTAACCAACCATGTATCTGAGAATAATTATCACGAAAAACCATCGTTTTTAATAAACTTGAATCAGACTCTGGAATACTAATTCTTTGTGGTGATTCTAAATTAATAATTCTACTTACATTATCAATTTGAAAAATATTTTTATAAACATCTTTAAAGGCTGCTTTTTCTATATTTAAAAAAGCATTTTTACTAAGATAAATTAAATCATCTTTAATTTTAATGACATTAAAAGAAACTGGATATGCTCCCATTCCCGGAATTAAAACTCTAACAATATATAATCTAGCACCTAAATAATCACTGTTTTCAATTTTTCCAACTTCATAAAATTGATGGTATTCTTCAAAGTGTTCAAAATTAAAATATGCAGTTTGAGAATTCTCTTTCATATCATTCATAATTTGTTCCACTTCGTTACTATCAATTATTGTCCAAATATCATCTACTTCCACTGCTTCTTCATTCCAATCAACCAAAATCTCATTAATTTCTAGCTCTTTCTCTTCTAAAGCGTCTAAATCATCATCTAAACTTACTTCTTGATTTAGAGGATTCTGTGTCATAGTCTGAGTATCATCTACAACATTAGAGATATTATTTAATGATTTCTGATAAAAATAAAACATTCCTAGATTACTCGCTACTAATAAAATAATAATTCCAATTAATAATTTACCTTTAAAATTCTCATTACCTACATTATCGTAAGTAGTTTTTTCTTCTTCCATATAATTTATTTTAATTATTTATATTTATTTCAAATACTTTTCTAAATCTTTAATCTTCTCTACTTCAATTAAATTAACTCCTTTCACATCTACCTTCTTATCAAACTTAGGAACAATAATATTTTTAAACCCTAAAGCTAGAGCTTCTTTGATTCTTTCTTTAGTTTTAGGAATAGAACGAACTTCTCCACTTAAACCAACTTCTCCAAAAACAATAGTATTTTCTTTAACTACTTTGTCATGATAGGCAGACATAATAGCTAAACAAACTGATAAATCTAGAGAACGATCTTTAACATTAAAACCACCAGTTAAATTAATATACACATCATAAGCTCCTAACTTTAAACCTGCTTTTTTAGATAATACAGCTAATAATAATTCTAAACGCTTCTGATCAAAACCAGAAGTTGTTCTTTTAGGATAACCAAAATTAGTTTTATTCACTAAAGCTTGAAGTTCTAACATTAAAACTTGAGAACCATCCATAATTGAAGTTATCACTGTTCCTTTATCAATACTAGAATTAGAAAGATAAATATTTGATGGATTCAATACTTTTTTAAAACCTTTACTAGTCATCTCTAGAACTTCTGAATTATCAGTAGAACCATAACGATTCTTAATAACCCTCAACATTCTGTATCTATTTAACCTGTCCCCTTCTAAATTAATCACACAATCAACTAAATGCTCTAAAGCTTTTGGTCCAGCTAAATCTCCCGCTTTGTTAACATGACTAGCAATTAAAACTGCCATATTTAATTTCCGAGCTATTTCCATTAATTTCACAGTACAAGCTCTGACTTGAGAAACTCCCCCAGCATCTGAATCTATTTCTGAAGTATATACCGTTTGAATAGAATCAATGATTAACAAATCTGGTTTAGCTTTCATTGCTCCCGCTAATATCTTTTCTAAATTATTCTCAGCTAAAAACTTTAAATCTTTAATATTTACATCTAATCTATCCATTCTAGATTTAACTGAAGAAGCAGTTTCTTCCCCAGAAACATAAAGAGTTTTAAACTTATCTGAAACTATTTGAGAAATAATAGTTGATTTACCAATTCCCGGATTACCACCAATTAAAACCAGAGAAGCTCTTACTATTCCACCATTAATTGCTGTATTAAAAGAATCTAGACCAGTTTTTAATCTCTGAGCATCACTCTTCTTAACTTTAGCAAGGTCAATAAAATCAACTTTCAAATCTTGGAGTTGATTTTGTTTTTCTTTCTTATCAGAATCAGAAAGGGTTTCTTTTTCTAGAGTTCCCCATCCTCCACACTCTGAACAACGACCTTCCCATTTAGGAGTTTGAGATCCACATTTAGAACAAGAATAAATTGTTTTTATTTTTGACATATAATTAGATTTTACTATTTCAGTATATCAATAAACTAGATAAATAAATACTTGACATTATTCTAATAATATGCTATAATTAAATATTAACGTTAAGAGTAGTGAAGGAGATTACTGCACATATATTATATAACGGCAGATTTAAATCTCCTCTACTACTCTCAATATTAATGAAGTTCTTTAAAAACTAAATACATTATCTCTTCTTTCTAGTAAATAATTAACTTGTTTATTAAAAGGAAGAGGTAATGAACTTCCATTAGAAGCGCCTTGTTGTCCTTATGACAACATATAGCTGATTGAGAGTTAAATAGTGCTCGTCCAAAGACACATTAGAAGCGATTAAGCTGATTGACGAGTCAAAAAAACTCATCATGGCTACGATAAATCCTGAACCAGAAATGGCAGGTTGTAGTCGGTACTTTATAGTACTAATGGAGGAAAAAATGGATTTAATACCAAAAGCAATTATTCTACAAAAAGAGTATGAAAAGGAAGGTGTAACTGATGGAAACCATATTTTTGAACATGCGCATGAATTTGTAATCAATGAATGCAAGGGCAAAAATAAAAAGGATATTCTTTCTCTTGTACCTTTAAAAGAAATTTCCATTGAAAAAGGGAAGGAACAATTCCATCGGTTTGATGAAGCTACAAATGAATTCATTCATAACTTCAACATTGGATTAAAATTCATTCAAAAAATTATCGCAAACGAATGTCCAGACAACTGGTTGGTAAATTTCAAAAAAATTGACAAAAGTAAATTCCACAACCATAAATGTCAAATAGGATTTATTCATCCAGATAAAAAAGAAAAAAGAAATGGAGATGTAATTGGGATGGAAAGTTATTCTATTGGAACAAACTGTAGAAGAACTATGAACTTTTATAACTATTCAAAAAAAATGGGCATAGAAGAGTATATAAAAAAATAAATTAAGCTCCTTTAATCTTATTCCAGATAACCATCGCTCTAACCAACGCTCAAAGGAAGTGGTGATAAAAAGAATCGAAGAGAGCACAATAATATAAATTATTTCACAAGGAGGTAAATATGAAATGGTTTATGAAATCTTGTCCTTTACCTAGGATGAGGCTAAACCCACAATGTAGTAATTGTGGGTTTTCTTTTATCTAAAAAGCTCAACTTAATAAGTTGAGCTTTTAAAATACCATAAATTATTATTATAATCTCTCTCTAAAATAACTCTCCAACTCTTCTACCTTTATTCTCTCTTGCTTCATAGTATCTCGATCCCGCACAGTAACTGTATCATCATCTAAACCTTCAAAATCAACAGTAATACAATATGGAGTACCAATTTCATCTTGTCTTCTATACCTTTTACCAACATTACCATTATCATCAAACTCACACATATGCTTAGTCTTCAAATTATCAAAAATCTCTTTAGCCTTATCAACTAAATCTGGCTTATTCTTTAACAAAGGAAATACAGCTATCTTAATTGGAGCTATTTCTGGTTTAAGTTTTAAAACTACCCTTTCTTCTCCATCTACTTTCTCTTCCGTATATGCTTCTGATAATAGTGCTAAGAATGTTCGACCTACACCAGCTGATGCTTCTACTATATGAGGAATATACTTTTCATTGGTATAAGGATCTAAATAATCTAATTTTTGTTTAGAATGCTTAATATGTTGAGTTAAATCATAATCTCCTCGAGCATGTAAACCTTCTAACTCTTTAAATCCAAAGGGAAAGTTGTATTCAATATCGTAAGCTTCTTTAGCATAAAAAACTAAATTCTCATGTTTATGCCATTTTAAATTCTTTTTATCTATTCCTAAATGAAGATAGAAATTCCATCGATACTCTCTTAATTTCTCATACTCTTTCATTTCTTCTTCTGGTTTAACAAAATATTGCATCTCCATTTGTTCAAATTCTCTAGTTCTAAAGATAAATTGTCGAGCTGTAATTTCATTTCGAAAAGCTTTCCCAACTTGAGCAATCCCAAAGGGAACTTTCATTCTAGTTGAATCTAAAACATTTTTAAAATTGATATATATACCCTGACAAGTCTCTCCTCTTAAATATACTGGTTCTTGGTCCCAATCTCCAGTAAAGTTACCTAGATTAGATTTAACTAAAAGATTAAAGCTCTTAGCTTCTGTAAATTCTTTCTGACCACACTTGGGACATTTAACTTTATCTTTATTTTCTTTAAAAAGCTTGTTAATCTCTTCTTCACTCATCTTTTCATCAGCTTGAACACCAATATCTTCTAAAAGAGCATCTACCCTAATTCGAGAATGACATTTCTTACACTCTGCTAAAGGATCAGAGAAACCTCCCACATGACCACTAGCTTCCCAAACTTTAGGACTCATAAAGATTGCTGAATCTAAACCAATAATATCCTCTCTATTTCGGACCATATACTTCCACCAAGCTTCTTTAATATTATTAATCAATTCTACTCCGTAAGGACCATAATCATAAACAGCTGCAAATCCACCATAAATTTCTGAAGATGGAAAAACAAAACCTCTTCTCTTAGCTAGAGATATTATTTGATCCATTTTATTATTTTCTTTAGACATAATATATTATTTAATTTTCTCAAATTTACCTTTTAATTGATTCTTCTTAAAAGTACCAGCTCTAAAATATTCTCCATTCATTACTATATAAATACCAGGATCTAGTACTTGAACTAAAGCTAAAGCGCTTCCCAAATTAAATACTCCATCAGATTTACCAAAACGATAGGGAATCATTGCTCCAGTAATTATAATAGTTTTATCTTTAATATTTTTATCCAATAACTTAGCAGTCTTATCCATTGTTCCAGTTCCATGAGTAATCACTATCTTATTACTCTTAGATTTCTGACAATTCTTTAAAATTACCTCTCGTTCTTTTTTCTTCATATCTAAACTATCAATCATCATTAATTTCTTGATGTCTACTTTTAACTGACAACGAGCAGTCTTTAACATTTCTGTTAAATGAGTACGATCAAAATAGAGTTTCTCTGTAACTTCGTTATACTCTTTATCAAACGTACCACCAGTAGCAAAAATCTGAATCTTCATATTTTTTATTATTAAAACTTTTTAGCTTTTTCAATTCTAATTTCCCCTCCTTTTTCTAGAACAACCTTGTCTCGTCTTCCAATTTTACCAGTAAGTAAAAAATTAGCAAGAGAATTATCTACTCTTTGTTGGATAGCTCTTGCTAAAGGTCGAGCTCCAAATTCTTTAGAAAAACCAACTTCTGCTAACTCTTTAATAGCTTCTTCAGAAGCCCTAAAATTAATTCCTTTCTTTTCTAATCTCTTAGCTACTTTCTTCAACATTAAGACTGTAATTTGCTCTATTTCTTTAGGAGTTAGAGGTTTGAATAGCACAACACCATTAAAACGATTTAAAAACTCAGGTCTAAAATTAGATCTTAATTCATTCTGTAATAAATCTTGTTTTATTTTCTCTAAATCAGTACCTAGAGCTACTTGATCTTGGATATAAAAAGCTGCAGCATTAGAAGTAGCAATAATGATACAATTTGAAAAATCTATAGTTCGTCCACTAGAATCGGTTAGACGACCATCATCCATAACTTGTAAAAATATATTCAATATATCTGGATGAGCTTTTTCAATCTCATCTAGTAATAATAATGAAAAAGGATTCTTTCGAATAGCTTCAGTTAAAACTCCACCTTCTGTACTTCCTTCCATACCAATTAAACGACCCAAGCTAGTTCTCTCTTGATATTCAGACATATCCAATCTAATTAAATCATCTTCGCTATTAAAAAATATTTGGGAAACTGTCTTAGCTAATTCTGTTTTACCAACACCAGTAGGACCTAAAAACAATAAGTTAGTAATTGGTTTATCCTCATCTCTTAGTTCAGCTCGAGCTCTTCTAAGAGCTGAAGAAACCATTTTCACCGCTTCATGCTGTCCAATAACTCTTTTATGAATTAATTCCTCTAAATTCATTAGCTTATCACTCTCTGAATCACTAACGCTTTCCAAAGGAATATTTACTTTTTCAGAAACAATCTTTGAAACATCTTCAATGGTTACTAAACGATTCTTACCCTTTGCTTTTTTAACCATCACAGCTACTTCTTCTAATATTTTAATAGATTTACTAGGTTGAAAACGATCATGGATATAGTTAGTAGTTAATTTCACAATCTTTTCAATAGCTTGATAGGAGAAATATACTTTATACTTATTCTCAATAGCAAAAGTTTTAGCTTCTAAGATTTGAACTGTTTCATTAAAATTAGGTTCTGGTAAATCTACTTTTAATAAATTAGAAGATAAAGGATTTCTTTCTAGGTATTTAGTATAATCATTTGGAGTTGTAGTTCCAATAATCATGATATTATACTTAGCAATTACATCTGCTAGAACTTCTGACAAATCTACATTTTCAGTCCCAGCTGATGTCACTCCCACAATATTATGAATATCTTGAATAATTAAAATTATATTACCAGATCTAACTACTTCATTTACTATTCTCAAAAGATTATTCTCTACCTGTCCCTCTACTGAAGATTTAGAAACTAAACTTGAAAGAGATAGACTAACTAATCTTTTATCTTGTAAATGCTTAGGAACTTCCTCAGCAGCCATTCTATTTGCTAAACCTTCAATCACACTATCTTTACCAACTCCTGGTTGACCTACTAACATTACTCCATTACTTCCAGTTTCTATAATTCGATAAATCTCTTCTATTTTACTTCCTCGAGCTATATTTAGTCCTAAATAACCCATTTTAGCTAGATAAGTCATATCCTGACTAAATCTATCTAACAATGGTGTAGCAATGGCAGTCATTGACCTATTCATAGCTCCTTTAGGTTTAAATACAGAACGAGCTTTATACCTCTTGTATTTATCCCTTAAACTCTCACCTAATTTTACCCACATGATAACATTATTAATCTGATCAACACTCACACCTGAATCTAAGAACAATTCTAATACATTTTCATTACTCAGAGCTAAAGATTCTAAGATATGACTAACCATAACTTGAGATGACATAGATCGATGAGCTATTAGATAGGAGTTAAACATAATAACATTTAAATCAAACTCTTTTTGTTTTACTTCTCCTCTTTCTTCTATTAATCTCTCTAACTTCTTTTTAAAACTATCTTTATTAATTCCTAAACGACTAAAAATTAAACTAATATTTGGATTTCCTAATAATGATAAAAATAGATATAAAGGATCAATTGCTTTTGCTTTACTTTTCTTAGATGCAAACCAAGATCTTAAAAGAAGTTTTTTTACATCCTTACTTAAAGATTTATAGATATTCTTCTCAATTATTTTATCCCTATCCTCATCAAAAGAACTTACCTTTACTACTTTTTCAATTTCAAACCGATGCTTCTTTAATCTATAGAATAAAAACATATCGAAGAATAGACTAAGCCAAAATATAAGCAAATAAATACCCTGCCAATTACCTAAAACTAATAAATTACTATCAGAATTCATTAATAAATAAAGATGGTAAATCAAAGCAAATAAACCCATAACTAAAAAGATAATTAATATCAAATTCATCACTACTTTAATAACCTTTCTAGTTTGATCAACTAAAACATTTAAATCACTATAATCTTTATCCCAATAAATTAAAAAATTACCTAGTTTAATATAATTTTGATGACCTAAACAATTTGGACATTTTACATCACCATTACATTTATCACAGCTAATTATTATATTTTTATCCAACATTTCTTATAAATTCATAATTTAACTTTATCTGCCAAATAATAATAATCGGTAAGATTATCCATAACAAGAAGAGTGCTAAGAATATTAAAATAAGTATTAAAAAAACAACTAATTTAAAAATTAGTTGTATAAAACGAGCAAAGAAACTAATTACTCGACCACTAAAATCCCTTTGAGCATACATTGGTTTAAATAGAAACTTAAAATGAATACCCATTCCCATATTATTCCATTGTTGAGCTATTTGTTTTAAAGAAAAAGCTCCAGTTCGATACAAACCAGAAGAATACCACCAAAATGGAAAATAGATAATTTCTAAAATTAAATCTACAAAGATTAATTTAAAAATATTGAAACTAGTTTGCTTTATTTTCATATCTAAAATTAGGAATTAAAAAATCCTTCTATCTATATTTTCCCATAAATTAGGGTTTTAGTAAAATAAAAATCCCTTCAACTTGATTAAAAGTTGGAGGGATTTAGCATTATTAACGAGTATTAGGTGTTGCTTCTGTCTCTTTAGATTTAGTCAAATCGCAACTTCCGTCTTCCTGACAAGATTCATCCATTGGACATCCACATTCCTGACAATCATCTATCAATTCTCCATTACTACAAAATAATGGTTGCTCACTAGAACATTCGCTATAAGCTACTTCATTAGAACATCTTCTAAAATTATAATTACCAGTATTTTGATTGTCATGCCTAAATTGCGACCAAGATAATTCATTAGAATTAGAAGAAGCATCTAAATCCCAAACATAAATAACTCTTTCAACTATCCCATCTTCATAATTGAATGAATTAGATGTAGCAATTAATTCTAAAAAATTATTATTATCAATATCAGAAATAACAACTGGAGAATATACTGAAGATTGTGTTATTTTAGGAAAATTATTAATTAAACTACCGTCATAATTCCAAGCATAAATAGAACAATCACTATCAAAATTATTATTAGTTATAACATCTAAAATACCATCCCCAGTAATATCAGAAACTATAGGTGAATACCAATCTGCATAACACATTTGCTGAGGCCAACCATCTAAAACATTTCCATTGTTATCAAATATATATGTTTCATATGGATGATAAAAACTACTAACAATTATCTCTAATTCATTATTATTATCAAAATCACCTAAAACGGGATTACTCCATACCTCTTTATTGTAAAGTTGAGGCCAACCATCTAAAACATTTCCATTGTTATCGTAAATATATATACCATAATCGTTAGGAGGATTTTCATCATAATTAAATCCCACAACTACTTCATTTTCTCCATCATTATCTATATCTCCTATGGTAGCTGAAGAATGAGAATATCCATGAGTCTCAATAGGCCATCCTGGAACATTAGTTCCATTAAAATTCCAAACATAAATCATTCCCTTATTATCAACTGGATTACCTTGTGTCGGAGCCCAATCTTTAGAAACTATAATTTCTAAATCATCGTCATCATCTAGATTTCCAACTGCTGGACTACTCTCATGAGTTCCTCCTACCCAACCAGAAAGATATTTAGGCCAACCATTAAAAGTATTCCCAAAATTATCTAATATAGTAATTGCTGTGCCTCCTAATACTATTATTTCTAAATTTCCATCTTGATTTAAATCTGCTAAAGATATTGCTGGTTGATCTATGGAAAAAGTATCACAACCATAAGGCAAATCAGGATATGCTAGAGGAAATGAATCTAATTGATTTCCATAATAATCATAAATTAAAATTAGAGGAGCCCTTCCACAATCAACAGTGTAAATATTTCCTCCTAGTATTATTATCTCCTTAAAACCATCATTATTTATATCCCCTATTGCCGGCAGAACAACAATGCTTTCCAATCCATCACTTGGTAAATTTACTGGAAAATTTGGTAATATATTCCCTGCATAATCATATACATATAATTTATTATCATTACCTGCTTCATATACTATAATTTCTTTATTTCCATCATTATTTAAATCAGCCACAGAAGGTTGAAAAAGACCCCAATATACATCACTTTCTCTATTATCCAATTTAATAGGCCATCCTTCTTTTAAAGTAGAATCTAAATAAAGATTTTCAATATAAAAAGTTTCTCCTTCATTAGTAAAATTTATTATCAATCTTAATGTATAAAAATTATCTTCAGTAATAAAACTAGTATTCCAAGTAGCTAAAACATCTTCTACAATTGGAACTTGACCATTATTTATTAAATCTATTCCTTCAGTAAACCATTCTGTTGGATTTTCACCTAAACCATATTCTATTGAAAAACTCTCTAAATCTGGTCCTGGTACAGTACCAATTATTTCAATAATTCCTCCTGCTCTCAGTATATCTCTATTCTCTGGACTTATCAATTTAGGTGCTAAATTTAATTCAACAAAATAATTTCCTGTACTATCTTCATTTATTAACACAATTTCTTCATCATCAATATAATCCTCTTTAGAAACTAAAACTTCTCTTTCTCCAACATTTAACTCAATCTCTAATGGTGTATTCCCTCGATAGATCCAATTGTTAGAATCTAAATCTTTAATATAAACTTCAGCATCAGACGGTTCAGAAGTAATATTTAAAAATCCAGTAGTCTCTGTATTTTCCCCGCAATCTTCAAATATTCCTTCATTAGCATCATTACAATCCGAAATATCTAGAATACAAGTAGAAGAGCAAGTACTTGGCACATCACCTAAACCCCAATAACAATAACCATCTTCATCCTGATCTACACATAATCTTTCTGGACTATCTTCAATTAATTTTTCTGGTTGCTCTATACCATAAGCAAATAAAGAATCTATTAATGAATCTCCCGCTAAAATTTTAAAATAACCATTATCACCCCAATCTTCACCCCAAGAATTTTTAACAATCCAGTAATCCATTCCATCATAAACCCCATAACCCACTATTAAAACTGCATGATAACCTAAAAGATCGCCAGTAACATGATGATATATTCCATTATCATAAGCAGGAAAATCAGCATAAACTTCCATACCAACTTCTAAAGGTCCGTTCTCTATTAAAGCTGTTTTAATGTCATCAATTGTCATTTCTGAACTTACAAAAGATACGGTTTTCCAAGCTTCATTTTGCCAATCAGAACATTTATTTTCACAATCGATATCAGTTTCTGTATATGGAAAACAAGTCTCATTAGCAACTCCTGTATTTTGAAAATAATCATTAAATAATGATTCAATCTCGCCTGTATAGGCACCATTACATCCATCTCCTAAATAACAAGAAACTAAATCCTGTTCAGATAAATCAATATTTAAATTAGGATTATTATAATAAGCTTCTATATTAGCCTCAAAAGCTCCTAAAGCTGCAAAAGACCAACAAGAACCACAATTTCCCTGATCTCTAACAGGAGTCGTATAATCTAAACCACCATGCAAATCTCTCCAATCAAAAAAATTAGGTAATTCACCATCTCTTGATACTATTTGATTTCTTTCTCTTTCTTTAGCTTCTCTTAATTCTTCTTCTGTTATTTCTAAACCTAAAAGATTTTCTTTTTTTTCTTTATTCAATTTAAAAATTTTATTATCTACCCCTTGCCACAATGTTCCTTTTTTCTCTAAAACCCCTTGAATATCTTTAATACCTAATTCCTTTTCCTCTCTATCATTGAAACTTCTATCCATCATATCCTGACCTAAATTATCAAAACTAGCATAAGAATCCATATCTTGATTTACAAAATATCCTTTTTTCTTTAACTGAACTTGAATATTTAATTTTTTATAATAATCTGAATTTTTAACATTTTCAAAAGCCATTCCTACAAAAGCAAACATTCCAACAATAGCTAAACCCATTACTACACCTACCAGAACTTTGGTTTTTGTTGACACTCTTTGAGCTACTTGAGTAGTAATCCCTGTTCTATTTTCTTCTTTCATATTTTTTATAATTAATGTAATTTATGTTATATAAATAATATATATTTACTTAGTATAAGTATATCAAAAAACTATTTAATAATCTATTAATTCATATATATATAAAAGATATTATTTATATAAAAATAATTGATAAATTTAGAATTTAAATTAAATAAATTAGGGTTTTAGTAAAATAAAAAACTCACTTTCTTAATGAGTCCTATTAACATTAGGAGTATCTAATTACAAACCTTGAATATCTTTCACAGCATCTAAAACACCAGTCATTTCTCCTGCACTAGTGAAGAATCCTTTATATATCTCCAAAAAGTCCCCTACTACTGGAAGTAAATATAAAATACCAACAATAACTGGAATCAAAATTACAATAAATTTAAATATACTAAAAGCTTTTACAAAGTGAATATACTTCTCTGTTTTTTGACAACTTTCATAGATCTTTTCATTCAACTCTATATTCTCTTTCAGAAGTCTTTCTACAGATGAATGATCTGCTGGTTTTGATTTTAATTCTGGCATTTATTTCTTTTTTAAATCTCTAAGTTCTTTTTCAAATGTTTTAACATCTTCAAATGAACGATAGACAGAAGCATAACGAATATATGCTACTTTATCAAACTTTCTTAAATTATCCATTACAATGTCTCCTAAAACTTCTGACCCCACTTCACTCTTCTTAGTCTTCTGTAAGTCCATCTCAATATCTCTAATTAACTGAGCTACTTCTTCATCAGTATGTGGTCTTTTTTCTAAAGCTTTTTTAATTCCTGACTTCAATTTCTCTTTATTATATGTTTCTTTCTTGTCATTCCTTTTTACTATGGTAAAATCTAAAATCTCAATCTCCTCAATTGTTGAAAAACGAAAACTACATTTTTTCTTAGAACATTCTCTTCTTCTTCTAACAGTAACTCCATCAGAAGCGACTCTTGAATCTAAGACTCTAGTATTATCATTACCACAAACAGGACATTTCATAATTTTAAGTTATATTATATTACTTCATTTTCTTTCGAATAAAAGCCGGAATATCTAATTCATTTTCAACTTCAGCTACCTCTTCTACTGACTCGTCATCATCTTCGTCATCACTAATTTCTATAGCGTTATCATCATCTTCGTCATCCTCTACTTTATTAGTCTTAGAAATATATTGATTAGGAGTATATGAAGAATGTGATCCTTTAATTTCTTTTTGAGAAATATCAAAACTTTCAAAACCAGTAGCAATTACCATAACTTTAATATCACCTTTCATAGATTCATCTATCACAGTTCCAAAGATAATTTTAGCATTACCATCAGCTGAAGCAGTAATAATTTCTGCTATTTCATTAACTTCAAACATAGTTAAGTCTGCACCACCAGTAACTGTGAATAATATACCCTTAGCACCAGCAATTGATACATCTAGTAATGGACTATCTACTGCTTCTTTAGCAGCTCTTTTAGCTCGATCTTCACCAGCTGCTTTACCAATTCCCATTAAAGCCGAACCAGCATCAGCCATAATAGCTTTTACATCAGCAAAATCTACATTAACTAAACCAGGAACGGTAATTATTTCAGAAATACCTTGAATACCTTGATGTAATATATCATCAACTGTTTTAAAAGATTCTAACAAAGAAGTCTTACGATCTATAATACTCAATATTCGATCATTAGGAATAGTAATGATTGTATCTACTCTACTCTCTAATTCATCTAAACCTCTCTCTGCAATACTCTTTCTTTGAGCTCCTTCAAAATTAAAGGGCTTAGTAACTACTGCTACGGTTAGAGCATCTTGATTCTTAGCAATATCAGCAACTACCGGAGCAGCTCCTGTACCAGTTCCACCACCTAATCCACAAGTTATAAAAACCATATCTGAATCAGAAAGTGATTTTTCAATATCATCAATATTTTCTTCTGCTGATCTAGCTCCTGTATCTGGATCCATTCCAGCACCTAAACCTTTGGTAGTATCAATACCAATTTGAACTTTAGTCTTAGCTTTAGAAGAAGACAGGGCTTGAGCATCTGTATTAACTGCTATGAATTCTACACCTCTAATTTTATCATCTATCATTCTATTTATAGCTGAACCACCTGAACCACCAACACCTACTACTTTTATCTTAGCAAATGTTTCAATCTCTGGTTTTATTTCTTTAGATTTTTTCATATTTGAAATTTTAATATTAATAATTTAAGGCATTAAAGATTTAAGCCATTTCGGAACCTTTGACATTAAACCACCTAAATTCATGGAAGAAGTCCATCCCGCATCACCTTTATTCTTATTCTCCCACAAAATTAAACCTAAAGCATTGCTATAACTTAAATCATATATCTTATCAACCACTGTACTAATCTTCTTAGGTTTAGCTAAAAATGCTGGTAATTGTAATTGTTTTTTAGCTAATTCAACTATCCCGTTTAACTTAGCTCCTCCACCAGTTAAAACAATCCCTGAAGGAAGCATTCCAAACCTATCAATCTCTTTTAATTCTTTCCCAACCATATCAAAGATTTCTTCTACTCGAGCTTGAGTTATTTTAGCAATTTCATATTTAGAAACCATAGTTCTCTTACCTTCTTCTTGATCAATACTATTTAAATCAACATCATCTCTCTTCCTAATATCATCAGTCACACAAGAAGCATATTCTAATTTAACTTGTTCAGCTACTTTAATTGAAGTTCTTAATCCAATAGCTAAATCATTAGTAATATGAGAACTACCTATTGGTAAAACAGTAGTATGTAATAATTCTCCCTCTTCAAAAACAGCAATACCAGTAGTAGAAGCTCCAATATTAACCAATACTACTCCCAATTCTTTTTGCTCTTTGTTTAAAACAGATTCAGAATCAGCTAAGATTGAAAAGACTAAATCTTGAACATCAACTCCAGTTCGATAAACACATTTAGTAATAGTTTTAATTTGAGAAGATAAAGCCATAATAATCTGAGCATTAACTTCTAAACGAACTCCATTCATTCCAATAGGATCTTTAACATCTTCTTGATTATCTACTTTGTAGTCTCGAGGAACAACATGAAGAATTTCATAATTTGGAGGAGTAGCTACAGCTTGAGCTGCTTCTAGAACTCGATCTAAATCCTCATCTTTAATCTCTCCATCTGCTTTAGCAACTGCTATGACTCCTTGACTAGTAATAGATTTAACATGAGGTCCTGATATTCCAATTACTGCTTTTTCTACCGGCATTCCTACAATTCTTTCTACTTTTTCTAAAACAGCAGAAATAGAACTAACTACATCTTCTACGCTAACTATATTACCATTAATAATACCGTTAGAAGGATGTTCAGTTGCTCCAATAATGTGTAATTCACCACTATCTCCATCATATTGCCCGACAGCTATTCTAATCTTGTTAGAGCCGATATCTAGTCCTGTTATTATTTGTTGACGATTCATAATATTATAAAAATTAAGAAAATATTAATTTCATTGCCTTAATTATAGCCTAAAAACAATGAATTGTTAAATTAAAAATTATTGAATAAATTTATAAAATAAGGTATGAAAATTATTAATCCAATTGCTAATGATACTAAAGCTGTAATTAAAACTGCACCAGACATAATATCTTTAATCAGCTTAGCATAAACATGAATTCGTGGTTTCATCATGTCTGAAATCTTTTCAAAAACAGAATTAATAATCTCCATCACTAAAACAAAAGCTATCATTAGAATTAATAAAACTGCTTCTTTTCTAGTAACTCCAAAACCCAACATAGCAATCAAAACAACTATAGAAATTAATATTTGAAAACGAAAATTCTGTTCTGTTTTGTAGACTGAAACTAATCCTCTACTAGCACACTTCAAACTTCTTAAAAATCTTTTAACACTAAAGAGATTCATTTTATTATTTAATCTTTTTAATTATCTTCTCGGTCAATTCTTTTATTCTTTTCATCTCTCGATCATTATCATGAGTATAGCCTCGTAAATGTAAATATCCATGTACTAATAGATTTAACATTTCCGTCTTCAGATCTTTGGCTTGTCTCTCAGCTTGTCTAAAGTTAATAAATATCTCTCCTAAATAACTATCATTTGATAATTTATACTTCTGATTAATATCACTCTCTACAAAACTTAAGACATCTGTAACTTTATTCTTTTTCCGATACTTTCTGTTTAAAGTTTTAATTCTCTGATCAGCTACAATAACTACTGACATTTGATCTGATTTTATTTTCTCTACTTTCTCTAATCTTTGAACTACTTTTTCAAACCAAGTTTTAAGTTTAAAACTTCTAATTAAAATATTTATATTACTTTTCATGACTCAATCATTTTAAAACTATTACTAAACATTTCAAAAGTTTTAGAATAATTTAATTCTTCAGTATTAATTATAATATATGAAATTATATAAACTTGATTTTCACTAGATATATAAATATTAAGTCCATCTTTTGTTTTAACTCCTACTAAATTACCATTTTCAAAATACTCTAAATTACTAAGACTAGAACCAGGAGAAAAATATGAATACCATTCCTGAATTGATAAACCTTGAGGATTATCAATTATTTGAATCTTGAAGAAGTCTCCATTCTCATCATCATAAAAAATAACTTCTTTAAAATCAACTGTCTTTTCTTCAACTAACCATTTAGCTGGATATAAAACAGAATAATTAAATATTTCATTATCATAAACGCTTACTATCTCACTATTATCAATTAACATAGCTCCGTCTGTCAAAGGATCATATAAGGCTATTAATTCTTCACTATCTATGTATCCATCAAAATCACTATCTGGTAGACCAAACTTTGTACCAAATAATAGCTCTTCTATATTAGTTAAACCATCATTATCATTATCATTACCTATTTTTGGTATTGGTAATAGTCCTGACCCTGGATCATTCTCTGGTTCTGGTTCTACTATTTCTGGTTCTACTTCTGGCTCGGAAATATCAATATAAGCACTAATACCAAAGTTAGGAGTTAATTCATATTTTCCACTTGATAAAACTAAATTATCAAGTTCAACCCCCTCTTCTAATACAAAAGTTAGAGAATAAACACTTCCGTCATCATCTACTTTGTAATAATAATCTTCCCCTCTTGGTTCGGGATTCTTAGGAACTTCTGGTAAATATTTTTTTAAACTAGATAATTGGTAAGGATATTTTTCAATGTCTTGATAATAAAATGATAAAGCACTTCTAATATCTAAAATATCTTTTATTCTTTTTTCATCTCTTCCCTGGGCTGTCACTAAGTTCATTTCCTCAGAATCAATAGCTTCCATTTCTTCACTAGGAGTAATATTCTCATTCAGATTTAAAACTTCATTATTCTCGGGCACCTCTCCTCCCTGTAAAGCAAAGAAAGCAAAAGCAGCAACTATTCCGATCACTATCACTCCTAAAATAATTCCTAGGATTATAAAAATATTTTTCTCTTTTTTGGGTTTTCCTTCTGGTTTCAGAAATTTATCTGGCATATGGTGAATGTCAGAATCTTTTATCTTCAATTCTCTTTTTTCTAAAGAAACTTCTTGAGTATTTGGAACTTGTTGTAAAGAATCATTCTTCTGTTCTTTTTGATTAGAACTAGGAGAATCAAAAGCTCGATCATAAACCTCATTAGATTCATTTACAATAAGTCTTTCCCCTTCTTGATTATTATTTGTTGCCGGAGCTTTTTCATTAAACATACTATTTAAAATTCATATAAATTTATTAAATTCCAAATTCAGTTAATAAAACAACTGCTTGAAATATATTAAAACCATCACTAGTATCATTTTCACTAAATAGATTAAAATTATACACTTTACTTCCTCGACTAATAAACATTGAACTTATAAACTTCCAATCTGGATTATCACTATTAACAACCAAGCCAAGATCTTCATTTATTTTTAATTGATCTTGAGTAAAGTCTGGATAATCTTCTTGAGTACTTAACCAGTCCACTAAATCAAGTTGAAATATATTATCTCTTACTTCAATCTCTATATAATCACTAATTTGATCATCCAGGGGACTGATAACAACTTTATCCTCCAGTTCATTAATACTCCAATCAAATGGATACTGAAAACTCAAATTAAAAACTCTTGTTCCAAAACTAGACCAATCACTAGTATCAATATTTGGCTTTATTAATTCTTTAATAGTTGTTTCTATTTCTTCAGAAGATTCATCGGTGATTAAACTAAAATCAAATAACTTACCACTACCTAAAGGATTGTAACCATTCTCAACTTCTTCTCCATCTAAATAAGTATCTGAATCAGAATCTTCATTAAGCGGATCAGTATGATATATTTTTACTTCCTCTCGATCAGATAAACCATCATTATCTGTATCTGAACTCTTAAGATCTGTTCCTAATATTTCTTCCTCTTCATTGCTTAGACCATCTCCATCAATATCATTAGAAATAGCACTAGAATTTACATTAATACCTTCTTCTATTATTTTGTCATTTTCATCAGAAATGCTATCTAAATTAATCTCTTCTGACTCTGTATTTAATATTACCTCTCCAGTTTCTCTAGTTCCAGTAAAGAATTGTTTATAAATCCAAAATCCAAACCAAGAAATTATAATCAAAATAACTGCTAAACCAATCATAAAATACCGTGGCTTAATTTTATCACTTTTTAAATTTTGACTCTCTTGTACTAGATCTTGATAGTCTGTTAAAGGCTGTACTGGAGAGATGCTAGGATCTTGAACATTACCTGACTTTATAACCTTCTGATCAACAGCAGGTATCTTATCTGCATCTTCAAAAATATCTTCCGCAATTTTGTTATCACGTAATTTATCTTGATAAGATGTCTGAGCTTGATTATCCTTTTGAACTACTTTATTGTTCAAAGTATTATCCTCTTTTTTATTTTGTAAGTCTTGATCTTCAAACATAAAAATCACTAATTGATTAGTGATTTAATTATAACATAAAAAAATAAGAATATAAATATTATTATTCAAATTAATCGGGTATATGGACAATCTCAATATTATCTAAATGCATTGTCTGATTATTTACATTTGGTGGGAATGAAAATAGGAATTGCTGAGAAGATGCTGTAAAAATCCACTCACAACTATCAACAGTACAATAAGAACTCATTACACCAATAGGCATAGAAGAACCAGAAACACTACTAACTCCAAGCACAAGATCAGATGTTGTATCATAATCAAAAGATAATTTATATGTTTCACCTTCTATAAAAAGAAAATTATCATATGAAAAATACATATTATTACTCCCTCCACCAATAATATTTACTTCAAATATATTATTATCAGTATTCATATTCTCAAAATTTGTACTTGAATTCCAACAATTAAAACCAGATGAAAAATTACCATTTGTAACATAGTTATTTGCACATTCGTCCTCTCCGGCACAATTTTGAGTTAAAACAGGATCTCCATCAATACAATTATATGGATAAGAAGTTAAAACCTCTCTTGTTTGTTGACCATTTATACACTCACTCCATGCTGAATAAGTCCAGGAAACGCACACGTCACAATTTTGAGTTAAAATAGAATTTCCATTAATACAGTCATCTGGAGAAGAAGAAAGAATACTTCTTGTTTGTTGACCATTTATACACTCACTCCATGCTGAATAAGTCCAGGAAGTACATACATCTTGAATATCACCACTAAAAAAACAATCCATATAACCATCACCATTACCATCACAGAAAAGGTGATCAACAAGACTTATAATACTTTCTGCCCAATTATCTGTAGTATTATTAAAAACACCTCCGGTATCATCAGCAATTGCCTGTGCTACATTATAACTAGGATGACCGCTATAATACAAACCAGCAAGTTCAGTATTTATTAATACGGGATTTAAATAAATTTGTTGATCAGAATTATTACAAGCGTTAACAGTATCTACTAATATTTCCGTAAAATTCCAACCATCCAATGCATTACCATTAGAAGTCGATTCATCATAATCATCATAATCATTAAAATCATTTCCACAATAAGCAGCCTCATCACTAACTGGTATAATTATTCTTTGATAATCATTTTCCCAATTATAATTTGTTGCTACTTTTTCAACTGCATATCCCCAATGCTCTTGTGTATCTCCTTGACCATTTGGGCCACAAAGATTATTAAACCATTCACTATCATCTGATGGTAAATTAATATTTAAATTATTATTATCATTATCCCAAAAACTCGCATATGATATATTATCATATTCTGGATAAGATGAATTATTAAGATTTTGATAAACTCCACAATTAGTAACTAAATTATTAAACACCAAAGGATTATTACCATCAGTCCTAATAATGTTATCATTAGGATTATTATTCAAAATTCCATCTTCTAAATCACCCAATGTCATAACTGTAATTTTATAATCTTGTATTTCATTGTTTTCTTTTCTTTCATATAAATCTGACGCTACAGACCCTAAAGCACCACATAATTCAGTTGCAGCATCACCCATACTAGAAGTCATATCAAAAATAAATACTATCTCCATCTTCTTCTCTGTATAAATTTCTAATAAACCAGGAGTATCACAGTCCTCATAAGAAGATTGAACAATTCCATCACCACAATAATTACCTTGTACCGTACACTCAGACAAACAATCAGTCTGACAATAAGTATGTCCAGATTGTTCAAATTGATAATAAGGAGAGCAATCATCGTTATTATAAGATCCTTCGTCACAAACTTCCCAATATTCATGTTGACTATTACCACATTCAAACAAACAATTAGAATCACAACCATCTTCATTTACATTATTTCCATCGTCACATTCTTCTAAAGGCTCAATCTCACCATTACCACATTCTAATAAACAATTAGAATCACAACCATCTTCATTTGCATTATTTCCATCGTCACATTCTTCAAGACCATTAATAGCTCCGTCACCACATGATTCATCTGTTGGACACCAAATATTATCCTCTTCTGTATTAAGATGCCAAAAACAATCTTCTGAATTATATGGTTGAGTTTCAGTAGTAACAATACATTCCCGATTACCCCAATAAGCATCCGTATTTCTCTCACACTGTGGACCAATATCATTAATTTCACATAATTCATTACCATTTACAACTCCGTCACCACAATTACCATCTGGAGTACATTCATCAGACCAAGTACATTCATCATCTCCACTATTTATGCATTGATAATGTCCACCATAATCACCAGCTAAACATTCTTCACCAATATTCAAATCGCATTCCTCCCAGCCAGATACTATTTCATCACCACAATCACCACAATCAATATAGCAAGAATAAGCATCTTCAAACTCATGATCACAAATACCATCACCACATCCATCTTCACAATCTTGATAACAAAAATTATCTTCTCCTGGATCACTTCCTTCAAAAGGAACACCATTATTATCAAGATCAATATCACAAACACCATCTCCACAATATTCACATTCATCTAAATCTGGCCACTGACAAGCAACACAAGAAACTTCTTGAGGATTCCAACTGTCTTCACAGAACATCTCTGATTGACCAAGTTCACAAACTTCTCCATATTCTGGACTAAATACACCATCTCCACAACTTAAACAATCTTCTGGATCATTGATATGAGCTGGCCACTGACAATCATAACGACAACCAACTTCAGTAGGATTATAATATCCTCTATGGGTAATGTTACTGCACAAAGATAATGTTTGACCGTACTCACACTCTTCTCCTAATTCCTTAATACCGTTTCCACAAGTAGCTGAAACTTGATCATTACAAACATCATAATTATTTAAGTTAAGACTATTAAAACTATTAATTGCTGAATTAAAAGTCCTATTTATACCACTACCATTCCAATAACTATCATTCTTAGTATTAAAATTAAATAAACTGTATAAATTAAAACTTAAAGCTCTTTTATCTATATTATTACTATTACTTGCTTGATAATAATAAATATGTGAATCTCTTGGACAAGAGAATGTCTGTCCTTCAACATCCCAACAAGTTTGCTGATCATAAGAAGCACTACAAGAATTAAATTCATTTACAGGATCAATTGGTAAAGAGGTTCCCATTTGATTAGCCAAAGTAGAATTCCAAGAAGGCCAAGCAGAAGTTGATATTCCTTGAACATAAGTTCCTTCATTAAGCTCTGGATAAACACCTACACACTGATCATAACCCATATCATTATTCTGACATTCAGAGTCACTACTACATGATTTTGTTGCAGAAACGTTATAGCATTCTGCTGAATCAATAGTCTTGTTACCATTTAAATCAAAATGATAATATTGAATTGGATAGGTACCACAAGCTCCAGCCACAGGATCAGAAACATAAGCACAATATTTATTCTGAGCAGCATAATTATCTAAATTACTTTCCATTCTTCTTAAATCTTCCCATCTTTGAACATCTTCAATTAGTTGAGATTTAGAATCAGGACGCATATTAATATTAAACTTCCAATTATCTACTAACTGATTAAATATATTTACAGTTTCTAAGATAGCATCTTGATTATGAGAAATTAAGGAAATGTTTGTATAAATACTATTATCTACTTTGTTAGCAGCATTAACATAAGTGGTTCGACCATCTTTAAGACCTTGATAACCATTTATCGAAATAGGATTTGGTGAACCTTTAAAATTAACTACATTAGTAGAAGAATACCAAGCAATAGGAGAATAATGATTCTTGTTCTGATATATTCTTAAACCCAAGATATCGTTTGGTAAAATTCCTTGACCTGATGGAGTGGCTGCCAAAACTCTATTATTAGAAAAATAAGAAACAGCTCCTCTAAATATTTTAGACAAGAATTTAAATCCTAATTGATTATCTGCTAAACCAGAAATTCCTACTTCTGACATAAGACTATTATTTGATTTAGCATCTACTAAATTATAATTTCCTGAATTAGCCTGTTGATTAGGATCAGGTATATATTTAAATATATATTCTCTTAATAAAGAATCTTCTCCCTCTACCGCTTCAAAATCATTTATAATCAAACCATTTTCTAAAGAATCTGCTAAATAAGGTAGTCCTCCATCTCGACAATATTTAAACTTAAAATTAAAATTTCTATCTTCAAATGCCCAAGAATTTTCACACATAAATAATTCAACTTCTACTTCATCACTCAAAGTTATTCCCTTGTAACCAGATTTACCAGCAAAACTTAATAAATTTTCTTCACAAGTTTCTAGATTTGCACTACAAACACCATCTACCCAACAACAAGAATTAATTTCACAACTTGCCTGACTATAATCATTACAAATTGATTCTGATGGAATTTGAAGAGCATTAACTTCAACTATTGTTGTACCATTATTATTAGCTGGCATAACTAAAACAGAATCAGAATTATCTCCTGCTAAAGTCACTAATGATTCATCAAAAGATTCCCACTTCCATTGCCAATCATAGACTCCAGCTACTGATACTATTGGATCTCCAGAAATTGTTCTAGCTTCAGCAATAAAGGTTTCTCCAATCATTGGAGTATTAAATTCATAATAATTATCTACTGGATTAACTATTTTCACATAACTTAAATCACAAACATTAGCAGCTGTAGTAAAACTCCAATCACATCTTCCATTATTAATACTACCATTAGAAGAACTATCACAAGATAATCCCCCACCCTCATTAGATTTAATACCATTTTCACCATCTAATAGATTAACTTGATATATTGTTGTTGAATCTAAAATCCCTTGAGGAATTATTTCTAAAACGGAAGTTCCATCATATCTTCTGTAAGAAGAATAGGTAAAATCAATATTTGCCGCAGAACCAAAACTTGAACTCTCTAATAACTCAATATTACCCTCTAAGCTATCAGCATCTACTGGTAAATCAAATTCCACTTTAATCAAAGTATTAGGACAAATATTAGAAGATTCATTTCTTGGATAATTTGATAAGATCATTAAATCATCTAGAACTGGATCAACTTCCGGATCTTCTATCTCAAAATCACAAGCTGAATTATTCTCAAATAAACACTCTTCATTAGCCCAACAACAAGCATCAGCTTCACAAGTCTCTACTTCTTTATATACTAAACAATCTTCATCACAAGCTGTCATATCATCACTACAAATACCTCCTTCAGGTGTAGTTGAGTAAATATCACCACTATCCCAACAACACTCACCGCTCTCATGACAGGTTTTTGAGTCTTCATAAATAGAACAATCTATTGGTAAACCACAATCTGGATTATTTTCAAAGAGACATTCTTCGTTAGCCCAACAACAAGTATCAGCTTCACAAGTATCTACTTCTGTATAGACTAAACAATCTTCATCACAAACACTCATATCTGAACCACAAGTTTCTCCATCCCAACAACATTCTCCACTATCATGACAAGTTGTTGAGTCTTCATAAATAGAACAATTAGCTACGATGTATAAATTTGTATCATCAGCTAACTCTAAAGTATCTAAAGTAGAAGTAGCTCTAATTTCTAAATTACCAAAATTATAATAATCATTTAAAGTTACATCAGTTTCTGAAGTATTATTATTAGCAATAGTAGCTAAACTTGTATCACTACTCTCCCAATCATAATCATAACCATCACTAGCACAAACATAACAATTTTCACTATCAACTAACAATCCTGTATAAGTAAGAGTATCATTAGCTACATAGGTCTTTACAAAATTATTAGGTTCAATATTTAAAGTATCTGGTTCACATATTGCCCCATAAGGATCTATTCTAAAATACCAAGAATATTCATTTAAACTAGAACCTTCTATATCTTTAATCTCGTCTAATAACTCTCCTCGATACCAATATCCTGCTTGAAAATCTAAAGTATTTATTTCTAAAAAAGTATTCGCTTCTACAGAATTAAAAGATTTAAGCTCATTACAATATTCTAACTCTAGAGGTGCGTCTCCATCAGAACATTCATAAATATTAAAATTATTCTGATAACTCCTAATATTCATTTCCGCAGGATCTTCATCTTGATATTCAAATTCGATATAAACATTAGAACCTAAAGGTACAAATTTATTCCCTGGAGCAGGTGAAGGTGAAAACTTAAGTTCAGCATCACAAGATTGAACTCTGACTCGCGGACTCTCACATTGAGTACAAGTAGTAAACTCCCAACCATAGAAATCCCATTCTTCTGCTGGACCTTCTTCTACTTTTTGATATTCAAAATTCCAAGTATTTCCATAACCGCTAGTATTATGAGCAGAGATTAAACCAGTATTAGTTTCTGGAACACTAACTTCAACTACACCTTTATTAGTACTATTTGGTCTAATATCCAAAGCATCATCTGTTTCATAAGCAAAGGTAAGCCAATCAACATCATTTAAATATTCCCCAATAATTTCTAATTCATCTCCCAAAGTTCCAAGTTCTGGATTAACACTACAAATTGAAGGAGCAGGATCTTCATCATCAATTTCTACTGCAACTGCAGCAGTTTCAATTTGATCATTAACAACTTTAATCTGAGACTCAAAAGGAAGAGTAGTAAATATTTCTGGTACTTTAACAATGATCTGATCATCCTGCCAGTAAACACTAGAGCAAGCTTCTGGAAAATTAAAATCTCCTTCTGGCCAAGTGAATGTATTGTTATAAAATCTAACTGTTTGATCTCCTTGACTATTACCAAATCCTGAACCATAGATAGTAATATACTCACCTACTGAAGCTACTTCTGGAGAAATATAACTTATATAAAATTGATCTGAAAAATCAGACAGAACATCTACATTTAAATAATTACTAAATCTTAATTCACCATCTATTTCTACTGCTACTCGAACACCAATATCATCAGCACTAGCTAGATTAGGCGCTTGAGCTACAACTCTAGTATCTTGTCCATCTACTGGATCTCCCCAATTAATTGTTGGTGCTGAAGTAGAATTATAGTCATCTCCTAAAACAACTCTTCTCTCTATATTAGAATCTCCTAATTTAAAACCGTCTAAAATAAACTCGTCTTCATATTCAATAGTCTCTTTGTTAATAGAACATAAACCTGGACCAGCATCTTCTTCATTATAATAATAATCTCCTAAATTACTCCAGTATTCGACATCATTTACTAAAACTTTTTTAATTTGAATTCTGTAAGAACTATTAACTTCCAGTCCTTCTGGTGCAGTTATAACAATAGAATTATTTTTCCATCCTTCTTTATCACATGGTAAATCAGCTTCTAAATATTCATCACTTTCTGATCTAAAAAAGATTTTAGATTCTGCAAAATTAATATCCTGAAATTCATCAAAATTATTACCTAGAACACTAATATATTGTCCTTTACCACCTCTGTCTGGTGATATTTTAACTATTCTTGGACTTAATAAAGCAAAGTTTTCCTCTGTTGAACCCTGATCTGTTTGAATTTTAATAGAAGGTTTCTCAGCTATTACTCCAAAACTATCTCCTCCATCAGCTGGAATAAAGGTATTTATTTCATTGACTTCCCAGGTTCCAGCAGCACATAAATCATCTGGCCAATAGGAATCGTTTAAACATAGATTACTGTTTTCATCAATTACAAGATCATCATTAAAAACCAAAGTAGTTCCGCCTGATAAATAATGACCAGTTATAGTTAAAGGTGAATCATCATCATAATATGTTTCAGAAGTTACTCCAGTAATCTGAGGCTGACAATATTCATTTTCTCCAGTTTTAAAATTCCAAGCAACACTAGGACCATTAGTTGGATAATCATCTGTTGGAGCATATTCTGATTTTCCATCAAAATCACCATCTAGTAAATTACCACAAGTATCTTTAATAACATCCCCATTTAATACTGGGAAGTAATTATGATTTAAATTATAATTCCGATCTGGATGAACAATTAACTTATCATTCTGAACACTATGTAAAAACTCTATATCACTTAAATTATCTGGTATATTTTCATATAAACGGAAAGCTTCTAGGTCTTTTAAGGAATTCAAATCCATATCCTCAGAAAATTCAATCTCGATATAAGAATTTAAACAAACCTCTCCTTCTGGTCCTGGAAAAACATTAATGACTGTTGGTGGATTAATATCTGTTTCTTTTCCAGTTTTAAAAGTCCAGGTTAAATTATTACTTAAATACTTACTCTCTCCTTCTTGCTTAATGCCCTTCAAAGGTAAATCAACAACATAATAAGTATCTTCCGCATAATCTTCCCCTAATCTAAATTGTAAAATATTTTCATTAATTGTAAATTGAGAACTATTTTCTACTAAATCATCGCTTACTTTAACACACTGATTATCAGCATATTCTAAACATTCATAAAAATGAAAGAGACTTTGAGATTGACTGGTTCCAATTGGTGTTGAACCAGGCTTAATATTATCATTAAAATAATCTTGATCTAGATTAGCATTAAACTTAATTTGAATCATTGAACAAAGTGAAACATTATTGCTCTGAGGACTATACCAATTTGTTCTAAAATTAAAATCAGCTATTGAATTATTACACCCCGGACAAGTATTGTCGTAGATTAAATCACCATCAGAATCACATCGATTACAAGTATAACAGACTCCAACTGAACAAGTTTGATCATCTTCTCCTGGACCATCTATAGCTCCCTGAATACTATCTAATATAAAACTAGTTATTACATAAGAAGCCATAATAATTACTAGACCAATTACTCCTGCTATTAACATTTTCTTAGCTTCTGACACTTTTTCTTCATTACCACCAGAAGTCATCCATTTAAAACCAGCGACTAAAACAATTACTAAAGCAATTAAACCTAAGAGACCTAAGAATACTTGAATAAGTGTTCCAGCTACTGTTTTAATATCTGCTGTTCCTAAACCAGCAACCTGCGGAACTAATATTTGAGCAAAAGAAACTAAAGGTAAAGCAAAAATACCTATCATCGAAAGGGTTAATAATCTAAATATATTCTTTTTCTTCTTGATCATTAATTTAAAAATTTAATATATATATTAATCTAATTTTGTTGTCCACTACCACCTGGTCCAATAGCACTATTAAAACAATTTCCATAAGAATCTTTAATTTCTGAAGTTAAACGAGGACGATAATTAGAAAATTGATCTAAGTATGGTGCATACAATTTAATATTACATCTATGATTATCTTCGTTCGCAAAAACTGAATAGGATGGCAAACAAATATTATTGATTCGACTCTTTCCTTCTTGATCTTCATATTCTTCTCCATCACAAGCACTATTATTATAGATATAAAAATTATCCGTATTTAAAGAACTCGGACTAATAACTTTATCAAAAATTGCTGAAATTTGAGGATTAGGATTGATTTGAACATTAATTGTACTTGGAGAAACATTAGTAATTTCTGGAGCAGTAGTATTTACTTCATTACTAGTGCTAAAAGTCCAAAGATATTCTTCGGACATAATATTTCCCGAAGCATCACCAATATTATCAACAACTCCTCTAATTAAAGAAGTAGCTGGTAAACAGAAAACCTTCTCACCACAAGAATTGATATTTACTCCACCACAGTCTCCATCTGATAAAAATTCTACAGTTCGATATTGATTACTAATTTTTAGCTCACCTGTTAAATTATCATCATCTTGAATAAGAATATTACCATCAACACTTAAAATGTTTATTGGTTCTGAAAAATTAATTTGCACAATTGCATTTCGAGCTACTATATCATCTTGAGCTGGCCAAACAAAAGTAACTTCTGGAGGAGTTAAATCTAGAAAGGTACTAATTTCAAATTGCCAACTATAACCATTTTCTAATCCTGGAAATAAGGTCTGTCCTTCGACACTTTCCATATCAGAAGCTAAACGAATAGTAGTATTAGTATTTGAATCTTCATTTCCTAGAGCCTCTATTGGTTTAATTAAAACTCTTTGAGCATCTGCAGTTAAAACAGCAATAATCATTTCATTATCTCTTAAAAATCCATTATCTAAAATTTGAATCTTTTCACTTAACTTTCCACACTCAATTCCTTCTTCTGTGATATAAGGATCACAAGTAGCATCATTTCCAAAATTACCATCAATAACACTCTCTAAAGCTATTGGTGTTTTAAAAGTAATCATAATCATAGTATTTCGAGGAACATCGTCAGCATCTCTTTCTGGATAGTGATATTCAATTAAACCACCTCCTAAAGCCCCGCTTCCTAAACCAGTACTAATGTTGTTACCATTCGGATTATTAGAACCATTATTACCAGAATTATTTTGAACAGATTCTAATATAAAACTAGTTATAACATAGGAAGTCATAATAATTATAATGCCAATCACTGCTGATGTTAATATTTTCTTAGCTTGAGTAACTTTTTCTTCATTACCACCAGAAGTCATCCAAACATATCCACCATAAATAATTATCACTAAAGCAATTAAACCTAAAAGACCTAGGAATACTTGAATAAGTGTTCCAGCCATTGTTTTAATATCTGCTGTTCCTAGATTAGCAACTTGAGGAACTAATATTTGAGCTGATGAAATTAAAGGTATAAAAAAAATAACTGTTGATACCAAAACTAAACTGGCAACAGTTACTTTAAAATTAACTTTATTGTTTTTTGACAAAAACATTAATTTAAACTTATTTATTTTTGTTTTCTCTAATTTAATTCTTCTTTAACAACTTTGGAAACTATATTTCCTTCGGCTTGACCATCTAATTTCTGCATAGCAGATTTCATGACTTGCCCAAAATTACTCATTGATTTCTCAATGTCTTCTGACTTTATTATATCACAAACTATGCTTTTTGTCTCTTCTTCCGACTTCATTTCTGGAAGATACTTTTGAATAATTTCTACTTCTTTAGTTTCTTGGACTACTAAATCTTCTCGCCCACCTTTTTTGAATTGTTCAATACTATCTTTCCGCTTTTTAGATTCTGATAGGAGGATTTTAATTATTTCTTGATCATTTAAATCTTTCTTTTCTTCTTTTTCTTTATTGTTCAAAGAATTCTTCAGCGACCTTAAAACTAACACCACCTTTTCATCTCTTGATTTCAGTGCTGAAATTAAATCTTTATCAATTGTTTCCTTTAAACTCATTTATTTGCTTTATAATAATTAAATGAGGAACTTGTTTTTAATCTTCTAGTTTACCAATTTTTCTAAGATAATCTCTCTCATCCTGCATATTTCTTTTATATGTAGATGCTTCTTTATACTCTCTTTTAGTCTTAGCTTTCTTCTTAAATCTAACTTTTCGAGCTTGAAGCAACTTACCACTTTGAATTATTTTCTTTGTAAATCTTCTTAATAATCTTTCAAATGGTTCATTACCTTTGTTTTTTACTTCTACCATTGGATTCACTTCCTTTCTTTATGTTTTCAAGTTAAACTTGATTATTTTTTTATATTTAAACTATGTAACCTTCTTTTTAATACTTTTAATATTTGATCTTCCGGAACAATTTCTTGATTTCCACTTTCCATATCTCTAATTAAAATTGTTTTATCCAATATTTCCTTTTGACCAATAATAATACTCAACTTAGCCTTCTTTCTATTCGAAGCTTCTAGCTGAGCTTTTAATGCTGACTTAGAAAGACTTTCTCCAACATTGAATCCAGCTTTTCTTAAGTCTTCAAATAGAACTAAAGCTTTCTTTCGAGCTTGTTCTCCTAACTGAGCCACAAAAATATCACAACGATTACTTTTAACAATTTCTTTGTTTTTCTTTACTCCTGGAGTTTCTTCTTTTTCTCTTAGCTTAGCAATGGTTCTTTCCATTCCAATAGCCAAACCAATTGCTGGAGTTTCTTGACCACAAAGAGTTTTGATTAGAGTATCATAACGACCTCCTCCAGCCAAAGCACTTTGACTTCCTTCATCTCCCTGAGGAAATACTTCAAAAGTTGTTCTATTGTAATAATCTAAACCTCGAACAATAAAAGGATTTAAAACATAAGGTGTTTCTGCATCTTCTAAATATTCTAAGACTTTTACAAAATGATTATTACAGTCTTCACATAAGTGATCAACTATCTGCGGAGCATCTACTACTACTTCTTTACATTTCTTTTCCTTACAATCTAATACTCGTAGAGGATTTTTCAAATAACGATTCTTACAATTAGTACAAAGCTTATTTCTATTTTTCTTTAAATAATTCTTTAATACTTTAATATATGCTTTTCTACATTTTTTACAACCAATACTATTAATCTGTATCTCGACTGGAATACCAATATCACTATACATTTGTTTACATAGATATATTAGCTGAGCATCAATAATTGGATCATCATCTCCAATAGCTTCTAAACCAAATTGATAGAATTGTCGATAACGACCAGCTTGAGGACGATCATATCTAAACATTGGACCAGTATAGTATACTTTCACTGGCTTTGGCTTATTCAACATTCCATGTTCAATATATGCTCGAACAACACCAGCTGTTCCTTCTGGTCTTAAACTTACTTCTTCTTTTCCTAAAGTTTTAAAAGAAAACATTTCTTTAGAAACTACATCTGTTTCTTCTCCAATTCCTCGAGCAAACAAACCTGTTTCTTCAACAATTGGAATATCTATTCTTTGAAAACCATAAGAATGAGAAATACTAGTAAACTTCTCTCTTACAAAATTCCAATACATTTGATCTACTGGCAGGATATCTTTAAAACCCTTAACCAAAGAAAATTTTCTTTTCTTTGACTTAGTAGGACTCTTTGCTTTAGGCTTAGCTTTAGTTGTTTTTTTAACTGGCTTTTTGGCCATAATATTATTTAAATTATAAATTTACAATCCGTAATCATATTCTGAAAAATTAAATATTTGAGCTTCTTTAAAAGGAAAACCTCTCACCCAAACTTTACCAGTAATTAACTCTCTCTTTATTGGTCCTAATATTCTAGAATCCTTAGAATTCTTCCGATTATCTCCTAAAACAAAATATTCATCATTTCCCAATTCTAAATTCTGAATATTCCCAAAAGTCTTAGTATCTTCTGGTAAATAATCAAACTCTTTAATTTGAACAAAATCATCTTTAGCAATCTCTTGAACATATATTTCTCCACCCTCTACTTTCACAGTTTCACCTGGTAAAGCAATAATTCTTTTAATATAGTATTCTTTTGTATTTTGAGGATTCTTGAAAACTACTACTTCTCCTCTACTAGGTTCTTGAAAACGATATGAAATTTCATTAATCACTAAGTATTGTTTATTGTAAAAGTTAGGTTCCATTGAAGCTCCATCAACCATGAAAGGTTGAATTACAAAATATCTAATTGGCAGAATAATAGCTAGAGAAATAATAACTGTCTTTAAGATCTCTAAACTAAAACTAAGAGCAGACTTCCAAAAGCTAGTTTTAGGTGTTAAAGGCTTAAGCTCTTCACTAGTAAGTGGTTTTGCTGAATTAGAAATAAAAAACAAAGAAAAGATAACCTTTATTCCATCAGTGATAAAACCAAAAAATGATTTCCAAAAACTTTTTTTAGATACTAAAGAATCTTCTTTAATTACTTCTTCTTCAATCTTTGGACCTTTTTCTTCTACCATTCTATTAAATATTATTGTTCTAAAAATACCTATTTCAAGCCTATTCCATGGGCTTTTTTAGCTAAAAGTATAGATATATTAACACATATTTTAAATAAAATCAAATAAAAAGATGGTCCCTAAGTAAGAGACCATCACTTTCTTAAAATTCTTCTTTTATTTCTCTAGCGCGCAATGCTTTAATAGAATCTTCAATATCATATCCTTCAAACAAGATTCCATAGAGAGCTCTAAATAATGGAAATCGAGAATTACTAGTAGTTGATTTTTCAACTGACTCAATATCACTCACCGAAGACCAAAAAGCTCCAGTAGTTTTAATACCCTCTACTAAACCTCCTCGCCATTTACCACTGCCAGTAGCTAAAAATTCTCCGTATTTCCGATTATGACTTAAATCACAAAAAGCAGTGGCAGCATAATCTCCTAAATGAGAAAGTCCATAGGCAGTTTCTTTCTGACCACCTTTCAGAACAATTACTTCACTAACTTCTTTTAAAGATCGGGTAATTAAGTCGCCCACTAAAGATTCATATCCTGAACCAATTGCCACACCAACCATTATTCCCACTGGATTCTTTAAAGATGAACCTATTTGACCTCCTTGGACATCATGCTGAATTCTTAACTTTAAAGAAGGGTGTTTGTACAGTTCTAATACTTGATCAATAACATCTTGATTTTCTTTTTCAGCTAACAAAACCATAGAAACTGGTTTACCTTCAACAAGGTACTCAGAATGAACTGGTCCGACTAAGACAACTCTACGATTAGTACCAATAATTTCATCCCAAATCTCAGTTAAAGTCTTGCCAGTTCCAACTTCCAAAGCCTTCATCTGTAAAACTACAATACCTGAATAGGCTTTTAGAAAATCAATATTATCTTTTAAAAACTTACGAAAGTATTGTCCAGGAATAGCAATAATCATTAATTCCGCATTATAATCAATATTAGCTCTCTGGAGCTGGCTTAGTTTCTGAACGCAATACAAAACTGCTTCATCTTGCATTAAAGTTTGAACATCTTTACTAAAATCAACAGCGATAATTTTAGAAAATTTCTTTACTAGATGAAGGATGCCATATCCCCATCTTCCCACAGCACCAACAATAATTGTTTTCATATATCCTCCTATTTTTTTATTTATTCTTTTCCTAACTTAGTTCATTAATGTAAATTAGTCAATAAAATTTAAGAAATAAAAAATGGAACCGACTAACTTAATCGGTTCCAAATATTAATTACTTTTGAACACTAATCAGATATTTTATCTAACAATGTCCATCTCAATTCCTCATAATCTTCATCATTACCAGAAGCAATAACTATTGATTTACCATCATCTACTAAAGAACGAATGCATTCCTTCAATTTCTTTGTTGGTATCTCATATTTCGGAGCATAGATATCAATTTCATGTTCGCCATCCACAGCACCCAATTGTTTGCATTCTAAAATTTTACCACCCGGTAATTCCATATTATTTTTCGGACCAAGCTCTAAGATACACTTTTTAACAAAAGTATAGGTATCGGGAAAAGAAAATAAAATTTCAGTAATCGGTAGTCCAATTTCTTTCAAAACATTTTGCAAGAAGTAAACAAATTCCCAATGACCAGAGACAAGATAAATATCTTTTTTTACCTCCCCTTTCTCTCTGCGGATAATATTCTTAAGTTTATTATGCTCAGATAATTTCACTGAATATATAAATTTAAGAAAGGTATTAGAAGAAGTCATTTTGTAATGATCCCAAAAATAATCTGGTATTTCACTTATTAATTGATGAGTTACTTTCTCTGTTAGTTTTTCTTGAGAAATTATTAATTGAATCACTAATTCATCATCTAAAATATCAAATTGTACTTTGAATTTTTGATCAAATAATTTCAGACTGATAAATTCACGAAAGAAAGTTAATTTAAAAAAATAGACAGGTACATGAGAAGCATAAAGATTACCATACTGATGATTTCTCTCTCTAGAAATACTATTCTCTATCAATTTCTTAAAATAATGTTTTGTTAATCCTTTCTCTGGACAACATTTCTCAAACATTTCTCGACAAGTTTCATTTGAAGGTCTTATTCCTCCTTGGGGAGGATTACCTGAATAGAGATTATTCCAAGCCCTCTTTAATAGAGACAGCTCTTCTCTATCTAAACGACAATTTGCTCGAAGTAAACCATGTAATTCTTCGATATCATGCTTACCTCTCGCGAGACTTAAGAGAAGAAGATATGTTTGCTTCATCTTGTTCTCTTCTAAAAAACTCAGTACTGCTTTTTGAAAGATCATTTTCATCTTTCCTCCTTTTTTCTTGGTTTTTTTAAACTGCTAGTATATTGATAACTTCTCCTGAAGAACAATATACTTGTGCCTCCGGCACATCCCAAGCGATAACCAGTCACTTCCAGTGACCTTTAGGTTATCCTCTACGTTTCCAACGCAATTCTTCTGGTATTTGAAGAATAGATTATTATAGCATATTGGTACGATTTGTCAACTCATATTAAGAAACAAAAAAAACCCCGCTTTCAACGAGATTTACTATATTCAAAGAAAACTATTTCTTCTTTCTCCAGCGATGAATAAATAACCATTTACCAAGTTCAATAGAAAATACTTCAAATACAGCTACTCCCGCCATAATTAACCAACCCTCTGCTCCTAGAGGTACTGTTCTTAAGACTCCTTGAAAGAAAGGAAGATAGATTCCAGCCATTAGCATTGCAAAACTAATCAATGTTCCTATAATTAAAAGTTTGTTATCAAACAACTTGTAATTCCAAATCTGTCTCTTTAGGTTCTTACAAGAATATACATAAATTAGAGAATCAATTCCTAAAGCAGCAAACATAAATGTTCGAATATGCTCAATGTCTAAACCTGTTTTAAAGAGATAAATGAATAGGGATAAAATACCAATATCAGTAAAAACTCCAATCACAAAAATTAAAAACTTCATCTCCTTATTCAAAATTGGTTCATTCTTTTTCAAAGGCTTCCGCTTCATAATATCCTTATCCCCCTTTTCAAAAGCTAAAGCAAAGTTCGGCAAAGAGTCATTTACAATATTAATCCACAAAATCTGAGCTGGAATCAAAGGTAAAGGCATTCCCAGAATAACCGCCGAAACAACCAAGAGCATCCCTGAGAAAGAATCTGACAAGAGATAGACAATTATCTTCCTCAGATTATCAAAAATAATTCTTCCTTGTTTAATAGCTTGAACAATTACTGAGAAATTATTCTCTAACAAAACAATCTCTGCTGTCTCTTTAGCAATATCTGTTCCTGAACCTAAAGCTATTCCAATATCAGCCATCTGAATTGCTGGAGCATCATTAATACCATCTCCCGCCATAGCTACTACTTCATTATTCTCCTGCAGAGCTTGAATAATTCTTAACTTGTGATGAGGACTAACTCGAGCATAAAGACTAACCTTTTTAACTTTCTCTCTTAAATCATCGTCACTTAAACTATCCAAATCTTTTCCCACTAAAATATTTTCAGCTGCTACTTTCAATCCTACTTCATTAGCAATAGCTCGAGCAGTTAATTTATGATCTCCAGTAATAATTATTGGTCGAATACCAGCTTGCATACAAGTCTTAATAGTTTGACGAGAGGTCTCTCTCAAAGGATCCCGCAAGGTTACAAAACCAAGGAAAGTTAAAGCTTCAAAATTATCATCTAAATTTTCTTTCAAAAGTTTAGAATTTATTCTCCTTTGAGCAACAGCTAATAATCTTAAACCTTGAGCTGTCAATTTATCCTCAATCTTTTTTAACTCTTCTCTCTTCTTTTCTGTAAGTTTCTTAACTCCTTGAGCTGTCTCCATAAAGGAACAATGTTCTAAAACAACTTCTGGAGCTCCTTTACATAATATTAACCGATCATCACTCTTAAGATTAGTATACTTATGCAAAGTCATCATATACTTCTTAGAAGAATCAAAAGTAACTTCATCTATTCTAGAATATTTCTTTTGTTCTTTGTCTAAATCTAATCCCAATTCTACTCCTGACAAAAGTAAGGCTTGATCAGTAGGTGAACCAGAAACTTTCCATTCTTTTAAGCATTCTTCTGAAACACAATTATTTTCAAAAAAAGCATCATTGCATAACAAACCGGTTCGCAGAATCTCTTCTACTCTCTGAGGAACTTCTTTCTTTCTAGAGAATAAATCAACAATTTCATTATCTAAGATAACACTAGAGATTTTCATCTTCCCCAGAGTTAAAGTTCCAGTCTTGTCAGTACAAATTACAGTTGTGGAACCCAAGGTTTCAGCAGCCACTAATCTTCGAACTAAAGATTTCTCTTTCAATATCCTTTGCATTCCAATAGCTAGAACTACTGTAATTGCTACTGGTAATCCTTCTGGAATAGAAGACACAGCAATAGCTACACTAATTAAAAACATTTCTAAAGTTGATCTACCTAAGAGTATTCCTAAAACAAAAATAATTAAACAAATAACAACTGCTACTATTCCAATTAACTTCCCTAATTTTTTTAATCTAATTTGTAAAGGAGTATCTTCATCTTTAGTTTGACTAACATAACCAGCAATTTTACCTATCTCTGTCTTCATTCCTGTGGCAGTAACAATAGCTACAGCATTTCCTTTAACTACTGTAGTTCCCATATAGACCATAGAGCTTCGGTCTCCAGTAGCAGCTCCCACAGAAACTTTCTGACTACTCTTGTCCACGGCAATAGATTCTCCAGTTAAAACTGATTCATCAACTTTTAATTCATTGGATTCAATAATTCGAGCATCAGCTGAAATTCTAGAACCAGCTTGTAACAAAACTATATCCCCTGGAACTAGATTCTGAACATCAATTAAAAATTGCTTTCCATCTCTCCTTACAAACACTTCCCTTTTAATATATGTTCTTAATTTAGATAAATCACTATTAGCTTTATTCTCTTGAAAGTAACCAATTAAAGCATTTAAAAAAACAGCTGCCATAATTACAACAGCATCAATATATTCATGGAATAAAAAAGAAATCCCTGAAGCTAAGATTAAAACATAAATTAGAATGCTATGAAATTGACTGAGGAAAATAAAGAATTTAGAAACTTTCTTTTGTTCAATTAATTTATTCAAACCATATTTAAGCTTTTTCTTCTTCACCTCTTTAGTACTCAAACCTTCAGTACTTGATTTAAGTTCAGAGATAACTGCTTTTACTGTTTGATGATAATAATTCTTTTTCATGTTTGAATTATAACAAATAATTATCAAAACATGAAAATACAAATTGCCTTATCCCTCTATTTTTTATACTATATACATATATAGATTAAAAATAACCAAATCAATTATGATGTTATTGTATTTAGTTATCTTACTAACTCTCTCAGCCTGGTTCTCTGGAATGGAAATTGCTCTTTTTTCTCTCTCCTCTGCCAAAGTTAAAGCTTTAGTTGAAGAAGAAAAGAAAAATGCTAAGTTAGTAGAAAAATTATTAAACAAAAAGAATAAACTTTTAGTTGTAATATTATTAGGTAATAACTTAGTAAATGTTTTTACTGCTGCCTTAACTACTGTTTGGATTCAAGAAAGGTTTGGCTCTGCTGCTATTGGAATAGCAACTGGAGTTGTCACTCTTTTAATTTTAATCTTTGGTGAAATGTGGCCTAAAGCCTATTTCCAAATTAATGCTGAAAAAATAGCTTTAAGATTTGCCCCCCTTGTTTATAGTTTAGAAATAATCCTTTATCCAATAATTTGGATCTTAGAAAAAATATTAAATCTTTTAACCAATAGTAAAGCTGAAATTGTTTCAGAAACTGAATTTAAAGCTATGAGTAGAATGGCTGTAGAAAGTGGAACCATTGAATTCAAAGAACATGAAATGATTATGAATATTCTTAACTTTAATGACAAAACAGTCAAAGAAGTAATGACTCCTTTTTACAAAGTTAATTCTGTTAATCATGATGCTGAAGTTGATCAAGTTGCTTACTATATGGCTCACGAGCAACATAGTCGATATCCAGTCTACAAGAATAACAAAGACAATATTATTGGTTATGTTCATATTAAAGATATTATGAAGATTCTAAATAGTGATGAAAGAGAGAACACTTTAGAAAAATATGTTCAAGCTTTAATTAATACTGACGAACACAAAAAGATAAACTCTACTTTCAAGAAAATGATTAAGAGTAATAGCCATATCTCATTAGTTACTAGAAAAGATGGTCAAATATTAGGACTTATAACCCTAGAGGATATTTTAGAAGAAATAGTTGGTGATATTGCTGATGAAAGTGATGATTAAATTATTATAAAGATTAATAAAAAGGCTTTAATTTATTAAAGTCTTTTTTGAATAATCAAATTCTAAAAACCCTTGACTTTTCCCTTATTTAAGCTAAAATAACCTAATTATTATAATTAAAATGATTAAATATATGATCAATAAATACCGAAAACAAGTCGCTATTCTAATGACCTTAGTTTTGTTATTCTCTTTAACTGCTTGTTCTAACAAGGATACTGATAAAGAGGTAATTGAAACTATTAAACCTAAAATCCAAGTTATGACTGTTTCTAAACAAAGTGAAACAGTAATGATGGAAATTACTGGAACTATTAAACCTCTAAAATCTGTAGTTATTAAAGCTCTAACTGGTGGAACAGTAACTAACATTCTAGCTGAACAAGGAGATGAATTACTAATTGGTCAATCATTGGCCTACCTCTTTGATGCCAGAACTGAAACTAATTATTCTTCAGCTCTTAATTCCTACAATACAGCTCTTAATTCCTACAATAGTAGCTTAATTAGTGCTGAAGAAACTCTAACTCAGGCTAAATTAGCTTTAGAACAAGCTCAAGAATCTCTACAATTAGCTGAATCTACTCATACTGATACTATTGAAAGTACTACTAAATCATTAAATGACACCTTGAATAACTCTATTATTAGTAATGAAGGATATTTAAATAATGTTTATAATACTTTAGATTTTGCTGATGGTATTTTAGGAGTAGATCATCAAGTAATTTATAGTGGTTTAGAAAATGTATTCTCAGCTCGGAATTTTAGCTACAAAAACCAAGCTAAATCTTCATATCAAAGATTGAAAAATGATTATGAAGAAATATATAATCAAGAAATTAATAAAAATAATATAGAAGAAGTTCTTAGTGAAACAATTATGCTCTTAGGAGACTCTAAATCTTTAATTGATACAATTCTCTTAGGAATGTACTCTACTATAATTTCTTCTGATTTTAATCAAACTTCTTTATCTACTTTAACTAATAGTACTATTAGTTATCAAAATACAGTTTCTACAAACCTAAGTTATGCTAATACAACTCTTCAAGGAATAGAAAGTATAAGATTAGTTAATAGAGGTCTATTAGATCAAATCAATAGTGCCCTTAGATTATCTCAAATTGGATTAACTAGTGCTGAAACAGCCCTAGCTAATGCTAACCAAGGAAAGATTCTAGCAATCAGTGGAGCAGAGAATTCTTTACAATCTGCTCAGACTAATTTAGATCTAGTTGGAATTAGTAAATCTAGACAAAATATTATTGCTCCTTTCACTGGAGTAATTTCCAACAAGATGGTTGAAATTGGTGATGAAGTAAATGCTGGCCAAGGATTATTTGAAATATCTGTTGTTAACCATGTTAAAATAGAAACATCAATTCCAGCTGAAAATGTTAGTTTCCTAACTCTTGGTGATGAAGTAATGATTAATAACATTTTCCCTGGAACTTTAAGTAAAATTAATCCAATTGCTGATCCAGTTAGTAAAAAAGTAACTATTGAAATAGGATATAATAATAGTAATTTAGATTTAATACCAGAATCCTTTGCTGATGTCCAAATTCCTTTAAGTAAATTAGCTGAACAAGAAAACATCTATATTATTCCTTTGAAAGCAGTAGACCTAGAACAGGACACAGCTACTGTAAAAATAATTGAAGATAATAAGATAGTTAATAGAATAGTTGAATACCTCCAAATCATTAATGATAAAATAGTTATTAGTAATGGTCTAGAAGAGGGTGAACAAATAGCTATTGAAAATGCTAAATTATTAAACGAAGGCACAGAAGTTGAAATTTCTGATTATTAATAAAAATATAAAATGGAATTAAATAACACTCCTAATTTTTCTAATGAAGCAGAGAAGAAATATGAATTAGAAAGTACTAATTCTTTCTTTGGTTTTTTTATTAAACATTTTCGTTTCTCCTATTTAATCATTGGAGCTATCTTCCTATTCGGAATAATGAGTTTAGCTACTCTACCCCGAGAATCAGATCCAGAAGTTAAAATCCCTTTTGCGGTTGTAAATACAATGTATACTGGAGCTGCTCCAGAAGATATTGAATATTTAATTACTAATAAATTAGAATCTGAAATAGATAATTTAGAAAATCTAGATGAGATGACTTCTAGTTCTAATATTGGCTTCTCTTCTATCTTTGTTCAATTTGATCCAGAAGTAGACATGAAAGAAGCTATGCGAAATCTTCGTGATGCTGTTGACACTGCTAAACCTAGATTACCAGATGAAGCAGAAGATCCAATTGTTACTGAAATTAGAGCTAATGATTTTCCTCTAATTACTTTTTCTTTATTTGGAAACTATAATAATTCTCAATTACAAGAATACGCTGACTTAATGCAAGATAAATTGGAAAACATCCCTGGAGTATCCAAAGCTCCTATTCTTGGTGAATTAAAAAAGGAATATCAAATTACAATTGATCAACAAAAAATACAAGGATATGGTTTAGATATCTCAATGGTTAGTAATATAATTGCTGCTTCAAATATTGATATGCCTTTAGGTAATATTGAAATTGATGGCTATAAATATAGCTTAAGAACTGAGGGTCGTTTTACAGAAATTGAACCTCTAAAAAACCTAATCATTACCTACAATCAAGACCAGCCTATTTATTTAAAAGATATTGCTGAGATTAAAGATACCTTTAAAGATAAGACTACCATCTCTCGATTATCTGTTGCTGGTGGTGAACCTCAAAATACAATATCTATTCAAGTTTATAAAAAAACAGGTGGTAATATTTTAAAAATAGTAGAAAGTGCTAAACAAGAAGTAAATAAATTAAAAGATAACAAAAGAGTGCCAGAAGATCTAAACATCAAGATTACTAATGATAACTCTGTTTATGTTGAAAAAGATTTAAATACTTTAGGTAAAAGTGCTGTTCAAACAATCTTTTTAATCATTTTAATTATATTTATTGCTATGGGTTGGAAAGAATCCAGTTTAGCAGTTTTTGTAATTCCTCTAGCATTCCTATCATCATTCTTTTTTATGAAAGTAATTGGTTTTACTTTAAACAGTATGACCACTTTTTCATTAGTACTATCTCTGGGACTTCTGGTTGATACTTCCATTGTAATTATGGAAGGAATATTTGAAGCTATGGAGCATAAGGGAATGACTGCCCTTAATGCTGCTCTGCACTCTCTAGCTACTTTTAAATTAGCTTTAATTTCTGGAACAATGACTACTATATCTGCCTTTGTTCCCATGCTTTTAATTTCTGGAATAATGGGAGAATATTTAAAATATATACCTTTAACAATTCTCTTTACTCTAGCTTCTTCTTTATTCATCTCTCTCACAATCCTACCGATGCTAGCTTCTCGAATTTTAAGAAGAAAGAAAAATAGACATGATAAAGCTGATGAGCCTCATCAAAAATCTAAGTTAATGAAGATTATAAATCCAAAGGTTCCTCTTTTAGAAAGACTTTTAGTTCCAGTTAAGGCTAAATATGAAATATTATTAAAAAAACTATTGCCTAGTAAAAAATATCGTAGAACTCTTATCTGGTCATTCATTGGATTATTTGTTATCTCTGTTCTCTTTCCAATTATTGGATTAATGAAAGTAGAAATGTTCCCTGAGTTTGATTTTGATTACTTTTTTGTAAACATCGAAACACCAAACGGAACAGTCATTGAAACAACTGAAGAAAGAATGAAACCTATTGAAGAATATGTTCGATCTATTGAAGAATGTGAAAACTATGTGATGGTCATTGGTTCTTCTCAGGGTTGGGGTTGGGATAGTGGTTCTACTAAAACTCATTTAGCCAATATCACTGTTAATTTAATTGATCCAGATGATCGAGAAAAAACAAGTAATGAATTAGCTCAAGAAGCTCGAGATTACTTTGAACAATATAATAAAGATGATATTAAGATTACTATTCCACCAATGGCTGGTGGTCCTCCAGCTGGCTCTCCAATTGAAGTCCGAGTTACTGGTGATGATTTAAATGAACTAAATAAGATAGCTGGTGATATTCAAGTATTCTTAGAAGGAATAGATGGTCCTATTGATATTGAAACAGATTTAGAAAATACTACTGGACAATTTGTCATCAACTTAGATCAAAACAAATTAAGCTACTATAATCTAAGTGTAGCTCAAGTAGCCATGTCTTTAAGACAAATAGTCTATGGAACTACTGCCTCAGAAGTTACTAAAGAAGGAAAAGATATTAAAATTCAAGTTAAATATGATGAAGATAATTTTGATAATATTGAAGATGTAAAGAATATTTTAATATCTTCTCCTAAAGGACAAATATCTCTTTCAGCTATCTCAAATATAGGGTTTGAACCAAGTGTATCTTCAATTCAACATCAAAATTCAGAACGAGTTATTAGAGTCTCCTCTTCTTTGAAGAATGGATATAACGCTACTAAAACCTTTAAAGAACTAGCTACTAAATTAGAAACTTACGAATTACCAAAAAATTACTTTATCGAATATGGTGGAGAGCAAGAAGATATTGAAAAATCATTTCAAGAGATGTTTACTACTTTGATTGTAGCTGTACTTTTGATTATTACTATTTTAGTTCTACAATTCAACTCTTTCAAGCAACCTCTAATCATTATGTTCACTCTACCACTCTCTTTAATTGGAGTTGTCTTCGGATTAACAATATTACGATTAAACTTTAGCATTTCAGCCTTTATTGGGGTAATATCCTTAGTAGGTATTGTGGTTAATGATGCCATTGTTTTAATTTCTCGAATTAATTACAACATTCGAAAAACTAAGATGGAATTTATTCCCGCAATTCATGAAGCAGCCATGTCTAGATTACAACCAATCATTCTAACAACCGTAACTACTGTTATTGGATTATTACCTTTAGCATTTGCTGATCCCTTCTGGGCTGGATTAAGTTATTCAATTATCTTTGGATTAACCTTTGCTACTGTTTTAACTTTAGTAGTTGTTCCTGCTCTTTATGTAATGTTAGAAGGTGAGAAAGAAGAACGTAAACCACTTTTAAAGAAAATAATTAGATTAATTAAATTCTTAGTAAAGAAAATAATTAAAAAGAAACAGTTGAAATTAGATTTAAATAAATAAAAACACTCGAGTTTAGCTCGATACAAAATTAGGAGGAAAAATGGAAAAAGGTATAGAAGTTGTATTAACACCTTTTGATGAGACTCTAATAAACAAAGATGTTAATGACGAAAATGATCCATTAGATAGTCACTTAACAAAACATAAACATTGTGGTGGTTTCTTTCATAAATATCATACTGCTCCAGCTTATAATAGATATGTTTGTAGTAAGTGTGGATTATATTTCACAGTTCCTATCTTAGTTAATACTTTCGCAAAACTAAGAGGTCATATCGAAGAATGTGGACCATTCAATAGATAGTGCTTTAAAAACAAACCGTGGAAAGTTTCATACTTTTCGCGGTTTTTTAATTCAAACAAAAAAATACCTATTCCTAGATATTTAAGTGGTACGCCGTGCAGGATTCGAACCTGCGACCATCAGCTTAAAAGGCTGCTGCTCTACCAACTGAGCTAACGGCGCATAATCTATATGTATTATAACAAAAAATACAATTTATTGTATTTTTACTATGTAGAATATAACATATATCTCACAAAAAATCAATACTTCCTCTATGTTTAAAAGAAGTGCATAAACTGTATATAAAAGACTTGTCTAGAAATTCTTTTCTGTTAGAATATACATACTATGAATAAAAAAATAACTACTATAAATAAGTCTGAAAGTATTGATAAGATACCTCCACATAATTTAGAAGCTGAAGCTAATGTCTTGGGCTCTATTTTAATTGATGATGAAGCAATTAACAAGATTGCTGATATTTTAAATCCTGAAGATTTTTACCGAAATGCTCATCAGAAAATATATGAATCTTGTTTAGAACTCTATGAAAAAAGAGAACCAATTGATCTACTCTCAGTTGCTAACTCTCTAGAAGACAGAAAAGAATTGGAAAACATTGGTGGTAAATCATATTTAGCTAGTTTAACTAACTCTGTAGTTACTGCTGGTAATGTAAAATACTACGCTGAAATAGTTCAAAAGAAAGCCACTCTCCGAAGATTATTAAAAGCCTCTCAAGAGATCATTAGTCTAGCCTATGATGAAACTAATGTAGTTGATGATGTTTTAGATAATTCTGAAAGAAAGCTTTTTCAAATATCCCAAAAGTTCCTCCGAGAAAACTTTATACCAATTTCTAGTGTTTTAAATGATACTTTTGATAGGATTGATGAATTGCATAAGAATAAAGGTAAACTCAGAGGTGTTCCAACTGGATTTCCTGATTTAGATAATGTCCTAGCTGGTTTCCAAAAATCTAACCTAATTATTATCGCGGCTCGGCCCTCTGTTGGTAAAACATCTCTAGCTTTAGATATTGCTCGTCATGCTGCTGTAAGTGGTAAAGAAACAATTGGACTATTCTCTTTAGAAATGAGTAAAGAAGAATTAGTGGATAGAATCCTCTGTTCTGAAGCTGGAGTATCATTATGGAAAATGAGAACTGGTAGATTATCTGATAAAGCTGAACATGATGACTTTCCAAAAATAGGACATGCTATGGGAACTCTCTCTGAAGCAAAGATATTTATCGATGACTCTGCTTCCCTAAATATCATGCAGATTAGAACTAAAGCTCGAAGATTAAAATTAGAACATAACCTTTCTCTCTTAATCATTGATTATTTACAGTTGATGGAATCTAAGGGAAATAAAGAGAATCGAGTTCAAGAAGTTGCTGAAATCACTAGAGGTTTAAAAAACATTGCTCGAGAATTAAATATTCCAATCATTGCCCTATCTCAGCTTTCTCGTGCTGTAGAACAAACTAAACCTGCGATACCTAAATTGGCTCATCTTCGAGAGTCTGGTACAATAGAACAAGATGCTGATGTAGTAATGTTTATCTATCGAAAAGCAGCAGATAGAAACTATCGTTTAGAAGACCTAACTCCTGAGGAGAAAGGAATTGCTGAAATCCATATTGCTAAACATCGGAATGGTCCAACTGGAATGGTTAAAACCTTTTTCGATCTAGAAACAGTTAGTTTCAAGAGTCTAGAAAAACGAGCAGATGCAAGTCCAGAACCAATAGAAGTATAATAAATAACAAAAGATAAGATTATGAATATGTTCTCCAAATTAAACCAAATTAAAGATTTAAAAGCTCAAGCTAAGAGTATGCAAGATACTCTTTCTCAAGAGAATGTAGAAGTAGAACAAAGAGGTATTGTTTTAAAAATGGATGGTAATCAAAAAGTACTTTCTCTAAGTATTCCAGAAGATATGGAAAACTCAACAATTGAAAGTATTATTCCTGAACTATTTTCTAATGCTACTAATAAGGTTCAAAAAATGATGGCTGAGAAGATGAAAAATGGAGAAATATCTATGCCTAACTTCAATTTCTAAATGTATCCAAATATAATAAAAAACTTAATAGAGCAATTGATGACTCTGCCGGGCATTGGCCCTAAATCAGCTGAGCGTCTTGCTCTTTTTTTGGCTTCAAAACCTAAAGCTAAGATAGATGACTTTATGAGAGCTTTACATAATACTAAAGAACTAAAGGTCTGTCAGTTATGTAATAACTTCTCTGATGTTAACCCCTGCCCTATTTGTAGTAGTTCTAATCGTCAGAAAGATACTATTTGTGTTATTGCTAATACTAGCGACTTAGAAGTTATGGAATCTACTGGTAAGTTCAATGGAGTTTATCATATTCTTGGTGGTCTTATCGATCCTCTCTCAGGTATGACTCCCGACAAGCTATTTATAAAAGAATTAGTAAATAGAATTAAAAACAACAATGTTAAAGAAATTATTCTAGCATTTGATGCTAACATTCAAGGAGAAGCTACTACTACTTATTTAAAAAACATCTTTAAGAACTCTAATATAACTATTACTCGTTTAGCTAGAGGTATTCCCATGGGTTCAGACCTAGAATACACTGACGAACTAACTCTCTCCTCTGCTCTGGAGAATAGGAAAAAGTTAAATTAGAATATCTCATTGACAAAAATTTACAGTGTGTTAATATTGTAATACAATATATTACAATTAATTTAAACTTATGCGAGAAATAATTAATATTTCTATGCCATCTCAAATGGCTAAAAATGTAAAAACTTTTGTAAAAAAAGAACAATATATCAGTACTAGTGAATTTTTTCGTGATCTTTTACGCGATTGGCAAGCCGGAAAACTATTAAACGAACTTAATGAAAGTCGTCAGGAAATTATATCAGGCAAAGGTAAAACTTTAAAATCTCTAAAAAACTTAAGATAATCACTATCTATGAAAATTATCTATAGTTCAAAATTTGCCAAAGAATATCGAAAACTACCCTCGTCTGTAAAAACAATTGCTGAGGAGCATGAAGTAATATTTCGTCGAAATCCGCGCAACCCAAAACTAAAAACACATAAATTAAAAGGTAGACTTAAAAAGTTTTTATCATTCTCAATTGGTTATAAATATCGAATAATTTTTGAATTTAGTAAAAAGAAAAATACAGTATATTTTCATTCTGTAGGAAATCACGATGTTTATCAATAAATCATTATACACAAATAAATTAAGCTAAGCTTGTGAATATATGAGTAAAATAATATGAAAAAATATCTTAAATGGATTTTGTTAATTATATTACTCTTCATTCTTGTGGGCTATGGATATTATAATTATCTATCAAAAAATTCATATCAAATTAACTGTGAATTGAATAAAAAATATATTCCTTGTGATACCTATTTAGATTGTACTTCAGAAAGAATTACTGAGTTCTGTAAACCTAATGAATGGAGCATGGGTACAAGATGTGATAGTCATTGTAATGCTAAAACATTTTGTTTAAATAATTATTGTAGGTCAAATTCATACATGAATACATTACTTATCCCTGGAATAATTAAATTTAATACTAAAGTAAATTCAATACCTCCTACTCATACTAAATAATAAATCATTTATCTCAAGGGATCCCTATGGGCTCTGATTTAAAATACACTGACGAACTAACTCTTTCTTCAGCTTTAGAGGATAGGAAGAGGTTGGAATAAAAGACTAATAACGCTTGACAATATTATCGTCTTACGTTATTATTAAAAATAAGAAAAGCGATTATGATTAAAACTTTTAATTGTAAAGAAACTAAAAAGATATTCAATTATGAATATTCTAAAAAATTACCTACTTCAATTCAAAAGAAAGCTTTGATGAAATTATTAATTTTAGAAGCTTCTATTTCTTTAAATGATTTACATACTCCTCCTTCTAATCATCTTAAACTGATGAAAGGTAAATTTAAGAATAAACATAGTATTCGGATCAACGATCAATGGCGAATAATATTTGAATGGAATAATGGTCATGCTTATCAAGTCCAAATAATAGATTATCATTAAATATATGAGTAAAATAAAACAAATTCATCCTGGTGAAATATTAAAAGAAGAATTTTTAAAACCCCTTAATATCACTATGTATCGTTTAGCAAAGGACATTAATGTTCCTGCTATTAGAATTAGTGAAATTGTTAAAAACAAAAGAGCTATTACTGCTGATACAGCCTTGAGATTAGCAAAATACTTTAATAATTCTCCTGAATTCTGGCTTAATCTTCAACTACATTATAATCTTGAAAAAGAAAGACGAGTTCTCAGTCCTATTTTAAAAAATAAAGTAAAAAAATTTAAATTAGCTACTTAAATATAAAATCATGAATAAAAAGAAACCCCATAATATGACCGCCTCTTATCTTATATTAATGAAAGATAATAAAGTATTATTACAGCGTCGTTATAATACGGGCTATAATGACGGAAAATATGGCATTCCTTCTGGTCATGTAGAAAAAAATGAAACATTTACTCAGACTTTAATTCGGGAAGTTAAAGAAGAAATAGGAATCACATTAAAAACAGATGATGTAAATATAGTACATATTATGCATCGAAAATCAGAAGAAAAGGTTGAGTGGGTAGATGCTTTTTTTATAACTAATAAACAGCAAGATGAAGTCAAAAACATGGAGCCTAATAAGTGTGATGATTTGTCGTGGTTTCCAATAGATAATCTACCTGATAATACTATTGATTATATTAGATTTGTCTTTGAGCAAATTAAAGACAAAAAGTTTTATAGCGAGTATGGATGGTAATAATAGATAATAAAGTAATTGGGTCAACCAAAAAACCCCGTTAGAAACGAGGCTTTTTTATATCTATCTAGAAATATTATACTTTAGTAACTTCTAATTCAGTTAAATGTTGTCTGTGACCATAAACCTTACAATATCTAGTCTTATTCTTGTATTTAACAACTCTAATCTTTTTATCTCTAAACTGTCGAATAACTTTAGCTTCAACCTTATCTTTTAACATTGGAGTTCCAACTTCAACCTTATCTCCATCGGCCATTAAAAGAACATCTAATTTAATAGATTTACCTTCTTCACTAACTAGTTTTTCTACTTTAAATTTATCACCAGCTTTAACTTTATATTGTTTTCCACCAGTTTTTACTATTGCAATTTTCATATCTTTATAAAGATTATATTAATAATGTAATAGAATTTTACTACAATAGAGATAAAAAGTCAATACTATAGCCCCTTTTTACTGATTAACACACTTTCTAGCTTTAATAAGATCAGATACTCTTAGAGCTTGAGGATCTCCAGAAGAACTTTTCTCTATTTCTTTAAATCTCTTTTCACCGACTTTTCCTCTAAAACATTTCTCTAATTCAGGTGTAACTCTTCTAGACCATGTATTTACATCAACACCTAGCTTTTCCAAAAATTTACGATTATTTTCAACAATAGGATGAAGCTTCTCTGCTCCTTTTACTTCTGTTGGGACTATACTAGATCTAATTGCTCTTTCTTTCTTAATTACACTTCTTTTTGCTTCTATTATCTTCTTATTACTATTTCGTAATTGAACTCTAACATCTTCACTAGTACCTACAGTATTCTCCATCAACTTCTTTTTAGCAGACATTGATTTTTTGAAAGATTCATAAGATCCTCTCTTATTTTCTTTAATTTCTATTAATAGCTTATCTTTCTCTACTCTCTTCTCAGCAACAATTGCATCTACAGTCTCTTTTAATTCCTCTTTAGTATCTTTTTTTATCTTTGTTAACTCTGCTTTAGCTTCTTTATCTCCTTCTTTTGCTTTCTCTATTAATTCCTTATTTTTTTCAATAAATTCTTTATGATATTCTAGCTTATTAGAAAAATTATTATATTGGATTTGAATCTTTTTCTTGTAAATTTCTGGAAGCTTTTTGCTCTTTAAGATTGCTTTTAATTTTTCATCTTCAATCTTATTATTTTCTCTTATTAAATTAAGTTTCTCTAACTTTTCAGTAGGAATCTTATTCTCTATTTTATCTAGTACAGCATCTCGATTAGCCTTGTGTTTTAATACATTTTCAAATATCTTTCCCCTTTTCTCTTCAGCTCTATCTAATATTTTATCTTTATTCTCTTCTATTTTTAGAATAAATTCATTAGCCTTCTCTGACATTTTTATTGCTAATTCTTGTGCTTTTTCACTCTCAGAATTTTCTATAATATATTCTGATAATTTAATCTTTTCTCCCGCAAACATTAATCTTTTTTCTGCCTTTTTTATAGGATTAAAGGTTAAAGCTACTGTCACTTTTTCTCTCATTCCTCTCCAAAATAAACCAAATTTACTAGGCATCTTTTTAACCTCTTTAACAGTAACTCCTTCTATATCTTGAACATCTAAAATTACTTGATTCTCTCCAATAAATTCCTGGATATCTTCTTCTAGATAAGATTCTACCTCTTCTACGTTATCTACTTCCTCAGCTTTAACTAAGCTCAAAGAAAAATTCCATAGAAATGCTATACAAATTGCAAAAATAATTGCTTTTTTCATATTTTTATATTAATTATTATTTATTTTTTTGTATTCTTCTAAACCTTTCTTTAAAATATACATTGCTTTCTTTAGGTCTTTTTCATTCAAAACATAGGCTATTCTAACCTTGTCTCTACCAGCATTTGGAGTAGCATAGAAGCCATTTCCTGGAGCTAGTACCAATGTTTCATTATCTATCTCAAAGTCTGTTAAAAGCCATTTTATAAAGCTTTCTGCGTCTTTAATTGGTAGTTTAGCCATGATATAGAAAGAACCAGCTGGTTTTTCACAGATTACTCCTTCCATCTCTTGTAGAGCATTAAAGACAATATTTCTTCGTTTATCATACTCCTTTATTACTCTCTTGAAATAACTAGGCTTAATATCAATAGCAGCGTTAGCAGCTAATTGATCAATTGTTGGTGGACATAGTCTAGCTTGAGCAAATTTCAAAGCTGCAGCCATTATTCCTTTATTCCGAGAAATTAAACAACCTATTCTAGCTCCACAAGCACTATACCTCTTAGAGATACTATCAACCATGATAACTTTATCTTCTATATCCTTGATATTTAAAAAACTAACTTGTTCTTCTCCATTGTAAATAAATTCTCGATAAACTTCATCAGAGATTATAAATAGATCATGTTCTTGAGCTATTTTAGCAATTCTTTCCATATCTTTACGAGGATAAACTGCTCCAGTAGGATTATTAGGACTACAGATTAGAATAGCTTTAGTCTTTTCATTAATTAACTCTTTAATCTTTTCATCACTTGGTAAACCATATCCATTCTCAGCATGAGTAGTTAAAGGAACTACTTTAACTCCAGCCATTTTAGCAAATCCATTGTAATTGGTATAGAAAGGTTCAGGAATGATAATCTCATCCCCAGGATTACAAGTTGTCATTAAAGCAAAAATAATAGCTTCTGAGCCAGCAGTGGTGACAATAATATCATCTTTATTAATATCAATATTATTTCTTTGGTAATAGTTTACTAAATTTTCTCGATACAAATCTAAGCCTTGAGCTGGACCATAGCTTAAAACTTTTTCATGATATTTTTTGTAGACTTTTACTATCTCTTTAGGAGTTTCTAAATCTGGTTGCCCAATATTTAGACGGTATATTTTAATTCCTTTAGCTTCAACTTGATCTACTAAAGGTTTCAACTTCCTAATTGGTGATTCTTGAGTAGCTATTGCTCTCTCTGATAATTTCATTTCTTATACTGTTAATTATAATTCTATCCTGTCACCTATTTGAACATTGTGAGCATCACACCATCCAGCATTTAGCTCTAAGACCTTGTCAGCGCTCTGATTAGGAAATATTTCTGTAATTTCTCCCATGTCATTTAAGATCTGAACATCTTTAAATATCTCTACTATTTCATCTTTTTGGATATACAAAATATCTAATGGGAAATTCATCTCTCTCATCCAAAAAGTATATTTAGACTCTTCTCCGAATATAAAAACCATTCCACAATTATCACAAAGACTTTCTACTCCTGATAATCCTCGAGTTCTACTCAAAGCATCTGCTGAGATATCTACATGTAAGTCCTCTCCATTAATCTTTAAATCAATACTATCATTAGTACAAGCTGATAGTAATAATATTAAAAGAATTAAACTAATTGTTTTTAATTTTTTCATTTTGGTAATAAATAAAACTAAATATTATTATAATAAATAAAACTAGGATTGTTAAGCTAGTTAACTTCCCTATTGTTCCTTGGAATAAAGCAATGAATCCAAAGAATAATGAAATTAGATACAAACTTAAAACTGTTTGCCTCTTACTTAATCCTAAACTTAATAGACGAAAATGTAAATGCTTTTGATCAGCATGTTTGAAAGGAGACTCTCCTTTTCTTAATCTTTGGATAATTACCCAAACCATATCAAGTAAAGGAAGTCCCATGACTAATAGAGCTGTAGCAATCTTAGCTCCACTAATAATTGCCATCACTCCAATTGCTAAACCTAGAAAAGTACTTCCGCCATTACCTAGAAATATCTTAGCTGGATGAAAGTTTAATATTAAAAATCCAAATATAGAACCAGCTAGCATTAGAATTAAAATACTAGTTCCGCTCTGAGGAGCATCCCAGAATAAAGAAACTATGAAGAGGATTATCATTCCAATACCAGTGATTCCACTAGCTAATCCATCTAGACCATCTAAAAGCTTAGTTGTGTTAGTAATTATTAAAAGCCAAAAGAAAGTTAAAACTGTTCCAATTAAATAAAATTCTTGTCCTAAGAAACTAATTTGAGAACCACCTAAATCTATAATCCCTCCTCCTGGTCGAGTAATAAATTTAATAGTTGTTCCACTAAAAATTATAACCAGACAAGCTAAAATAGTTAGAGATAGTTGTTGTCCAGCATTCAAATTATACTTGTCATCAAAGGTCCCGCTAACCATTAAAATTAAACCAGCAATAATAATTCCAATTACCTGCCAGAAACTAATATTATAAGTTAAGATTAAATCTGGGAAGAAAATAATGAATAATAGAGTTAGAATAGAAAAACTTAGATAGATTGCCCAACCACCTAAAAGAGCTATGGGTTGATGATGAATCTTCCTCTCTTCATTAGGGTAATCAAGTATTTTAAATTTAAAAGATAATTTCTTAGCTAATAAAGTTAAAAAATAACTCATTAGAAGAGATATAATAAAAATAATAGCGTATATATAAATTCTATTCATAATTTCTCTTTAAAAATGTTTCTAATATTAAAGCTGCGGAAGAAGCATCTTCATCAGATTTAATCTTTACTTTATCCTTTCTATTCTCTTTTCTAGAATCTTCTCTAAGGTATCTACCTTGCATTCCTTTGCCCATCACTGAAGTCATTCTTTCATCTTCTAAATGAATTGGTAGTTTAACTTCTTCTTTTAATTCTTTTAGAAAATCATATACTATTGCAGTTTGTTGAGTTTCTTCATTATTAAGATTCTTTGGTAGTCCTAAAACTATTTCTTCAATACTTTCTTCTTCTAAAACACTATGAATAACATTAAAAAACTCCTCTGTTTTTACTATTTTGTAAGGTAAAGAAAAATTAGCTTCATTATCTCCTAAAGCTAAACCTATCTTTGATTGTCCGTGATCTATTCCTAAAAATCTCATATACTAGTTATAATTTTATTTCCTGTCTTAGTAATCGCTACTGTATGTTCAAAATGAGCTGATATAGAACGATCTTGAGTAATAATATCCCAACCATTACTATCAACTTTAATCTTGTGAGTTCCTAAAGTAATCATTGGTTCAATAGCTAAAACCATTCCTTCTTTAATCTCTGCTCCATTTTCTTTAGTAGCAAAATTAACAATCTTTGGTTCTTCATGAACTTTATGACCGACTCCATGACCAACTAGGTCTCTAATAATTCCATAATCTCCTTGAGATTTAACATATTCTTCAATAGCTCTTCCAATATCATTAATATACATTCCTGGTTTTAAAATACTAATAGCTTTATTCAAACATTCTTTAGTTACTCTCATTAATTCTAGATTCTCTGCTTTAGTATCACCAATAGCAACTGTAATTGCATGGTCAGTAAATAATCCATCCTGAGCTGGCCATTTCATTCCAATATCTAAACCAATAACATCCCCATCTTTTAATTTGTAATCACTGGGAATAGAATGCACAATAGCTTCATTAACTGAAGTACATAGAGTAGCTGGAAATGGATCTGGTTCTCCATAGCCTTTAAAAGCAGGAATACCACCAGCTTCTAGAATTAACTTCTCAGCCATTTCATCCAGCTCTTTAGTGCTAACTCCAATCTGAGCAGTTTCACCAACTCTTTTTAAAATATTAGCTAAAATCTTCCCGCCTTTAGCCAGTACTTCAATCTCCTCTTTTGTTTTAATACTAATCATTTATTTTTAATGCTTTATCAATCTCCTCTGTCACTTCTGGGATTGATGGATTACCATCTATATTTACAATTTCTTCTTTGTAGAATTCTATTAAAGGAGTTGTTTGTTCATTGTAAACCTTTAATCTATTCTTAATAGTTTCTTCTTTAGAATCATCTCTGATATATAATTCCTTACTACACTTATCACAAGTATTTTCTTCTTTTGGTGGATTAAACTTAATATGATATGTTTCACCACATTTACAAGTTCTTCGACCACCAATTCTAATTAAAACTTGATCCTCTGATAATTCTATATTCAAAACTATATCAATGTTTAAAAATTCTTTTAATAATTCAGCTTGATTTATACTCCGAGGATAACCATCTAAAATTAAACCATTAGAAGTATCCACGCTTTGTATCTCTCCTTTTAACATTTCAAAAGTAATTTCATCAGGGACTAAATCACCTTTGGCTAAAATATCTTTAACTTTTAACCCTAATTCTGTCTCATCTTTAATATTCTTACGAAAACAATTACCAGTTGAAACTATTGGTATATTCAATTTCTTTGCTAATAATTCAGCCTGAGTTCCTTTACCACTTCCGGGCATTCCTAGAAAAATAATATTCATAATAATCCTTATCTTAATTGTAATATACTATTATATTACTCTATTTTAGGCTTTAAAACAAACAAAAAGGCCTCCGAAGAAGCCCTTATAAATTTATACTCCATTAGCAAATAGAGCTTTTATAGTTTCTAGATTCAAACTTTGACATCCTTTTTGAACTACATCTAAACAATCCTTATCCGGATATAACTTTTCTTCTTGAGGTAAAATGTCTCTTTTACAATTATTGATAATTGCACTTACCTCTTCATCTGTGTATCCAAAACACATAATTTCCTCCTAATTAAATTATAATAATACCTATATACTACTATAAAATAAGCTTTAAAACAATAAAAAATGCTCACCTGATTCAGATGAGCATTATGATAATATTTAAGAATTAAGCTATAGCACCTTTAGCCTCATCCGGATCCAGTATCTGCACAAAAGCTATCTTAGTATCTTCTTTAGCTTTAGATTTTACAATCTTCATGATCTGAATCTTTATCTTTGTATTACATCTTGCATTTTGCAAAACTGCTTCTTGTTTTTCCTGATCTTCTTTTGGTTGATTTCTGTTTATCACAAAGGACAATCTTTGATCAAATAATTTATGAGGAGCAAGGAAATTTTTTCTACCTCTATCAGAATAAAAAACCTTTGTTTCCACTACTTCTCCTACAGGACATCCGGGGAAAGTAACCATCTTCGGCTTATGAGAATCTCGGATTGGTTTTTCACCTACAATTTCTACAGTAATGAAATCGTCATCAATGAAGTGTACTTTGGCTTTCCAGACTTTGTAGTCTTCGCTGGACATCAATTTCTCCATACTTTCTTTACGATATTCTCTGTCCAAAGTTACAAAAAGTCTTTTTGTTTCGTCCGAAGATTCCATAAAGTTAAAAACCGGTTTTTCATTTTTCATACCTTTGAAATTAACTTCAATTTCTTGTCCATCTTTGAATCCATGTCTAGAATATGGTGGTACAAGTCTTCCGAAAACTTTCACTAACTGAAACTTTTTCTTTACTTCAGTATACTGAACTTTTTCTACTTTGAAATTAAATTCATCTCCGACTTTTGCATTCTTCAAAGTTTCACGATCTTCACAATGATAGTTCTGAATAATGAATCTAGCTTTTGCTAGATGTGGATTTTTTGTTTTTGACGAAACTTCTTCAAAAACATTTGTTTCAATCCATTCACAATAAACAACTCTGACTTTAAAAAACATTTCTGCTTTTAAGTCTCTAATTACTTGAATACCGACCTTGTTGTCAGCATTGAATTTGAGCATTTTCATAGCTCCTCCTAATTTTAAACAACCATTTCATTCTGAATTAACTTTAGCTGACCGCCTATTTATTTTTCATAACTCTCTATCATATCATTAATTTAGTTATTTGTCAAGCATTTAAAGACAACAAAAAAACCGAGTAATACTCGATTAAATAACTAAAAAACTTAACTAATTAAAGCTCTTCGTAATTTCTCATTGTTAATTGAGAATTCATTGATTTAACTGTTTCAATAACTACTGCTACTACAATTAAAATACTTGTTCCACCAACAACCATAGAACCAATACCTTGAGTAAATGATTGAGTTAAAACTGGTAGAACAGCTACACAACCTAAGAATAATGCACCAGCTAAGTTAATTCTAGTAACAATCTTTTGGAGATAACTAGCTGTATGATTTCCTGGTCTAATTCCAGGAATAAATCCACCTTGTTTCTGTAGATTTTCTGATATTTGATCAGGATGGAAAACAATTGCTGTATAGAAATATGTGAAAGCAACTACTAAAGTAAAGTATATAAATCCATAGAAAACTTGATTTTGGAATAAATCTAAAACCCAATTAGCAAAAGCTGCTACATTTGGATTACCAGCTGAAGCAAAGAATTTAGCTACCATTGATGGAAACAATACTAAAGAAATAGCAAAGATGATTGGAATAACACCAGATTGATTTACCTTCAAAGGTAAATGAGTATTTACTCCACCATACATCTTGTTACCTCTTACTCTTCGAGCATAGGATACTGGAATGTTTCTTTGTCCTTCATTAATTATTACTACTACAACTATAGTTGCTAGAGCAATTACTAAAAATACTAACAAAGAAAATATCTTTGATGGGTCATAGACAGCGATTGCTCTTTGTAATGAAGTAAGCCATCCAGAAACTATACCAGCAAAGATTAATAATGAAATACCATTACCAATATTCTTCTGTGTGATAAGTTCACCTAACCATACTAGGAACATTGTTCCAGCACAGATTGTAATTAAAGCTATAGCATATTGAATAATATCTAAATGTCCAATCATTTGATATGATGATTGTCTTTGTAATAATGTAATAAAACTATAACCTTGAACAAAAGCTAAAGGAATAGTTAAGTATTTTGTATATAAGTTTATCTTAGTTCTTCCAGCTTCACCCTCTTTAGATAAATTCTCTAAAGCTGGGATAACCATTGTTAAAAGCTGAATAATAATTGAAGCAGTAATATATGGTCCAATACCAAGCATCACAATAGAAAAGTTCTTCATCCCACCACCAGAAAACATATTTAATAATCCAAGTAATTGGTTTGATTCAAAGAAATCTTTTAAACCAGAAACATCTACTCCAGGAATAGGAATATGAGCAGCTATTCTACTAATAACTAACATTGCAAAAACAAAAAGAATAGCGTTTCTTAACTCTTTAATCTTGAAAATTTGTTTTAGTCTTTCGATAAGCATTATAAGGTTTATTTCTTTGTTTTAGTTGTTTTCTTAACTACTTTTTTAGGAGCAGCTTTTGCTTTCTTAGGAGCTACTTTCTTAACTTCTTTAGTATCTTCTTTTTTAATTACTTTAGCTTCTACCTTTTTCTTTTTAGCAGCTAATAGGCTTCTCCTTTTAAATGGAGTTTCAATAACTTTACCACCTGCTTTAATTATAGCTTCTTTAGCTGATTTTGAAAAACTATGAGCTTTAACAGTTAGCTTCTTTTTAATATCACCTTTAGCTAGAATCTTAACACCATCTCTAGGTTTAGAAATTAAACCAAGTGCTGCTAACTTTTTAAATGTTATTTGTTCACCTTCTTTAAATTTTTGTTCTAAAATATTTAAATTAATAACATTGAATCTTCTACTAGTTCTGTTAAAACCTCTCTTCTTTGGTAATTGAATAATTAATTTCTTCATTCCTAATCTCTTTAAACCTGATTTACCACCACTTCTAGATCTTTGACCCTTCATTCCTCTTCCTGAATAATTACCATAACCAGAAGCATTACCTCTTCCTCGACGTATTTTCTTTTTCTTTGCTCCTTTTTGTACTTGTAAATTGCTTAAGGTTAACATATATTTAATTAATTTAAATTTATTTATTTCTTATCTTCTTTTTTAATTTCTTTCTTAATTTCTGGGGCTTTAGTAGATGGAGCAACTTCTTTCTTTACTTCTTCTACTTTTCTAAGTTTTCCTAAAGCTTCAAAAACACATCTAACGTTATTTACTTTATTCTTACAACCATACATTTTAGCAATAATATCTTTAATACCAGCTAGTTCTAAGACATCTCGAATAACACCACCAGCAATTACTCCTCTTCCTTCTGGAGCTGGTTTAATAAAAACTTTAGCTGCTTTAAATTTATGCATAACTTCATGAGGGATAGTATCACCTTTAACATTAACTACTATCATGTCTTTTTTAGCTTTATCAACAGCTTTGTTAATAGCAATAGAGACATCAGCACCTTTAGCTACACCCCAACCTATTTTTTTATTTAAATTACCAATTACAACACAGGCTCTGAATCTTAGTCTCTTACCACCAGCCATAACTCTAGTAACTCTAGCAATATCAACTAATCGTTGATCAAACTCTGGTTTTTCTCTTTTTTTATAATTATTGTCTCTCATATAAATATATTATTAAAATTTTAATCCTTCTGCTCTAGCACTATCTGCTAAGGCTTTTACTTTTCCATGATATTGTCTAGAACCTCTATCAAAAACAACTGTCTCTATTTTAATATCTTTAGCTTTCTTAGCAATTAATTTTCCTAATTCTTCTGCAATCTTAATATTCTTACCATTAGCCTTTAATTCTTTATCACTAGCACCAACTAAAGTTACTCTATTTTCATCATCAATAATTTGAGCATAAGAATGTTTTAAACTAAAATTAACACTTAACCTAGGTCTTTCAGCAGTACCTTTAACCACTGATCTAACTCGATTATGTCTTCTAGCTTTCAAAATATTTGCTTTCTTATTTTTATCCATATAATTCTAATTAATTAAAGTTTATTCTCCAGACTTAGCTACTTTACCTTCTTTTCTTCTAATTACTTCTTCTAAATATTTAATTCCTTTACCTTTATAAGGTTCTGGTTTTCTGACTGATCTAATTTCAGCAGCAACTTGTCCTACTAATTGTTTATTAAAACTACTTAAAGTAATTAAATTCTTTTCAATTTGAGCATCAACTCCTTCTGGTAAGTCATAATTAACTGGATGTGAATAACCAACATTTAAAACTATTTTTTTACCCTGTAAAACTACTTTGTATCCAACACCATTAACTTCTAATTGTTTAGTGAAACCTTCAGTAAGACCAACAACCATATTGTTAATTAAACTTCTTTGTAAACCCCACATTGATCTTTGTTCTTTATTTTCTGGATTTTCAACACTAACTAAGACTTCTTTATCTTTTATTTCAACCTTAACATTAGGTACTAAATTTTCTGTTAATTTACCTTTGGGACCAGAAACTTCGATTACATTATCTTTAATAGATACTTGTACTCCTTCTGGGGTATTTATTGGTTGTTTTCCTATTCTTGACATATATTTTATATTTTAACTGATTACCATATTTCAAATAATAATTCACCACCTACTTGTACTCTTCTCGCTTTCTTATTAGTCATTAATCCATCAGATGTAGAAAGTACAGCAACTCCTAAATCGTTTAAAACTTTAGGAAGCGAATCTTTTTTAACATAAATTCTTTGTCCTGGTTTACTAATTCTCTTAATGTGTTCAATACTCGGCTGACCATCTTCTTTATACTTTAAAACTATCTTGATTTCATCAAATTTATTTGTAATCTTCTCAGTTGATTCAATAAAGCTTTCTCTAGCTAATAATTTAGCAATCTCATATTTCATTTTTGAGAATGGCAAAGCCAACTCTTCTTTATGAACAGCTTGAGCATTCCTTATTCTTGTTAGCATATCCGCTATTGGATCGGTCATCATATATTTAAACTTTTTATTTGATTATTATAATTAATTAATTTATTACCAACTTGATTTCTTAATTCCTGGCATTTCTCCTTTGGTAGCTAATTCTCTAAAACAAATTCGGCATAGTCCAAAGTCTCTCATATAACTTCGTCCTCTACCACAACGCCAACATCTTCTATTAATTCTAGTAGAAAATTTTGGAGTTTTATTTGATTTTGCTATTCTTGCTTTTGTAGCCATAAAATTAATTGTTTTTAAAATTATTATCCTTAAGTTCTTTTTCTAAATCTTCATCAACTATAAATGGAAATCCTAAATATTTTAATAGAAAATAACATTCTGCTTTGTTTTTTGATGTAGTAGTAATAGTTAACTCTAAACCATGAACATGTTCTACTTCATCACTTTTAATTTCTGGGAAAACAGTATGTTCTTTTAATCCAAATGAGAAATTACCATTTTGATCAATATGATTATGTAAAGCATCTATACCATGAAAATCTTTCATTCTTGGGAAAGTAATATGAACTAATTTTGTTAAAAAGTCATCCATTTTCTTTCCTCTTAAAGTAACTTTAGCACCAACAACCATACCTTCTCTAATCTTAAATGCTGAAATTGATTTCTTAGCTTCAGTAAAAACAGGTTTTTGACCAGAAATTCTAGTTAAGGTGTTTTCGACAACTTTAACATATTCTTTATTCGTTAAAGATTTACCTAAACCAACATTTAAAGTAACCTTTTCAATCTTAGGAATAGCCATAACATTTTTATAGCCTAATTTTTCCTTCATCTTAGGAATTATCTCTTTTCTATATTGTTCTTTAATTGTTTTCATTATGATAAGTTAATCTTTAAATATTAATTTAATGTTTCTTTACATTTTTTACAAACTCGATACTTTTTATCTCCTGATATTTTATATCCTACTCTAGTAGTCTTAGCACATTTCTTACATACCAACATTACATTAGAAGCATCCATTGGAGCATCAAATTCAATTCTTTGACCTTTTTCACCTTCTTTTCTAGGTCTAAGATTCTTGTATCTTTTATTTAATTTTTCAACTACTACTTTATTAAGAACTTTAAAAACTTGAGAAACTTTTCCAGTTTTACCCTTGTCTTTTCCAGCCATTACTTTTACTGTATCATTTTTCTTAATATTCATATTATTGAAAATCTTTAATTAAATTATAAAACCTCTGGGGCTAAAGAAACAATCTTATTAAACCCTGCTACTCTTAATTCTCGAGCAACTGGTCCAAAGATTCTACTACCCTTAGGCTCCTTATCTTTTTCTAAAATTACAACTGCATTATCATCAAATCTAACATAAACACCGTTCTTTCTTCGAACTTCTTTTTTCTGTCTAACAACAACAGCTTTTAATACTTCACTCTTTTTAACCATACTATGAGGTTGAGCTATTTTTACAGTAATTACAATAATATCTCCAACTCGAGCGTATCGTCTTCTAGTACCTCCAAGTACCTTAATACATTGGACCTTTTTAGCTCCACTATTATCAGCTACACCTAACATTGATTCTGTCTGTATCATACGTATATATTGATTACTTTATTTAATCTTTCTAATAACTGCCCATTTCTTATCTTTAGAAAGAGGTCTAACTTGTCTAATTAAAACTTTATCACCAACATTGTATTCATTATTTTCATCATGAGCTTTATATCTTTTGCTGATGGTAAATCTTTTTTTATAAAGTTTATGAGCCTTACTAGTATTAACTTCTACAACTACAGTTTTTTGCATTTTAGTACTAACAACAACTCCTTTTAGTTCTCTAAAAATCTTATTTGACTCTGTTTTTTTAATTTCTTTATCCATATATTAATTATTTACTTTTTTTAACTTCTTTAATCTTTTCTTTTTTAACTTCTTCTTTCTTTTCAACAGGTTTTTCTTCTTTAATTACTTCTTTCTTATTATTCTCATTATTTAAAAGAGTTAAAATTTTAGCAATATTTTTTCTGACATCTCGCATCTTTCTAACATTTTTTTCTTGTTCAGAACTAATACTAAATCTTAAAGCTCTTAACTCTTCTCGATTAGATTTAAGTAATTTATGTAAGTCCGCAACTTTTTTTTGTCTTAATTCTTTTATTTTCATATTTTTAATGTTGTTTTGTTACAAATCTACATTTAACAGGTAATTTATATGCTGCTAATTTAAAAGCTTCTTTAGCCATACTTTCTTCAATACCTTCTAATTCGAATAACATATTACCTGGTTTAACAACTGCTACATGATGATCTACAGCACCTTTACCACTTCCCATGGGAATTTCACCACCTTTAGCAGTAATTGGTTTATCTGGAAAGATTCTAATCCAATATTTACCGCCTCTATTTAAATGATGTACTACTGCTCTTCGAGCTGATTCAATTTGTCTAGCAGTTATCCAGCAAGCTTCTTTAGTTTTCAAACCAAAACTTCCAAAAGCAAGGGAATTTCCTTGAGTGGCAACTCCTTTAATTTGGTCTCCTCTAAATTGCTTTCTGTGTTTTTCTTTTTTAGGCGCTAACATATTTATTTCTTATTATTAAATCCAAATTTATCATTTGGTCTTCTGTCATTTCTATTATTTCGATTACCTCTATATCCACCTTTTCTATCATTAGCTGAATTACTTGTTTCTTTTTCTTCACTTTCTTTGTCTTTATAAATCCATACTTTAACTCCAATAGCTCCATAAGTTGTAGCAGCTGCTCCTCGAGAATAATCAATATTTGCTCTTAAAGTATGTAATGGTAATCTACCTTGTCCTAAAGTTTCTTTTCGAGCAATTTCAACTCCATTTAACCGACCAGATAGTTTTATTTTTACACCTTTAGCACCAGCTTCCATTACTCTCTCAATAGTTTTCTTCATTACCTTTCTGTAAGGCATTCTCTTTTCTACTTGATCAACTATACTTTGCATAACAATTCCTGAAGAAAGCATTGGTTTTTTAATCTCTTCAATTGAAATTTTCAATTTCTTTTGGTCTTTTACAAATCTCTTTACTAAGTCTTTCTTTAAATCTTCAATTCCAGTACCTCCTCTTCCAATAATAATACCTGGGCGAGAAGAATAAACAATAACTGTCATATCATCAGCAGATCTTTTAATTTCAATTCTAGAAACACCAGCATCTCTCAGCTTTTTCTTTAAATATCTTCTCATTAAAACATCTTGTTTTAAATAAGCAACATAATTTTTATCACTGAACCATTTAGATTTCCATGATTGTGACATTCCCATTCTAAATGCTACTGGATTTACTTTTTGTCCCATTTTATTTATCTCCTGTCTTTCTAATGAAAGATTTAGTTGTTTTAGATTGTTTTCCCTTAGCTTTGTCAGAACCTTCTAATTTACTATCACCTTTAAAGTTCCCACTAGCTTTCTTTATATCTTTAATATCAACTTTTTTAGTTTTAATTTCTTTTTTCTCTTTAGTAGAATCATCTTTTTTCTTCTGATCATCACTAGGCACTCTTTCTCCTAAGATTAAAGTAATGTGACTAGTTTTCTTTAAAATTCTACCAGCTCTTCCATGAGCTCTTGGTTTCCATCTCTTTAAAACTGGACCTTGATCAACGAAACCTTCTTCAATGTATAAATTATCTCTTTCTAACTTAAAATTATTAACAGCATTAGCAATTGCTGAATTTAAAAGCTTATCAATAGCTGGAACACATCTTTTACTTTGAGAACTTAATTGTTCAAAAGCTTTATCAACGTCTAAACCACGTATTAGATCAATAATTAAACGAACTTTCCGAGGGGCAACGTGATAATGTCTTAATTTTGCTTTTACTTTCATATTACTATTTTAAATTTATACTTTTTAATTAACTTTTTTCTACAGTCTTAGCCATTTTACCACCATGACCAACAAACTTTCTAGTTGGTGAAAATTCTCCTAATTTATGACCAACCATGTTTTCTACTACGAAAACTGGTAAATGATCTTTTCCATTATGGACATAGATAGTATGACCAATCATTTCTGGAGTAATAGTAGATCTTCTAGACCAAGTTTTGACCATTGATTTTTTATCCCCAGGCTTAACATTAACTAATTTCTTTAATAGCTTGGGACATGTAAATGGTAATTTTTTTAAACTTCTTGACATATATTTTAATTATATTGTTCTTATTTCTTTCTCTTTTTTCTTCTATTTAGTATTAAATCATCGCTATATTTTGTTTTCTTTCTTGTTTTTACACCTAATGCTGGTTTTCCCCAAGGAGTCTTAGGATGTTTCATACCAATAGGTTGTCTTCCTTCACCGCCACCATGTGGATGATCACAAGGGTTCATAGCTTTTCCTCTAACAGTTGGTCTAATACCTCTATGTCTCATTCTTCCAGCTTTACCCCATCTGATATTTCTATATTCTGCATTTGATACTTGTCCTAGAGTTGCTAAACAATCTTTAGGGACTAATCTGATTTCACTAGAAGGTAATTTAATTTGAGCGTATTTCCCTTCTACTCCCATAAACATAGCTCTAGCTCCAGCTCCTCTAACAATCTTTCCACCTTGTTCTGGTTTTAATTCAATATTATATACTGTCATTCCACTAGGAATTAAGGTTAATGGGAATCTATTACCGTCAGTAACTTCTAACTTTGTTTTTGAACTGATAACCATTTGATCAGCTTTCATTCCTTCAGCTGCTAAAATATATCTTCTTTCACCATCTTGATAGCATACTAAAGCAATGTGAGCATTTCTATTTGGATCATATTCAACTGATTCAACTTTTGCTGGAATATCATATTTATCTCTTTTAAAATCAACTTGTCTAATAAATCTTTTTGCTCCACCACCACGATGTCTAATTGTAATTCTACCCTGATTATTTCTACCAGCATTCTGTTTTCTAATAACAGTCAATTTCTTTAATGGCTTATTTTTTTTAGACACGTTTTCACCGATCGCCACTGAAGTGTGTCGTCTGGCCGGTGTTGTTGGTTTGTAAACTTTTATTGCCATATTATTTTAAAATTTGAACTTTTTAATTTAAACTCCTTCGTATAATTCAATAGTATCACCTTTCTTTAAAGTTACTATTGCTTTCTTTTTAGCCTTAGTGACTCCAGTATTTCGACCATATCTTTTATTCTTACCACCTAAATTTGATACATTTATCTTAGTTGGCCAAACTCCATAAACATGGAAAATAGCTTTCTTTATTTCATTCTTATTAGTATCTGGATTAACTTCAAATAAATATTTATTTTCTGCTTTTAAATATGATGCTTTTTCAGTAATTAAAGCTCGAAGTAAAACTTTGTAAGCATCTTTAGTATCGTGTTTATTTGCTTTACCTTTAGATTTCTTACTCTTAGTTTTACCTTTTTCATCTTTATCCTCTGCAATTTCAGCAACTGTTAATTCTTTCTTTTTTTCTTCTTTAGAATCTTTAGCTTTTTTAGAATCTAAAACTTTCTGATCTTTCTGATCAGTCTTTTCTTTCTTGTCTTTATGTTTTAATACACTAAAAATTCCCATATGTTTAAATAAAATGTTTACTTATTTTTTCAACTGCTGCTTTAGTTAAAACTAAATTCTCATACTTTAACAATGTATAGACATTGAAACTATCAGCAGGCATAACTTTAATATTCTCTATATTTTTAGAAGAATCTTGAACATTAGTATCTTTCTTGCCTAATCCCAGTACAACTTTCTGATCTGCTAACTTTACATTTTTAACTATTTTTAATAAATCTTTAGTTTTTCTGTTCTCTAATTTAATTTCATCAATAATTGTTAATTTTTCATTCTTTAATTTATCAGTTAAAACCATAAATAATGCTTTAACCTTCATTTTCTTATTAACTTTCTTAGCAAAATTTCTATCTTTTCTTGGACCAAAAGTAACTCCGCCGCCTTTCCAGATAGGAGATCTTGATGAACCATGTCTAGCTCTACCTGTTCCCTTTTGTCTCCATGGTTTTTTACCACCACCTCGAACTTCAGACATAACTTTAGTATGAGCCAAAACATTTCTCTTATTAGCAACATGAGCTTCAACAACTTGTTGAACTACAACTGGTTTAATTTCAATATCAAAAACTTTTGGATCTAATTTAATTTCTCCACTCTCTTTTCCTTCTGAATTGTAAACTTTAGCTTTTAACATAATTATTTTTTATCTTCAACTTTAACTTCTTCAGCCTTCTTCTCTTCTTTAGGAGCTTCTTCTTTAACTTCTTTCTCTTTCTTCTCTTCAACTGGCTTATTTTCAGATTTTACTTCTTCTTTTGGAGTTTCTTCCTTTTTTTCTTCAACAGGTTTTTCTTTTTTAATTTCTGGAGTAGAATCTTCTTTTTTAATTTCTTCTTTAGGAGTCTCTTCTTTGACTGGTTTTTCATAAACTTTAAGCTCGCCTTCGCCTTTAACAGCTACCAGAGCATTACTTCCACCAGCCAGAGCTCCTTTTAAATATAATAAATTATTATCTAAATCAATTTTAATTATCTCTAGATTTGTTACAGTAACTTGATCTCCGCCCATTCTTCCACCCATTTTAGTTCCTTTAAAAACATGAGCTGGACCAGTAGCACCAATAGAACCAGGCATCCTAGATTGATCTTTATTACCATGTTGTTCGTTTGTACCATGAAAACCATGTCTTTTAACAACACCTTGAAATCCTTTACCTTTAGAAACAGCAGTAGCTCTAATTTTGTCTCCAACTTTAAAACTATCTAAACCTATTTGATCTCCAGTTTTTAAAGTAATCTCTTGTCCTTCTGTTCTGAATTCTTTAATATATCTAAATTTTCCCATTTTATTAAAAAGACCCGCTAATGATTTTCTGATTTTATTTCGGGTACCACAAGCTAAGACAATGGCTTCATACCCGTCTTTTTCTTTACCCTTAACTCTTAAAACTGTATTTGGTTCAACACTAATCTCTGTAACTGGAATTAATCCACCATCTTCAGCAAAAATCTGAGTCATTCTTATTTTTTTTCCTAGAATAAAGTTCATATTTTATATTTTCCTATTTAATACAAAAAATCGTAACCTTACTTCTCAGCTTTAGCATTTCTAAAGTTAAAAAGTGAGATTGCGATCCTGCTGTTTATAAATAAATTGGCAGAATTTTTAAAGAATTTCAATGTCTCCTTATCTCATTTACTCCTATAGACACTTCCTCCTGAGAGGGTTTTCTATACTTATAAACAAAATATAAATATATATTAAATCAATAATAGATTATCACATCTTAATCTCAATGTCAACACCATTTGGTAGATCTAGACTCATTAGAGAATCAATCATCTTTTTATTAGGTTCTAGGATATCTATTAATCTTTTGTGGATTCTCATCTCGTATTGATCTCTAGAATCTTTGTGAACAAATGTTGATTTTAATACTGTATACTTTTTAGTATTAGTTGGTAGTGGTACTGGTCCAACAATCTTTGCTCCATTTCTAGTAGCTACATCAATAATAGTTTTAGTTGATTGATCAATTAATACATGGTCATAGGCTTTGATCTTAATTCTAATTCTATTAGAAATAACTTCTGGAGTTTCCTTATCTGCCGTGACTTTAGCAGAGCTAGGTTCCTTTTTTTCAACTGGTTTTTTTTCTTCTACTTTTGTATTCTTCATATGGTGTATTATCTAAACTTTTACCCTGCACTATGAAAGTGCAGGGTAAAAGTTAAAAATGTAATTACATTATTTAATAATCTTAGCAACTACTCCAGAAGCAACTGTTTTACCACCTTCTCGGATAGCAAATCTTTGTTTTTCTTCTAAAGCTACTGGGTGAATTAATTTAACTTTTAAATTAACTGTATCACCAGGCATTACCATTTCTGTTCCGTCTGGTAGTGCTACATCACCAGTAACATCACAAGTTCTAATATAGAATTGTGGTTTATATCCTTTAAAGAAAGGAGTATGTCTTCCACCTTCATCTTTAGATAAAACATAAACTTCTGCTTCAAATTCAGTATGAGGAGTAACAGATCCTGGCTTAGCCAAAACTTGTCCTCTTTCAACTTCATCTTTTTTAGTACCCCGAAGTAAGATACCAGCATTATCACCAGCTTGTCCTTGGTCTAGAGATTTATTAAACATCTCTACTCCAGTAACAACTGTTTTAGTTGTATCTTTGATACCTACGATTTCTATTTCTTCATTTACTTTAATAACTCCTCTTTCAATAGCACCAGTTACTACAGTACCTCGACCTTCAATTGAGAAGATATCTTCTACAGGCATTAGGTAAGGCTTGTCTAAATCTCTTTCTGGTGTAGGAATATATTCATCAACCTTATCCATAAGTTCTAGGATAGGTTTTGCAGCATCCCCTTTTGGATCTTCTAGAGCTTTCAAAGCTGAACCTCTAATGATTGGAGTTTCATCTCCTGGGAATTCATATTTCTTTAATAGGTCTCTAATTTCTTCTTCAACCAAGTCAATCAATTCTGGATCACTAACTTGATCTACTTTGTTTAAGAACACTACAATTGATGGAACACCAACTTGTCTTGCTAAAAGAATATGCTCTCTAGTTTGAGGCATAGCTCCGTCAGCAGCTGATACTACTAAAATAGCACCATCCATTTGAGCTGCACCAGTAATCATGTTTTTTACATAGTCAGCATGACCTGGACAGTCAACGTGAGCGTAATGTCTTTTGTCTGTTTCGTACTCAACGTGAGCAGTAGCAATTGTAATCCCTCTCTCTTTTTCTTCTGGAGCGTTATCAATTTGATCTACTGATTTACTCTGAGCTGTTTTACCAGCAGCTGTTAAAACGCTTAGGATTGCTGCTGTTAAAGTTGTTTTACCATGATCAACGTGGCCAATAGTACCGATGTTGACATGGGGTTTTGATCTGTCAAAATTTTCTGCCATTTTTTTAATTCTCCCTATTTAGACGTTTATGACTTAAAGTTCACGTCTAATAAAATTTTAATTTAATAATTTATTTTTATATAAAGTCGATTATAATTTTAGCAAAACTTTCCTTAAAACGCAAGGTTTACCCTTTATTTTATTCATCAATACCCATTTCTGGCATGATAGTTTTCTGAACATAATCCGGATAATCCTTTTCTTTAATATCTCTAGCACTATCTACAGTATTATTAATTGAATTATCTTTTCCTATTAATTCTCTGTATCTATCAACAGACATTAGTACTAGTGTTTCTTTATTCTCTTTAGCTAGAAAAATTTCTCGCCCAGTCTCTTTAATAATATCTATAATTTTATTTAAATCAAACATCTTTTATTTTTAGTATTTAATACTACAGATTACATTAATTATTCTTTATTGTCAATAAGTAAGCCTATTTCCGATCTCCACTCATAATCTCTTCCGCAATCTTTTTAGGAACTTCTTGATAATGACCAAATTCCATAGTATAGTTTGCTCTTCCTTGAGTCATTCCTCTTAAAGTTGTAGCATAACCAAATAATTCAGATAAAGGAACTTGAGCATCAATACTCTTAGCATTACCAACGTCTTTCATTTCATCAACTTGTCCTCTCTTAGAATTCAAATCTCCAATAACATCTCCCATATATTGTTCTGGAGTAGTTACATTAACTTGCATAATTGGTTCTAAAATAATAGGTTGAGAATTTCGACAAGCTTCTTTCAAAGCCATAGAACCAGCAATCTTAAAGGCAGATTCATTTGAATCAACTTCATGGAAAGTACCGTCATAGAGAGTAGCCTTAACATCTACTACTGGGTAGTGAGCTAAAACACCATCTTCTAATGCTTCTCGAATACCTTTTTCTACTGCTGGGATATATTCTCTAGGAATAGCTCCACCTTTGATTTCATCAACAAATTCATGACCCTTACCTCTTTCATTTGGCTCAATTCTAATTAAACAATGACCATATTGACCACGACCACCAGACTGTTTAACATATTTACCTTCAGCTTGTCCGGCAATTTTAATTGTTTCTTTGTAAGCAACTTGGGGTTTACCAGTATTAACTTCTACATCAAATTCTCTCTTCATTCTATCCACTAATACTTCTAAATGTAATTCTCCCATTCCAGAAATAATAACTTGTTGAGTTTCATCATCAGTCTTCATAGTAAATGTAGGGTCTTCATCAGATAGTTTACTTAAAGCAATACCCATCTTTTCTTGATCTTGTTTAGTCTTTGGTTCAATAGCCATAGAAATAACTGTTTGAGGAAATGTAATAGCTTCTAATAGTATATCATCGCCCTCTTCACAAAGAGTATTACCGGTCTTAGTATTTTTTAAACCAATAACAGCCACAATATCTCCAGCATGAGCTTCTTGAATTTCTTCTCGAGAATTAGCATGCATCAAAACTAATCTACCAATTCTTTCTTTAGTACCAGTAGAAGAATTGTAAACATAAGAACCTGATTTTAATGTTCCAGAATAAATTCTAGCAAATATTAATTTTCCTACAAAAGGATCAGTTGCAATCTTAAAAGCTAGAGCTGAAAACTTTTCTGAGTCACTAGCTTTTCTAGTAATCTCTTCATCAGTATCTTTTACCATACCAGTAATAGATGGAACATCTAAAGGAGAAGGTAGTAAAGCAATAACCATGTCTAAAAGTTTAGTAATAGTAGCAGTTCTTCCATCACCAACTAATACTGGGAAGAATTCTCCTGAGAGAATACCACTTCGAAGTAAAGAATATACTTCTTCATTAGTTAGTTGTTGATCCTCTAAATATTTAGCCATCAATTTCTCATCCATTTCTACTACTTTTTCTAACATCTCTTCTCGGTATTTTTTAACCTTGTCTTTCATGTCTTCTGGAATTTCAATTTCTTTTAATTCTGTATGATCGTCATTAGCATAAATATATGCTTTTTGATCTACTAAGTTAACAATCCCTTGATGTTCGTCTGATTGTCCAATAGGTAGAAATAAAGCAAAAGCTTTATCAGATAATCTAGCTTGGATTGATTCTAAAGACATATAAAAATCACCGCCCAGAGCATTAATTTTGTTTACAAAACACATTCGAGGTACCTTATATTTATCAGCTTGTCTCCATACTGTTTCCGATTGAGGTTCTACTCCCATCTTACCGTCGAAAATAACTACTGCTGCATCAAGTACTCTTAATGAACGTTCTACTTCAGCTGTAAAATCTACATGACCTGGAGTGTCAATAATATTAATTCTATTATCCTGCCAAAAACATGTTGTCGCAGCTGAAGTAATAGTAATTCCTCTTTCTTGTTCTTGCTCCATCCAATCCATTTCAGCTTCACCATCATGAACCTCACCAATCTTATGTTTTTTTCCAGTAAAAAAAAGAATCCGCTCTGTTACTGTTGTTTTTCCAGCATCAATGTGAGCAATTATTCCAATATTTCTTGTGTTTTCTAATGAGTATTGTCTTTCGGCCATATGTTTAATTTAATTTAATATTTTATTTAATTTGTAAATTTCGATTGAATTATTCTACTCCAATTTTTTGTCTATTTAATTTATCCAAATAAACATAATTATCCAATTCATACTGAGTACATAAAGGATCTCTATTAACTTCAAAATCTAACATGCAAGGAGTCATATTGTCCCCCATAATACTTTCTCTATATTTTGGATCTAAAGATTGAGCTTCTTCAAGATGACTATTAATTCCAAAACTAAAACCAGTATTATAAACATCTACAGCTCCTAAATGATGTAATAATTCATGCGCTATAATAATCCATCCTCGACCATCATAGAAACTATTAGCAGCATTAGTTGAATTACTGCAATCTATAAAACCATTACTATATAAACTATTTTCTGCAAAAATTAAGTTAGAATAACCTCCAATAACACCTTCCATAGTAGAACATCGATAATTGAGATTATCTTCAGATTCAGATGCTAAAATTTGTCCAAATTCACCAATTATGATAATAATATCATCATAATCATCCAAACTGAAATTTAGTTCTCTTGATGCAATATTTTTTATACTCTCCATGTCTGAAAAATCCACAGACCACTGACTTAAATCATTTTTACTACAATCCATAGAAAGTCTATTCTCTTCATATTCTGTGTAATAATAATTATCTATATTATTTTCTATCAAATATTCATTCATTGAATCCTTTTTATCTTCCATTGGGGATAAAGAACAATTTGGACAATCATTATAACTAGTATTCACCTCTTTAATAAAATACTCCCTATTATCTTCTATTTCATTTCTTTCCGTTAATAAATTTGCTGTCACAGAATTCCAACGAAAAGCAGAACCAGGCATACGAGTATTGCTAATTGTAGTAAAACTAGAAACAATCTCATTGGTAGACACATCAACTTTTGTATATTCTGATTGTTGTACAAAACCCATCCCAGCTGGATTCCAACAATATTTATCAGTTTCAGTTTCACCCAATATTTCAAATGTATAATCCGTTTTATTATCAGTTAAATCTGACATTACTTGTTTTGTTTTAGAAAGTATAGGTTCAATTTTAGATCGCCACTCTGGATTATAAGTTTCATTATTTTGACTAACATAAAGTAGTCCAATTCTTTTATTAGAATTACCAATCATATCCCCATTTTCAAAATTGAATTCACTATCTAAAACAATATATATATCCGACCAGAGATATCCTCTCTCCATAAAAATCTGCTCATTAACAATTAATCTTTTCTTATTATTTTCTATTAAATATACATTTGAACTATTAGAATACTTAACTAAATCACCATTTATTATTTTATCATCTATGTCCTCTCCTGTGATATATTCTTCATCAATATCAATAATTTCTATAAATCCCCATCCATATCTACGGAAGATAAAAATATCCTCATTAACTATCCATCTTTTCTTATTATTTTCTATTAAATATACATTTGAACTATTAGAATACTTAACTAATCGATAATTAGGATTAGCTAATGGACTCCCTAATTCATAATCATTTATATTGTCTACAGTTATTACATGTGCCCATTTAAAATTATATAGATTAAAAACATCCTCTGATAAAATTGGCCTCTTCTTTCCATCTTCCAAAAAATATACAGACGAACTACCTGAAGATCTAATTAAAGAGTCATTAGACAAAATTTCATCACTATTTGCCGATAAAAATTTAAAATTCAAAAATAATAGAATAAAAATAAGAATACCTGTATTGTAAAAAGAAACCTTATGCGTTTCCATAATATTTTATTTAATTTGTAAATTTAAAAGTATCAATAAGATTTTCTAGAACTATTACGTTCTTTTCATAATTATTTTCTTCCTCGTATTGAGTTAATTGAAATATATAGATTTCTGTACTACCACTCTTATGAAAAACAAAAATAGGTCCTTTTTCATTAGTTTTAGAAGTAATTCCCTGAGTATCTTGATATTCTTCTAAAAGAAAATACTCATAAAGATTATAATTATCCTTCTTAAGGATAGATTTACTCAAAACTTCTGAACAAAAAATACTACCACCAGGACCATCAGCCGCACAACGATTTTTAATTTCTCTCTCTAAAGCATCATCAAAACTTAATTCCTCGTCTCTATTCATAAAATGTGATGGATCTCCTTTGCTTATACTTATCAACCAATCTGTTTTATTAGCACTAGAATATCTTAACAATAGATAACCATCATTAACTTCTTTTAAATAAATATTCTCAGGATACTGAAACTCAAAACCATATTCTTCATTAGTATAAGTATTCAAACTTACTTCTTCTTCAACCTCTTCTGAAGTTTCTTCATTAAAAAAATCTAAATTCTCAAACATCATATTAAAAATATCTGCATACTCTTCATTATTAGAAGTTAAAATATACCTTTTACTTTTTACTTGTTTTTCTTTTCTTAAAGAATAATCTCTTTCCAAAAAGTCTCCTTCATTTAAAATATATAAATTAATAGCATATTTTCTTTCTTGTAATTCTTCAGCACTAGGAGCAAATCCATAAACAGCAACATAAGTTCCTTGATGTAAGGTATCTCTTTGAAAGTACCAATTTTGATGATATTTAAATTTTAAATTGAAATGTTCATTTTCATATTCTCTCCATCTAGAAATATCTAAATCTGAACCATTCTCTTCATTAATCTCTTCGTCTGAAATAACTTCTTGTCCTTCCTGTTCTTGTAATTGGGCTTTAATATTTTCTTGTTCTTTTATTCTGGCATCTTCTTTATTACAAGCAGATAATACTAAACCTAGGCTTAGTATTAATAGTGTGAATGAAATTGTTTTAAATGTTTTTGTCATAATTTTATTGTTTTAAATTTAAAATTCCGTTGAGCTTAACTCGACGAGATTTATCTTGAAAAATGAGCAAAAGCTTTATTAGATTCAGCCATCTTATGAACATTACCTCTCTTCTTAAGAGCATCACCTTCATTATTAGCAGCTGCCATGATTTCTTCAGCTAATCTAATTGACATAGCCTTACCTTTTCTAGATCGAGCAGCTTCAATCAACCATCGGTATGCTAGAACTTGTTTTCTAGTTCCAGAAACAACTTGAGGAACTTGATAGTTTGCTCCACCAATTCTCTTACCTTTAACTTCTACTGAAGGTTGAACATTTTTTATAGCTTGGTTGAAAACAGTTAGACCATCTTGTTTAGTTTTCTCAGAAATATAATCAAAAGCATCATAAACAATAGAACGAGCTACTGATTTTTTACCACCATGCATTATATAATTAATAAATTTAGCAACTGGAATGCTATTAAATTTTTGATCTGCTTCAATTTTTCTTTTAGGGGCTCTTTTACCTCTCATATTGTTATACTATTATATTTAATTATTTATTCTTCTGTTGGTGTTTCTGCTGGTGCAGCTTTTTTAGCTCCCTTTTGTTTCTTAGCACCATATACTGAACGACTTTGCATTCTACCTTCAACTCCTTGAGTATCATAAACTCCTCGAACTACATGATAATTACAACCTGACAAATCTTTAACTCGACCACCTCTAATCATTACAATTGAATGCTCTTGAAGATTATGTCCCATTCCTGGAATGTAAGCTGTAACTTCTTGTCCATTAGAAAGTCTAACTCTAGCAATTTTTCTTAAAGCTGAATTCGGTTTTTTAGGAGTAACTGTTGTAACTTTAACACATACACCTCTTTTAAAAGGAGCTCCTATTCTGTGCTCGGTCTTTTTTCTCTTTAAACTATTTGAAGTCATTTTAAGAGCAGCAGACTTAGCTTTAACTTTTTTGTCTTTTCTTGGTCGTTTAACCAATTGATGTATTGTTGGCATAAATATTTTTTTAAACTTGCTAAGCAAGATTATTTAATTACGTTATTATTAAAAAATAACTTTTATCAACTAAAAGTTTCTTTAGGATATCATATGAAGGAAGATTCGTCAATACTTTCTTAGAGCTTTTCTAAAAAAATATAATTTTAGAGACTAAAGAGTAAAAAAAACTAAATAATCCGCTTAATAAACCAATTCCTAGAAACCTATCCGCCATTATTATAGCTAATAAAATCCAGGGTCCATTCTTACTTAACTTAAACTTTAATTCACTAAATTGAGAAGGTAAAATATTGAATAATATATGAGAACCGTCTAGAGGTGGTAAGGGTATTAAATTAAAAACACCTAGAACTACATTAATCATAATCATAAAAAACAAGAATGAAATCAAAAGATTATCTGGACCTAAACTTGTAGTTGAAATTAAAATTCTTAAAATTATCCCAAAGACTACAATAGATACAAAATTAGATAATGGTCCAGCAAAGGCTACTATAGTATCTCCCCATTTTTTGTTTTTAAAATAAACTGGATTAACTGGCACTGGCTTCCCCCAACCAAAGCCTACTATTAACAAAGCTAAGAATCCCATCATATCAATATGAGCTAAGGGATTAAAAGTTAATCTTCCCATTAATTTAGCTGTAGGATCTCCTTGTGAAGTGGCTGCCCAAGCATGAGCAAATTCGTGAATTGTTAAAGCAAAAACAATGGCTACCAACCAAGCCACGAAAACCATCGGTTGTTGAAACAATAATCCTAAAATCATAAATTTATACCTTTCTTCTTGACACTTAAGTTAAAATGTTATATCCTCTCTATTATAAATTATAAACTAATCATTTACAAATATATGTCTAGAATATGTGATATCTGTGGTAGAGGTACAACAGCTACTTTTTCTAAAAGTCATGCTAATAACAAGACTAAAACTACTGATAGAATAAACTTACAAAGTAAAAAGATTGACGGTAAGAGAATAAAAATCTGTACTAAATGTATTAAAACTCTAGCAAAAAAATCTAAATAGTTTACTCCTCTATTATAGAGTATTTAAATAATCCGTTCTGCGGATTATTTTATTTTAGTAAATAAAAAAACCGCATAGAAATCTATGCGGTATGTTTTTTTTAAATCTTAAACTTTTTCTAAATCATCAGCTACTTTTACTTTTCCGATATAGTGATAATTTACACTCTCAAAAAAACCTCTGTCTAATTCATTATTTTCTCGATCTAATTTCCTTAGATCAAAAATTGGTACTTTCCTATTTTTACAATGAGGTCTTAAAGCAATAATTACATAGTCATATCCAATTTCTACAATTTTAAAATATGCATTAAAAGCAACACCTTCGCCGATCTTAACGTTTTTAATGTCTATTATTTCTTCCAATTCTGCTGCTGATCTTTTTTGTCCCTTATAAACATATAAGATATCTTCTGAAAGATTCTTCTCAAGATTAGAAGTACCTTTTTCTCGTATGTCTTCTATAGGAACTTTTCTTAAACCACTGCTTAATTTTATAATCGCAAAAGTAGTTTTTCCCTTTTCTTCTTCTATTGCAACTACTTCATAAGAAGCACCAGTGAAAGATATTGATTTTCCAATTTCAATTTTCATTATACTATCCTCCTTTATTTTTTTATAATATATTAATTTACCTCTTTAAAAGAAATCTGTCAACTCTTTACAGAAAAAGGATTGAAGTTAGTATTATGATCATAATAATCCTCTCCTTCTCTATTCTTTAAGAATTTAACAACTTTGTATGTAGCTGGTGTTAATATAATTTCTAACCCAGACTTAAATATGTAATTAGAGATAAAAATAGTAATTAAAAGACTAGTTGGTAATATTCCCCAAAAAGCTATAAAAACAAATAATACAGTATCAATACCTTCTCCTAATAATGTAGAACTAATAGTTCTTAACCACAGAAACTTTCCTTTTGTTTTAATCTTTAACTTAGCTAAAAGATATGAATTAGAAAACTCACCAGCAAAGTAAGCAATTAGAGAAGCTAAAACAATTCGAGGAGTTAATCCTAGAATATTTTCAAAAGATTCTTGAAAAGGCCAGTCACTAGCAGCTGGTAAAGCTGTCACTAACATTAAAACTAAGGACATTAAACCAGCACAAAAGAAACCAATCCAGATTACTCTCCGAGATCTTCGATAACCATATACTTCCGTTAAAATATCTCCAAAAATATATGACAAAGGAAATAGCAAAGTTCCTCCATCAAAAGTAAACTTCCATAATACTAATATTTTTGTAGAAGCAATATTTGATATTAAAAGTACAGCTACGAATAGAGCCATAATAATATCAAAGTATTTATAATTCTTATCTTGCATAATTTAATTTATTTATAATACAACTATTATATAGTATTAATAGTAAAATTTAAAATTAAATAAAAAAACGTCCAGTATTTAATACTGAACGCTTGGTTACATTTTCATTCTAAATATAGAGCGGGACACAATGTAACACAACTTGATCAGTTCTATATGAGAACTACGACATTAATAACTTTCTTGATTTATCTCTCTAAGAGACACTGTGCTTCGCAACTAAATCCTTATTCGACTACTTTTAACACCGTTATCTTTTGCTGCTAAACAGTAATCACAAGGATTACAAGTAGCTTCTTCATAATAATTCCTCCTTCTTTTTCTTATCTATATTGTATCTTTAATTTCTTTTTTGAGCAACAAAAAAATAGGGACTGCGCAATCCCTATTTTTTATATCAATCTATATAATGATATTATTGTCTATCGTCAAATTGTTTCATTGGTCTAGCTTCAGAAACTTTAATAGTTCTACCTTCGAAATCTTTTTCGTTAAACATTTCGATAGCTTTAGCAGCTTCTTCTTCTGTAGAAAATTCTACAAAACCAAATCCTTTAGAACGGCCTGACATTCTATCTACGATCACGTTAGCTGATGTTACATTACCAGCTTCAGAGAAACCAGCTTTGAAAGAATCATCAGTTGTGTCATAAGACAAACCGCCTACATATAACTTTGTACCCATGTGTTTATTGTCCTTTTAACCCTTTTAAATCATCGTTAGAAACGATAGTATCTAATAGGGTAAACTTTAACCTCTAATATAAATTAGAGATATTCTTAATTAAATACTTTCCTTGTCTTTCCGAGCAGCTAAGCTGCGCAAATTCTTTACCTTATGGAAAGACTTGGAAAACATAAGTATTATACACTATTCATTGAAAAAGTCAATAGTTGAGGGCTGATTTTACAAATATCACCATTCTGCTAGAATACTATTATGAAAATAAATAAAATCAAAACAATTATTATTCTCTTAGTAATTACAGCTTTAGCTATAATTATATTAGTTAATAGAAATAATGTTGCTTCTAACGACTCTTCAAAGATTATTGAACCAGAAGTAATTCCTGACCGAGAAGTAATTTTAGAAATTACTCCCAATGCTACTTATGGAGAACTAATGAAAAGTGCCAGCACTACTCCAGAAACAGCCAATGCTATTTTTGATGCTGCTCAAGATATTTATGATCTATCTAGAATCAGAGTTGGGAAAACTATAAAGCTTATCTATGACAAAGACACTAATATATTTAAAGAACTCGTTTATCAAATAGATACGGAAGAAAGACTATATGTCACTCTTCAAAATGATGCTAGCTGGCAAGCTGAAAGAAAAGAAATTGAATATGAAGTTAGAATTAAGACTTCGGAAGGAACTATTCAATCCTCTCTTTATGAAACTGGTTTAGAACAAGGTTTAGATGAAATAGTTATAATTGAATTAGCTGATGTATTTCAATGGACTATTGATTTTGCTATGAATATTAGAGTTGGAGATCATTTTAAATTTATCTATGAAGAAAGATATTTAGATGGTGAATATATAATGCCTGGAGATGTCTTAGCTGCTAAATTTATAAATGATGGTCGAGAGTATGTAGCTTATTACCATGAAAAAGATGAAGATGATTATGGACACTATAATGCTGAAGGTGAAAGTATGCAAAAAATATTCCTTAAAGCTCCAGTATCTTACAGATATATATCTTCAGGGTTTACCACTGGTATGAGATATGTTCAAGCCTTTAATACTTCTACTAAACATCGAGCTATTGATTATGCTGCCCCCTATGGAACACCTATTAAAGCAGTTGGAGAAGGAACAGTAGTCCGAGCTGGTTGGAATGGTGGTTATGGTAATTTTATTAGTATTAGACATAATTCAACATATACCACTAATTATGCTCATCTTTCTAAATACGCAGTTTCTTATGGAACTAAAGTGACTCAAGGACAAACTATTGGTTATGTCGGTTCTACTGGATTCTCTACTGGACCTCATGTTCATTATGAAATGGTAAAATATGGAACTAAAATAAATCCTCAAACTGAAGACTTTCCAAATACTGATGCTTTAGAAGGTGAAGATTTAGAAAAGTTTAAACAAAGTATTACTAAATATCAAGAACAACTTTAAATATTATTTTAAAAAAGTTAAAAGCCGATACAATTTGTATCGGCTTTTTTGAAAATCTAAATTTCAATTTTAATCTCCTGATATTCTATAATTCTAAATGCTGCTTGCCATTCCAATGAATATCCTAAGTCAACTTTAAAATCTTTACCAAAACATAGAGCACATTTTTTGTTGAATTCAACAATTTTTACAAATAAGTTATTTCTTCCTTCCTTAACAAAAAAAGATCCCGGCAATAAACTCCAAAATGAAGAAGGAATTGACTTGATCTCATTCTTGAAATCAATTTCAATAATTCTTTCTTCCATTCCATCGAAATTACAATCACAAAGCTCTCCTGTCTCTAAATTCAAACAATTAAAATTACGAGGATTATACTTTCTAATTTCTAACAAAGAATCTTCGTTAATTCTCAAATAATTACACCCATCTAATTCACAAATAATTAATTTTACCACTTCTCCTCCTATTTTTTATTCTTTTATTTACTTTCTAAGAATATATTATTTTACTTTAATACAAATCTTATGTCAAACAAAAAATCACTAAACTCTAAAGTGATCTTTTTTATTTCTTATTTATTTTAAAACACAATAACTGGATCTAATAGATTCCATATTAAATATAATATTGCTAAGACAATGGTAATAGCTGGTAATTTCTCAAAAGTAAACTCTATAACATTGTTAACTACTAACTCAGCTTTATCTCCCAAATACTCATCTGACTCGCGAATATCAAATCCCATATTATTTAAATAATTTTATAAACTTATCTACCTATATCATAGCAAAAAATAGAGAAATAATAAATAAACTTAGTAAAATTACAATTGCTAAAAGAGTTAATTTATATTACTATGAATTTAGTAAATAATTCTTAATCGCTAAGAATATTTTGTGATTATTAGATAAATTAAGAATCAATGAATAAGACAAAAGATGTAAAGCTTCTTGAAGATAATGAACAAGGAGAATATCTAAAAACAATCAATCAAGAATACAAGAAAACTAGAACTCGTTTAGTGATTAAAAACGTTCTCTTTTTATTTTTACTATCTTTTTTAGGAATAATCTTCTTTCTTTCAAGTATTGTTGCTAGTTCTGAATCAAAATTTGCTACCACAGTTAAAAAGAATTTTTTAATTAATCAGATCTCTCACCTCATCTCTGCTGACACTAAAAAGCTTGCTGGTGAAAAAGATGAACGAACAAACTTACTAATCTTAGGAATGGGTGGATTGGGTCATGATGGAGCTTTTCTAACAGATACAATAATTATTTTAAGTTATGACTATGAAAATCAAGAAACTTCTCTGGTGTCTTTACCTCGAGATTTCTTAGTTAAAGTTGATAATACTTCTTACCAAAAAGTAAATTATATCTATACAGCTGGAGAGTACTCTGAAAACAGTAATGGGATAGAATACAGTAAAAAAGTACTTAGTCAAAACTTAGGAATTCCTATTCATTATGCTATCAGTATTGATTTCTTTGGCTTTGAAGAGATTATTGATGCTCTGGGTGGTGTAAATGTCTATGTAGAAAATAGTTTTATTGATTATCAATATCCAACTAAAGATCACAAGATTCAAACTGTAGAATTTGAAAAGGGAAATCAACACTTAAATGGTGAAGAGGCCTTACAATTTGTTAGATCAAGACATGGAATAGTTACTGAAGGAAATGGCTTTGAAGCTTCTGATTTTGCTAGATCAGACAGACAATTTAAGATTATTGAATCTATTAAATCTAAGATTATGAGTTTCTCTACTATTAGTAATCCTAATAAGGTTATAAACTTATTCAAGATTTTAGATAAGTATATTGATACTGATATTGAAGCTTGGGAAGCTCTTCGCTTTGTAGATATATTAAGAACAATGGAGAAAGACAAGATATTTAACAAAGTTCTTAATGATGCTCCTGGTAATCTTCTCCGAAGTGCTACTTCAACTCTAGATGGAGCCTTTATCCTAGTTCCTAAAAATAATGATTACAGAGTACTGCAATCTTTCTTTAATAATATTTTTAAGACTGAAAAGACTGAAAAAGAACAAGCTGTTATCCAAATTTTAAATGGAACAACTCAAGCTGGTTTAGCTGGAAATAAATCACAGCTCTTGATTAATGCTGGATTAAATGTTATAAGAATAGGCAACGCCCCTACTCAAGATATAGAAACTACTATAATATATGATCTCAGTGATAATAAAAAACCTGAGACTTTAAAAAAGATTCAAGAATCTATTCTCGGAGTTAGATCAAATATTTTAACTGAAAATTTAGAAGAATATCTTTATCAAGATAACCTAGATTTTTTAATAGTATTGGGCGCAGATCAATTAGCTCAAACAAATGACTAAACAACTTCCAATCATTTCAATTATCGGCCGGACCAATGTAGGTAAGTCCACTCTTTTTAATTTACTTGTAGAAAATAAAGTAATAATTAGTAGAATTCCTGGAACAACTCGAGATACAAACTATCAAAATGCTGAATGGCAGGGAAGAGAATTTACGGTTGTTGATACTGGTGGCCTAGAAAAAAATATCTATACTGAAACAAAAGAAAGACTATCAGAAGACCTTGAACAACGTAAAGAGGATGAAATAGATGAAAAGATTACTGAAAAGGCTAAAAAAGCAATTAAAGACTCTGACTTAATCCTCTTTTTAGTTGATGCTAAGACTGGAATTATGCCTCAGGATAAAGAATTCGCTGCTTTTCTAAAAAAGAATAAATTAGCTCATATTTTAGTAGCTAATAAATGTGATAACAAAAGAACATCCCAACAAGTTAATGAATTTTATGAATTAGGCTTAGGAGAACCAATAATGATTTCTGCATCAAACGGAGCAAGAGTTGGTGATCTATTAGACTTAGTTGTTAAAAAAGCTAAAGTTAGAAAAGTTAGAGTAAGTAAAAAAGAAACTGAAAAAGAAATTATTAAAATTGCTTTCATCGGTAAAACTAATGTTGGAAAATCCTCTATTGTAAACTCTATCCTAAATGAGGATAAAACAATTGTATCTGAACTTGAACACACCACTCGTGACATGCAATTAATTCCTTTTGAATATAAGAAATCAGATTTCATGTTAATTGATACAGCTGGTATTAGAAAGAATAGAGCTCTAATTAAAAAAGATGAATTAGAATTTAAATCTGTTCAACAAACTGAAAAAGCTATTAAAGAAACTGATATAGCAATATTAGTAACTGATGTTTCTAAGAATCTCTCAGTTAGTGATTTAAAATTTGCTAAGTTAATAGAGTCTGCTCAAAAGGGATTAATCATTCTAGCTAATAAATGGGATTTAATTGGCGACAAAGATTTACAAACCTATAATGAATATTTAAAATACTATAAAATTACTATGCCTTATTTAATGTGGGCTAAAGTAATTCCAATTTCAGCTACTAAGAAAATAAGATTAACTAAAATATTAGATGAAGCAATTATTATTCATGAAAAATCTAAAAAAGTAATTTCTAAGGAAGAATTATATAAATTTCTACAAGAAATATATAGAATTCATAAACCAACTATTGGTTATGGTTCCATTAAGCCTAAAATTTATGAAATTAAACAAGTTAATACTGATCCTCAAACTTTTGAAGTTATCATTGGAGCTAAAATGAGTTTAAATAACTCCTATCTTAAATTTATTAACAAAAAGATAAGAGAAAAGTTTGATTTTCAAGGAGTTCCAGTAATAGCTTACGTTCGAAAACTTAAAAATATTACTTAATAGTGATATAGTTAAAATATATGAAACTAATAATTGGATTAGGTAATCCAGGAAACAAATACCAAAATACTAAACACAATGCTGGATTTATGGCTTTGGATTTTTTAGCTGAGAGATTAGTTGGAAAGAATCCTAAATGGAATGATAGTTCTAAAGGAAAACTTCAATATTTAAAAACAGAAATTAATGGGGAAACTGTAGAACTACTTAAACCTCAAACATTTATGAATAATTCTGGAACTAGTATTAATTATGCTTTTAAAAAACATGATTTTAAACCAGAAGATATATTTGTAATTTATGATGATTTAGATATAGACTTAGGAGATCTTAAAGTAGGATTCTTTGAATCAGCTGGTGGACATAATGGAGTTAAATCTATTATTCAACATTTAGGCTTTAATAATTTCCTAAGATTTAGAATCGGAATTAAAACTCCTCTCCTAGAGAGAATTCCTGCTGATAAATATGTCCTTTCTCGTTTCTCATTATTTGATAAATTAAAAATTAAAAAAGTCCTTCATAAAACTACTGAAGCTTTAGAATTAGCAATTGAAAAAGATCCTCTAGAAGTAATGAGTAAGTATAATTAAATATCTTTTGTAAAAAAATACCCCTGCACTACTTTACGTAATGCAGGGTTCTCTAATTGTTGAAAATTATTGTTTTCTAACTTCACTCCAATGAAAGACAAGATTTCCTTTTCTATTTTCTACTAGCTTAAAATCTGCCTCATAGGTTTCTTCCACCATCCAGTCTTCTACGGCATTAAAAAAATTAAGTCCTAATCCATTCAAAAGATCAATTACCCAATTTGCCAAACCATCCTCATAGACAATCATTTTAATTCTTATCCAAGTATCAAAAGGTAATTCACTGCCTGTTTGAGTATAATCTTCATCCTCTTCAATATGAGACTTAGCAAAATATTTCTTATCCGGATCATCTCGATTAGACATTAAGTAGGCAATACTGGAAACAGGACTGTTTAAAAAAGTTATAGCTGTTCCTTTTCTGGTTTTAGGATATATCAATAATTCAACATTACCTAAAATCTGATCACTGGGACCAATGTAATAAGTACCGTCTTCATTATCATCATGAATGGTATTTTCAGTAATCTTAGTACAACTTACAACTAATAAGACCGATATAACTATCAAAATTATAGTTTTCATTTTTCCTCCTTAAAATCATTAAAAATAATGATTTTATTAACAAAGTTTCCCTGGTCTCCGAATAAAAGATGAGTCACTTCTTGATCAGACTCAGAATCATTCTGGTCTGAAATAGATACAATAACATATTCGCCACTAACACTCTCTGAGATTTTATTCCATAATGGCTTAAATCCTATTTCCTCGACCGCAATAAGATTAACATAATCTAATAACATTGATGGTGTTATCATCACTAAATCAAATTTCTTAGTAAAATTATTTGCTTCTTTTGAATCTATAGCTTTACAATGTAAATAGAATTCGAATTCATTCCAGACTACATTAGCAAAGTATTTATCCTTTAATGCAAAATCCTCCAATGGACAAACTAGTAAAAACTTCTTTTTCTTCATATTTTCTCCCTTAATCTATTTCCAATTCTTGAAAATTACTAGTATACTCTACAAAATAAAACCCATATTCATCCTGAAAATCTTCCGTAAAACTACGAATTGTATTAACTGGTAATTTTGGAATAGGATACAATGATGTATTTCTAGTTTGAGTAAGATACTTTTCTCTTCTTTCCCGAAGAATATTTAAATTTTTACTAGAAAAACTTAAATCCTTAGATTTGTTAGGCCAAGCAGCTTTAACATACGATTGTAGTTCTTCATCACTAGCTGCTGCCCAAAATATCTTCTCTAAACGAAAAAATATTTTTCTCTCTAAAGAATGAGCTTTAATATTATCAGGAATAACATGTTTCATAATAGTGATTGAATTAACAAAGTCTAATCCTAATTTTTGAGTAAAAAGTTCCCGAAAAATATTAGTAAATCTTGAAAGCTCAATTTTAGTAAGGCTTTTAATTTCTAAAGCGCTCACCATTTCTTCCGACTCTAAACCTACTCCAAGATACTCTACAAAATAAGTTTGAATTATTTTAATAATGTCTTGAATCAAATTACTAATTGAAACAGTTCTTTTTTCCATACTTCCTCCTATTTATTTAATTTTTAATATCTCATCATACAACTATATTCTAAAAAAGTCAATATCATGACAAACAAAAAATAGCCAAGTTATTACCCGCTAGTGTAAATAGATTTCACAAGGCGAACCAAGGAATCCTACCTAACTTGCATTCAAAGCAACAAGGAGGGATGTCACTAAGAACTACTAACGGATAAAAACCTGACTACAATTTAGAATAAATATAGTATATCATTCAGAATTAAATTGTCAATCCTTTCTTAAACTTACTTCTAAAAATAAACTCAAGGAAGGCGGAGAGTAATGTAATTGTGACATTACTCTCCTGAATATTACGATTATAGCACATCATTCCTCCTGCGGTTGACTACCAAATCTCTTGTCGAGTTGTTCAAATGGTCTATCTAAATCTAACCACTCGATTAATTGAGATTCAGTATGCTCTGGTTGACGAAAAAATATAAATCTCCCCCGAATCATGTCTCCGTCTTTCAAAACAATTAGAATTTGCAATTTGTCTTGAAAAGGAGCTACCAGCTTGATGAATGAAATATGATGAAAGAATTTTTGGAATTTTAGCTCTACAATTTCTTGCAAAATTTCAAATTCTCCAAAGCCTCTCATAAATCCATCATCAATGACTGCTTCAGGTTCAAGTTCTACCTCCAGGGATGTAGCCATTAAAAGACTACTCATTCCTGTCAACACGACTAATACGACTATTATAAATCTTCTCATTTTTCCTCCAAAAACTTGGCTGTAAAGATTAAGCGGTTTTCCGCACCAAGCTTTCACTACTAATTATCAATATTCAACTATAGCATATATTATAAATCTTGTCAAGAGCTTTACAAAAATATTACAAAAAGATACTATACAAACAGGTCGCAATAGTTTACTTATGTAAAATTTAAATTTTACTTTAGTAGACAAGCGATTTTTTATTTTATTAAAAATTAATTTATGTCCACTCCTCTAAATCAACAACAAAAGATTATCCTGGGTCTTTCTTTAATTCCCAAATTTGGATTTAAAAGAATCACTCAATTACTTAAGGTATATAAAAATTGGGAGAAAATTTGGAACCTTAGTTACCAAGATTTACAAAGAATCAATCTCAGTCCAAAGCTTATTAAAACATTCCTAGAGAATAGGAATAAGATAGATTTGAAAGAAGTTTGGAATAAACACATAGAACAAAATATTGAGATTATAACTTACTTTGATCCAGAATACCCTTTTCTTTTAAAACAAATCTTTTCTCCTCCTTTAGTTCTATTCGCTCAAGAAAATATTGAACTTTTAAAAAGAAAGAACTTCCTGAGTGTAGTTGGTTCCCGAAAATATACTTCCTATGGAGAATCTGCAATCAAAGAATTTATTAAACCAATTGCTGAAAAAAATATTACTATTATTTCTGGCTTAGCTCTAGGTATTGATGCTCTAGCTCATATAGAAAGTATTAATACTATTGGATCAACAATCGCTGTCCTCGGTTCTCCTTTAAACAAAATCTACCCTTATCAAAATCTAGAACTAGCTCAAGAGATAAGAGAAAAAGGATTATTAATTTCAGAATTTCCAATTGGTTCAGAAATAGCTAAAGAAAACTTTCCGATGAGGAATAGGATTATTGCTGGAATGTCTTCAGCTACTTTAATAATAGAAGCTCAAGAAAGATCTGGAGCTTTAATCACTGGTAATTTTGCTCTTTATGAAAATCGAGAATTATTAGTTATTCCGGGAAGTATTTTCCAAAATAACTGTCAGGGAACTAATAATTTAATAAAAGAAGGGGCTAGGTTAGTTAATGACCTTTCTGATATCCTAGAGATATATGAATAGTCTATAATCTACCTTTAAAACAACTCTCTTTAATTGACAAAACAGTGATATATAGTAGACTTAAAATCAGTATTATTGTTTTCTATTTAAAAAATAAAAAGAACTTGAACCCATGAATATTATTCAGAAATTAAAATATGACGCTGAGTTTAAAACAGATCTACTATTAGGATTTTTTATTGCCTCTTTGATATTAGCTAATCTTTTAGGAAGTAAAATAACTACTATTTTAGGAGTTAGAGTATCAGTTGGAATCTTCTTTGTTCCTGTTCTCTTCTTAGTCACTGATATCATTACTGAAGTCCATGGTAAGTCCCGAGCTAAAAACTTTTTCTATATATCAATCTCAGTCCTCCTATTCGCTCTAGCAATGATGTATCTTTGTATTATTATGCCTGCTCATGAAAAATGGTTAAATCAAGAAGCATACGAAATGATATTTAAAGGAAGTATTAGGATGACTATTGCTAGTCTAATTGCTTTCATCCTTAGTCAATATCATGATATTTGGGCTTTCCACTTTTGGAAGAAAAAAACTAAAGGTAAATTCCTTTGGTTAAGAAATAATGCTTCCACTATAGTAAGTCAATTCATAGATACTACTGTTTTCATGTATATTGCCTTCTATCATCTTACTCCCAAGTTTACAACAAGTTTTATCCTTACATTAATCATCCCTTATTGGGTATTTAAAATAGTATTTGCACTTCTAGACACTCCTCTTTGTTATCTAGGAGTAAAATGGTTAAAATCTAAGCAAACAAAATAAATAATAAATAACTATGATAAACGCAAAATATAAAAAAGCTGTTAAATTCTTAGAATCCTTGAATAATATTCCTGGTTCTAATTATATGAACAAGCGAGAAAAAAAGACTAAAGGATATGATAGATCTTTTTTCATTAAAAGATTGAAATACCTTTTAGATTTAGTAGGTAATCCTGAAAAAAAATTAGAATACATTCATATTGCTGGAACAGCTGGTAAAGGAAGTACTACCGCTGCTATTCATAATGTATTGAAATCAAAATACAAAGTTGGTTCATATTATTCACCTCACACTACTGCTCATATTGAAAGAATTAGAGTGAATAACAAATACATAACTCCTAATGCTTTTGCTAATATAGTTGAAAGTCTAAAAACTCCTTTAACTGAATGTGCTTTAAAAAGTCCCTATGGAGTTCCTTCCTATTTCGAAGTTTTCTTAACTATAGCTTTTCTCTACTTTGTTCAAAGAAAATGTAAATTAATAGTTTTAGAAGCTGGTTTAGGTGGAAAATTTGATGCTACTAATGTTATTAGAAATACTAAAATTGCTATTGTGACTAATGTAAATTATGACCATCAAAATGTATTAGGAAATACTCTAAATGAAATTGCTAAAAACAAAGTAGAAATAATTAAACCTGGTTGTACTTTTATCACTACTGAGTCTCGACCACAGATATTAAAGATGTTTAAAGCCAGATGTGCTAAAGATAAAATAGAGTTTATCAGTTTGAAATATAAAAATGAAATTGGTAACAAAAATAATTTAATTGCTAAAAAAGTAGGGGAATTATTAGAAGTTAATAAACAAACTGCTAAAAAAGCAATTAAAAGAACTAAACTTCCTTGTCGTTTTGAAACTATTCAAGCTTCCCCAAGAATCATTATAGATGGTTCTCATAATCCAGTTAAAATTAAAAGATTAGCTGAAAATTTAGAGACCGTTAAATACAAAAAACTAGTTTTAATGTTCGCTATGGTTTCTGACAAAGATTCATATAAATCTCTAAAAGAAATTGCTCATTTAGCAGATCATATTGTATTTACTAGAAGCTTATCTGTTGTTGGTGGACGTAAGACTACTGGTTTAAAAACTTTTCAAAAAATAATTAAAGATTTAAAGATAAAGGCTAAAGTAGATTATTTCTTAGACCCATGGCAAGCTCTAAACTTTTCATTATCTTTAATTAATAGTAAAGATTGCTTAACTGTTACTGGTTCCATGTATCTAGTTGGGGATCTTAGAAAAAAATGGATCAATGAAGAACATATCTTATCACATCGAAGAAGCTTTTAAAAAAAACAAAAATGAATAAAACATTACTAATCGTTGAATCTCCAGCGAAATCAAAAACAATTTCAAAATATTTAGGAAAAGACTATGTTGTTACTTCTTCTGTTGGACATATTCGTGATATTCCTAAATCTAGTTCTAAAAAAGCTAATGCCGTAGATATTGAAAATAATTTTAAACCTAATTATGAAGTAATTCATGGTAAGGAAAAAGTTATAGCTGAATTAAAAAGAGAAGCCAAAAAAGCTGATGAAGTTATCCTGGCTACAGATCCTGATCGTGAAGGTGAAGCTATTGCTTGGCATATTGCTGAAATTTTAAAAATGCCCAATGCTAAAAGAGTTGCTTTTAATGAAATTACTGAAGAAGCAGTAAAAGCTGCTATCTTACATCCTCGAGAAATTGATCAAGACTTAAGAAAAGCTCAAGAAGCCCGAAGAATATTAGACAGATTGTTTGGTTATGGTCTTAGTGGTTTAATTTGGAAGAAATTAAGATATGGTCTTTCTGCTGGAAGAGTTCAATCCCCTGCTCTGAGAATTCTAATGGAAAAAGAAAGATTAATCAGAGATTTTGTTTCTGAAGATTTCTGGGTAATTACTGCTGATGTTGAAACTAAGGGAAAAGAGAAAATAACTTTAACTTGTGCTGAAGAACCTAAAGACAAAAAGAAAGTTGATACAATCTTGAAAGAGGGTAAAAAAGAAGAATGGAAAGTAAGTGAGGTTAAAGAAACTAATGCTAAAAAATCTCCTCGAGCACCTTTCATTACTTCTACTCTTCAACAAGCTGCTAGTTCTCGTTTAGGCTATTCTCCTAGTCAAACCATGATGCATGCTCAAAGGCTCTATGAGGCCGGTCTAATAACTTATATGAGGACTGATAGTACTACTTTGAGTTCTAATGCCCAAAAACAAGCTCAAGCTATTATCGCTAAAAATTATGGTAAAGAATACCTACAATCTAGAGTTTTTAAAGGTAAATCTAAAAATGCTCAAGAAGCTCATGAAGCTATTCGTCCTAGTAATTTAAATATTGAAAGTGCTGGTAAAACAGCCCAACAACAAAAAATATATCAACTTATTTATCAAAGAACTCTAGCTTCCCAAATGAGTGATGCCAAAGTATTAAAAACTAAAGTTATTATTAAATTCGATAATAAAGATTTACCTAATTTCTCAATTAATGGATCAAGATTATTATTCGATGGTTGGTTAAAGATTGATACTTTTGCTAAAAATGAAGATACTATTCTACCAAAGATCCAGGAGAATGATATTCTAAACTTGTTAGAAATGAATACTGAAGCAAAAGAGACTCAGCCACCAAATAGATACTCAGAAGCTTCTTTAATTAAAGAATTAGAAAAACGAGGCCTTGGTCGTCCAAGTACTTACGCTACTATCGTTAAAACTTTGTATAACAGAGGTTATGTCGAAAAAGTAGGTAAAGCTTTACATCCTACTGATACTGGAGATGTAGTTAGTTCCTTCTTAGAAGCACATTTTGAAAACTATATCAGCGATGATTTCACCGCTGAAATGGAAAATGAATTGGATGAAGTTGCTGACAAAAAACTTACCTATGAAAAATTATTAAAGGATTTCTATACTCCTTTTATTAAAGATATTAAAAGTAAAGAAAAGATTGAAAAAATATCTAACCTAGGGCCAGCTGATAAGAAATACAAATGTCCTAAATGTAGTGGAGCTATGGTTTACAAACTAGGTAAGTCTGGTAAATTCATGAGTTGTGAAAAATATCCTGATTGTGAAGGAGCTTTAACCTTAGAAGGAAAAGAGATTGAAGGGCCCAAAGCAACTGGAGAAAAATGTCCCAAATGTGAAAATGATTTAGTACTTAGAGAAGGTCGTTTTGGAAAATTTATCTCTTGTTCTAATTATCCTAAATGTAAATATATAAAGAATGACCCCGAAGAAGAAAAAAAGAAAATGACTGGTGTAAAATGTCCTCAATGTAAAGATGGAGAAATGTCAGAAAGAAGAGGAAGATTTGGAATATTCTATAGCTGTTCTAATTATCCGGAATGTAAATATGCTATCAAAGCTAAACCAACTGGAAAGAAATGTGATTATATTCGAAAAGATCGTGACAATGAAAAATGTGGTTGTCTCATGATGGAAGGAACAAAAACAATTCCAGAAAGATGTAGTGATAAAGTCTGTCCTAATCATAATCCCCATAAACTAGATAAATAAACTTATTATAAATCCCCTACTTCTTGAGTAGGGGATTTTTTATTTCTCAAAAAAGCACTTTATACTTTTATATTTATACTTTATACTTAAAGTATGCATACTATAGAAGATATAATTAAAAAAGTTGATGAGAACAATAAGAATGAAGGGCTTAAAATAAATACTAAGCCCCTGATTAAAGCTTGGGAATTTGCTTCTGTTGTTCATCAAAATCAAAAAAGACTAAGTGGTGAAGAATATATTATTCATCCTGTAGAAACAGCTTACACTTTAGCTAAAATGGATATGGATATCAGTACAGTTATAGCTGGACTATTACATGATGTTCCCGAAGAAACTGAATTTTCAATCTCTGATATTAAAGATGAATTTGGAGCAGAAATTGCTCAATTAGTTGATGGTGTGACCAAGATTGGAAAGATTAAATATCGTGGAGTTAAAAGATATGCTGAAAATCTTAGAAAAATGTTTGTAGCCATGTCTAAAGATATTCGAGTAATTATTATTAGATTTGCTGATAGAATACATAATCTAAAAACATTACATCATCATCCTAGCAAAGAAAAACAATATCGTATTGCCTTAGAATCTTTAGAAATATATGCTCCTATAGCTAGTCGACTTGGTATGTATAAATTTAAAGAACAAATAGAAGATTTATCTTTTCCTTTTGTTTATCCAGATGAATATTCTTGGACTCAACAAAAGATACAAAACCAAGTTAAAAAGAGAACTAAGTCCCTTAACAAGATAAAAGGAGATTTACAAAGTCTACTTAATAAGCACAATATTCAACATAGAGATATTTATGGTCGAAAGAAGCATACCTATTCAACATATAAAAAATTACTTCGGAAAGATAAGGATATCTATAATATCTACGACCTAATAGCCCTGAGAATTATAGCCAGAACTATCAATGACTGTTATTCGATATTAGGAATAATTCATAATCATTGGCAACCTTTGAACGGAAGAGTTAAAGATTATATATCACAATCAAAACCCAATGGTTATCAATCTCTCCATACTACAATATTTGATGAAAATCATCAGCCGGTTGAAATTCAAATTAGAACTCAAAGAATGGAAAGAATAGCTGAGCTTGGTATTGCTGCTCATTGGAGATATAAAGAAAAAAAGAAAGTAAGTATTAACAAAAAAGAATTTACTTGGATTAATGATTTAATAAAATGGCAAAAAAAGATTAAAAATAATAAGAATTATTTAAAATATATAAAATTAAATACTGATATCTTTAAATCTAGAATATTTGTCTTTACACCAAAAAATGATGTTATCGATCTACCAGAGAACTCAACCGCTATAGATTTTGCCTATCATATCCATACTGAAATAGGGAATAAGTGTATTGGTGTCAGAATAAATGATAAGATGTCTAAAGTTGATGCTGAATTAAAAAATGGTGATTTTGTAGAGATTCTAACAGATAAAAATAGAAAAATACCAAACCCTGATTGGTTAAATTTTGTAAAAACTAATACTGCTAAAGATAAGATTAGAGCCGCTCTATCTCGTTCTGAAAATAATAAAATGTCGAGCTTTAAAAATAAAGTAGTAAAGAAATTTAATAACTACGTTAGAAATAAAAGATAGACTTGACAAATTAATATCTAATGTGTACACTTAAGATATACATTAAATATTAATCATAAATATATGATAACAAAATTAATAGGTATTAGAGAGTTTCGTCAAAATATAACTAATCTACATAAAAAATCCCGAAAAAATAATTGGCGTTTTATAGTTCTAAATCGTAACCAACCAGTTTTTAAGGTTGAACCACTTAATAAAAAAGATACTATATTAGAAAAACTTGCCTTTGATATTAAAGAAGCTAGAAAAGACGTAAAAAATGGCAAAGTCTATGACTTTGAAGTAGTAGCAAAAGAATTAGGTTTATGAAATATAAGCTTCAATTAACTAGGAAAGCTAAGAATGATTTTTTAGAATTAGACATTAAAATTCAAAAAAGAATTGCAAATAAATTTAGATTTTATATTTCTAACAATCAACCATTAAAATATGCTAAAAAATTAACAGATGCTAGATTGGGAACTTATCGATTTAGAATTGGTGATTACAGAGCTATTTTTGATATAGATAATAAAGGTAATATACAAATACTAATTATTCTTAGAATCAAACATCGTAAAGAGGTTTATCTATAAAACTATCTAAAATAAAAAAAAGACTACTAAAGTCTTTTTTATCTATATAATCTATTTATTTAAAACTTTAACCATCTAGTTAGAAAATCAGCAGTTGGTTCTTCCTCTTTATCAATATCTTCTAATAAAAAATCCATTAATATATCTCTAACTTTAACTGGATTTTGATCTTTTAAAGGAATACTTAAGTCTGGCTTTAAATTACTTTTAAACTCTATATACAAATTAGATATTTCTGGTGGTTCATAGATAATAAAGAATTTATCTAAATCTTTGTAAGCATAAAATTTATCACCTATTTCTATTCCTGCTTCCATTATCTTTATCTCCAATTCTAAGGGATCCTTTCTTTGATGTAGAAACAAAATAACTACTATCATTACTACAATAATTGCAAATAAAAAATTTAAAGTTAAAACTGAATAAGTTAATAATGCTCCAAAGATTATAAATAAAATAATATACCAAGAAAGAGTTCTTTCTGGTTGTTCAAACTCTGGGAAATGCCATTTAATTAACACTTTCCCTTTATTTTGAATAGTATCTACCATAACCTAATTATACAATTTATTCAGATGATTGACAACGATAGTTTTCTTAGCTATAATTTTAACACTATTGGAAGGGTGGCTGAGTGGCTGAAAGCGACAGATTGCTAATCTGTTATACGTCTTATTGGCGTATCGGGGGTTCGAATCCCTTCCCTTCCGCCACTAAAATCGCATTTATTACAAATGGGATTTTTTTAATTAAAAAATCCCCCACTAAAAAGTGAGGGATTAATAAAGTCTGAATTAATTTGTACATCCACGAGTTAAAGTTCCGCCTACACTAATCTTATTAACACCTTCTAATAAATTACCTGTATTATTTTCTAAACTAAAACAAATTTCATAGTCATCAGAAGTCGGGTCAACACCAAGTGCGTAAGCACAGTCTGCACCAGCAGCAGTAGCCCTTTCACAGGGATCTATACTGCCACTAGGATCTGAAACTGCAGAAAAATTAAATACCGGTTCAGCCAAAGCAGTACATGCTGTTGTTAAATGACCCGCAGTATCACATCCTAAAAGTACTTTATCATATCCACTAAGATCTCTACTCACTAATGATAATTCAATAGCAGTACTAATTGCTTTTACATCTGATAATCTTTTAGCATCTCTAGCCTTTGATCTAGCCCCATTTAATGAAACTACAGCTAAAGTTGATAGTAAACCAATAATAGCAATAACTACCAACAATTCGATTAAAGTAAAACCTTTTCTTTTCATTGTTTTTGTTTCCTTTCATATGTTCTAAAATTATTTAGAACAAGTGATAAATTATTTTTATTTAAATTATATTAAAACTTTTCAGCTTCTAAAAAAAGCCTAAGTTATTAACATCATATATATTATACCACAAAACTATTTTTTAAAGAACAATTAATATATTTAACTAAAAAGCATTAGCCATATTATACATTGGCATAATAATAGCTGCTACCATTCCTCCGACAGCTACACCAATTACTACCATAATCATTGGTTCTAATAATGAAGTTAAATTAGATACCATATTCTCCACCTCTCTTGAATAGAAACCAGCTAATTTATCCAAAACATCCCCAAGACGACCAGTTCTTTCCCCAATCTTTAACATTTGAGAAAGCATACTAGGAAACATTTTGCTCTTAGAAAATACATGAGCTACTGAATAACCATCTTTTACCTTTTCGACAGCTTCTTCAATTAATTCCTTGTAATAATAATTATCAACTACATCAGCTGTAATATTTAAAGCATTAGTTAAAGAAACGCCAGCATTAATTAAACTTGATAATGTTCCGGCAAATCTAACTAAATAAATCATTTGCCACAATTTACCAAAAACTGGAGCTTTTAATTTTAAAAGGTTATACAATTTTATTCCGGCCTCTGTTTTCTTTATGAAATAGAATAATCCTCCCCCGATTATTATTGTTGTTAATAATAGGTAAACAAAATAATTTCTAAATAAATCACTTAGAAAGACTAAGGCCTTAGTTGTAAAAGGTAATTCTTGTCCAGAAGCAGTTAACATTCCTGTTAATTGAGGTATGACAAAAATCATCATTGCTACTCCTACAACAATTAAACCCCCAACTATAAAAGTTGGGTAAATCATAGCTCCTTTAATCTTGGATTGAAGATCATAGTTTTTTTCAACTTCATCAGCTAAATATTCTAAAACTTCATCTAATCTACCAGAACTCTCTCCAGAAGCAATCATATTAACAAAAAAACCACTAAAAACTGAATGCTTTTTTAAAGCTTCAGAAAATTTTAAACCTTCATCAACATCATCAGCAACTTGATCAATGATATCCTGAAAAGTTATACTTTTAGTTTGTTTAACAATTACCTTTAAAGCTTGAACAATTGGTACTGTAGCTGAAATCATTACTGATAATTGTCGAGAAAAAATAACTAATTCTTTAGGATTAATTCGATTTAAAAAAGAAAGACCTTTAAAGTTAAGATTTAAAGAAGCTCGAGCTTCTTTCAAATCAACGACTTTAAATCCTTTTTCAGTTAAAGCTTCAACAGCTAAATCTGCATTAGGAGCCTCTACAACTCCAACTATTATTTCTTCCTTTTTATCTAAAATCTTGTAGTTAAATATTGCCATAATTATTAAAACTAGAAATTATAAGTTTTCTCCATTGGTCATTAATTTCTCAACCTCTTCTGCATTAACCAATCCCTTATTAACTAAATCTTTTAGAGAGCTATCTAAGTCTTGCATACCATCTTGTCTAGAAGTTTGAATCACTGATTTTAATTGATCAAATTTACCTGATTTTATAATTGATTTAGCTGAAGAATTCATAGTAAATATTTCAGTAGCTGGAATAAGTCCTCCACCGCTCTTTTTTACTAATCTTTGATTAATAATTATTTTTAAAGTTCCGGAAATTAAACTCTTTGCCCATTCTCTTTCAGTATTTTTAAAACTACTATATATTCTATTAAGAATAATTACTGCTGAATCACTATCCATAACTGTAATTACTAATTTACCAGCTGCTGCCACTTCTAAAGCCAATTTTATCTCTTCTTCCTTTGATATTCTTGATAAATAGACTAAATCAACATCTTCATCTATTAAATCTTTTAAACCATTAGTAATTGAATCAACATCTCGACCCACTTCTCTTTGTTGAATTATAGATTTTTCATTAATAAATTGATATTCAATTGGCTCTTCAATGGTCACGATCCTTTGATCATGTTTTTTATTTATCTCTTGAATAATAGCTCTAGCACTTGTAGTTCGACCAGCAGAAACTGGACCACAAATTACAACTAAGCCTGATTCCAGTTCAGGAATGTTATCAATAACTTTGGGGAGTCCCAATTCATCCAAACCCTTTATAGCAGATGGAATTAATTTCATAGTAACTGACAAAGAATTTTTCTGATAAAAAAAGTTAACACTGAGTCTAACATCGTCAGACCAGTCATAACCAATAGTTAATTCTTTTTTTTCTTGTAAAACTATTTTCTGTTCATCTGGCAATATTGTATTAGAAATGGTGTTTAAAAACTCTTTAGTTAAAATAGGACGATCATTTAAATCTTTTAAAACTCCTTGTACTCTCATTACTGGATAGTTTCCAATATTAAAATAAATCGCTACGGCATTATCTTTAATAGCTTGATTAATTAACTCATTTAACTGTAATTTATCTATAGCTGGCATAATAATTAATTATTTAATTAAATTCCTAATTTTTTTAATAACGTCAGCGGGAACAAAATAAGCTTTAATTAAGAAATCTTTTGCTCCTAATTCATAACATTGTTTTATTTGTTCTTTTTGAGATAAATTTGTTAAAACTATAACTGGAATATCTTTAATTTCCTGATTAACAGATTTTTCTCTCAAAACTTCAAAACCATCCTTTTGAGGCATTATTAAGTCTAATAAGACAATATCTGGCTTATCTAACTTCATTTTATCTAAGGCCTCATCTCCATTAGTAGCTAAAACAACTGTGAATTCTTCTAATTCTAATTTAGTAGCATACATTTCCGATAGAAACGGATCATCCTCCACAATTAATATTTTTTTCTTTTCAGAGTCTATCATAATATATTATCGTAAATTATTTAAACTTAGCTTTGCTTAGTAGCAATTAATACTTCCTCTAAAGTTGTAGTTCCATTCAATACTTTAATTAAACCATCTTGCATCATATTAATATATCCTCGATCATCTAATTCTTTTTGTAAATCAGTCATATTCATTCCTTCAGCAATAATACTTTTTATCTTCCTATCCAAAACTAAAATCTCTGTAATTGCAGTTCTCCCTTTATATCCAGTTCCACCACATCTACCACAACCCTTGCCGTGATAAAATTTAACTTCATCATTCTTTTTAACATTACCGTAGAAACTCTTTTCTGGTAGTTGTTCTATGCTTCCTTTTATTCTGTCTTTTAAAGACTGGGGTGGATCAAATTCTTCTTTACAATTTTCACATATTTTTCTTACTAATCTCTGAGCTAAAATCATGTTTAGAGTAGAAGCTAGTAAAAATGGTTCTACTTTCATATCAACTAATCTAGGAATAGCTCCAATAGCATCATTAGTATGTAAGGTAGATAACACTAAATGACCAGTTAAGGCAGCATGAACAGCTAATTCCGCTGTTTCACTGTCTCTAATCTCACCAACCATGATTACATCTGGATCTTGTCTTAACAAAGATCTTAATCCTGAAGCAAAAGTAAAATCAGCTTCTGGTCTTACCTGAGATTGATTAACTCCCTCAATATTATACTCTACTGGATCCTCTAAAGTTGAGATATTTATAGCTTCGGAATTAATTTTATTTAAAAAAGTAAATAGAGTAAAAGACTTACCACTTCCAGTAGGACCAGTAACTAAAATCATTCCATTTGGTTTTTTAATATTTTTTTCTATTTCTTTTTTCAAAGGACCACCAAAACCTAGCTCATCAAGAGTTGGAATTTTTTTAGGAGTACTCAAAACTCTCATGACAACTTTTTCGTAATCAATTAAAGGTAAAGTTGATATTCTAAAATCAATTCTTTCTCCTTTTACTTTTACTCTAATTCTACCATCTTGTGGTATTCTAGTTTCATCAATTTTCATATTAGCCATTACTTTTACTCTAGCAATTAGAGCATTATGAATATAGATTGGTAAAACTATTGAATTATGTAATTTTCCATCTATTCTAAATCTAGTTATTGATTGATTATTAACTGGTTCAATATGAACATCTGAAGCTCGACCATCAACAGCATGTTTTAAGATTACAGATACTATTCTAGAAACTGGTGCTGATTTAATAATCTCATCAAAATTTTCATCATCCATCTTAAGTTCTTCTAGATCAGTATCTATTGAACCAGATGTACCCAGTTTTTCTTTAGCATAGTCCAAAACTTCACCAACCTCCTCAACAATATCCTCTGACTTTCCAAGAACATGCTTAAAACTACCCTCTGATATCAGATAATATTTTATTATATACTTATTTTCTTGGGCTAAAAATTCTGCCGCTTCTACTGCACTAAAATTCTCTGGATCAACAAGACCAATATCTAAAACATTATCTTTTTTATTAAAAATTACCATTTGGTAATTTTTTGATAGGTTTGTTGGTAATAATTTTAAAACTTCTTTATCAATTTTCTCATCAACTAAATTTCGATAAGGAACTCCGATTACAGTAGCTTTTATTTGAGCGTACTCTTCAGCATCTATTAAATTATTTGTTTTAATAACCTTGTCCAAACTAGCAGATTTATCAGATTCTATTTTTTTAGAAACAAAATCTAAATCACTATCTTTCAATAGCTTTTTCTCTGTAATTATCTCTAATATTTTTTTATTATAATCTGATTTCATATTTTAATCTAAATTTATTTGATTACCAAAAGGATAATTATTATAATCTAAATCTTTTTCCAATGGTAACTCTATGTAAGAAACTAAATCTAATTTTTCAAAGATTCTCTGTAATCTCTGGTTGAATAAACCATTGCTGTTATTCAAGAAATTATTAATTCTTTTCTGCTTTTCATTAATAATACTTAATCTATTGTCAGTTTTAATACCCGTGATACTTTCAGAATCTTTTTCTTTTTTACTTAAAAAATTCATCATAAAAAATATCATAATAATCATTATTAAAAACAAGAATACTATTTTTTTATCAATTATTTTACTCTTCATAATTTAAATAATAAGTTTTTAACATAATAGAATAAGCTTTCATATCTTTTTCAAAACTAAAACTAACAATATCTGTGAATCTAATATGATGTTCAAAAGCTTCTAATAATTCCTTAACTCGAGAATAACCACCCTCATCACTAAAAACAAAAATACTAATTTCAACCTCTTTGATTAAATTGCTTTGAGACTCTGCCTCTGAATTAATTAAAGGTAATTCTCTTTTATTTAAAGAACTATCTTCTTCTGAAGACATATTAATTGAACCTAAGACAAAATTATGACTATTCACTAAAGCTTCAATCTGAGCCATAACATTGGGTAGGTCGTCTTTAGGTGGTAAGATGCTATATAGCTCATTAATATCTTCTGCTACTTCCTTTTCCAAAATACTATATTTTTCTTCCAATTCTAAAGAATCTGCTTTATAGTCTTTTATTTTCACCAACTCTTCTTTTCTCCATGAAATCAATTTATTATAATTTTCTATTTCTGAAATTTCTTTTTTAATAATAAATAAATAACCTCCTAATAATATAACCAACAACTCTAAAAATATAATTAACTTCAAATGCTTATAAACAAAAATTGAAAAACCAGAAACTTTTTTAGAAGCATAAACTCCCGTCTTTATTTCTTTTTTTTCTACTTTTTCTATTTTATTATTTTCTAACATATATATTATTCCTTATAAAAAATATCGTCCACAAAATCTAAAGTTAATGAGAAAGATATATTAATATTATCCTCCGTAGAAGACATAGAGGCACCATCAATAACTACTTTTTCTACAAAATCCTCTGCTTCTTGCAAACGAATCCACTGTTTAGAAACTGTTTCGTAATTAGGAGCAATTGCTTGTAAAGTAATAGAACTATCTATAGTACCAGCAAAACCAATAAACTGAACATCATTTAAAGTATTTTCCTCTAATTTCTCAAAAAACTTAGTCCAATAAACATGCTTATTAAGTAAATTTTCTATTTCCGAAATCTTTTCTTGCCAAGCAGTAATTTCATATATTAAATCATCATATTTCTTAATATCATTTACATAAATATTAAATTCATTTTCTAAATTACCATACTCTTTCATAACTTCCTCTTTATAAAGATAATAACCGAAATAAACAATAAATATTGAAGAACCGGCTAGTATAAAAATAATAATTAATATTAAAAGAGCTCTTCTGGTTGTAGGCATATTAGAACCGAAGGGCAACAAATTAACATCCAAAGATTTATCTTCCTCTTTATTTTTATTCTTTCCATTAAGCTTTGCTCTAAAATTATTTATTATTTCTTTTAGACTTACTTTATTTTTTGGTTTAACTACTCCTTCTGGCTTAGCATTATTAGTTTGAGTTTTTTCTTTTAAATTATCCTTTTTAAAATCTTTTGATAAATCTATAGATTTTTTCACTAAAGGTTCCTCTACTTTAAGTTCAGGTTTAGAAATAGGAGGTAAATTATCATTTTTTAGACTTGAAAAGTCTGATTTTTGATTAATTTTAGGTTTAAACCACTTTTTTATTACTTCTTTTTTTGGTTTTATAATTTTAGAATCTAATTGTTTTTTCAATCTCTGACCATCAGTAAATTCAATTTCATCTAAACTAAAATTTCCTCTATTTTTTAGAGTTTTATCTTGTTTTTTCTTTAAATCCTCGGGTAATAAATTAATATCGTCAGACATATAATTCACCTATTTTAATACTAAATATCTCACTTAAAATTATAGCACAGGCTCATATCATTACCAATGCAAAAAATTTAGATTATCCCTCTTAAAGCTAGCCCCACAGCTACTGAAAACCTCGGTCCAACTTCATCCAAAACTGGTTTTAATTCCTTAGGATACATAACTTTATACCAAGCATCTCCAATATAGACGGTAGTATTTAACACTTTACTTAAATAATCAACTAAACTTGGTAGATAGGCTGAACCTCCTGAGAGAATAACATTGTCTATTTTACCACTCCCCTGTCTTCGGTATAAATCAAAAACATATTTAATTTCATTAACCATCGGAGATAATGTTTCCTCAATAGTTTTAGGAACATTATTAACTTCTTCCTTGCTCATAGTTAAACCAAAGTCTTGTTTAAATTGTTCAGCTCGATCAAAACTAATGTTTAAACTCTGAGCTATACTTTCAGTCATCATATTTCCACCAACTTCTATGCTCCTATTTAAAATAGGTAAACCATTCTCAACAACACAAACATCTGTAGTCACTGAACCTATATCTACTATCATGGCATACTTTTTTTCATCAGCTATCAATGCTCTAGTCATAGCAAAAGATTCAACTTCCAAACTAGTTAAATTTAATTCTAATTCTTTAAAAATATCCACATAAACACTAACTAGACTCTTAGGAGCAGCAGTTAATAATATTTTATTAAACTTAGAACTTGTTTTTATAAGATCATTTTCTGTTTTTGCAGGTTTTCTTTCAATTTCTTCTTTTTGATCACCTTCTGTTTTATCTTTATTAAAAAATTTACCTAAATCTACTTTATTATTCAAATTATCTAATAATTGATTCTTTTGTGAACCCTTACTAGCATTAATAATTTTCCAATCTAGAATCATATTCTCAATTGGAAAAGGAATGAATTTCTTTGCTTCCCATTTAACAGCCGAATTTAGATCACTCTTTGTCATTTGTGGTAAACTGATCACTGAACTAAATACTGAAAAAGTTGGTAAAGCGGTTGAACAATTTTTAGTAGATACTCTAGCTTTATCAATAATTTTTTCTAAAGCTTGAGCTATTAATTTAATGCTCTCTGGAGTCTTATTTCTAATAATATCAGCATCAACATCAACCATTCCGTAAGTAACTAATTTAGCTTTGTCTTTTTCTTTTGTTAATTGCACAATCTTAATACCAGAAGTTCCAATATCTACTCCTAAAAAGTCTTGATTTTTTTTATTAAATAAACTCATAAATTATTTTAATAACTACTAATTAATAAGGGGCTATTTGATTCCAAGTTGGTAGTATCTTTAAAACATCTCCTAATCCTGGAGGAGGATTAATAATATTCCGACCATCATATATAATTTCCTCTGCTGCTTCTCTTAGTTGACCTTCTAAGCTTCTAAAAGTTCTTTGAAAACGGAAATTCTTTGCTAAAAATTGACCAGAAACTTCTAATTGTTTTCCACATTCACTTTCATTAGCATCACAAGTAAAAATAGCTCCACATCCTTTTTTTGGACTTTCTAAAACAGAACCACATTCTGTATCATCTTTACCTAAAACGATAAAAGTTCCTGCTAGTTCTCTAACTTTAGGAGATATTCTTAGGTCTCCTTTAATTACCCAAGCTACTGAAGCTAAGCCACTACTTTCACCACTAAAAGTGGTGTCATCATATTGAATATCAGCTTCAATACTTAAGTCTCCATCAATAATTATAGTTCCTGCTCCCTGAGAACAATTTTGAAATCTGTAAGCAATACCACTAGCAGCTTTTTCAGTTAAAACAAAACTATCTTTTTTAAAGAAAACATTATTATCTAAACAAACATCATAATTAGCTAAACCCTCATTAGGAACTCCTTCTTTAACTTCCCCATATCTTCCATTTATTAAACCAACATAATCTAAATTACCCAAAACATTACCATAATCATTTTCTAATTTAGGGTATTCATAGCTTAAAGGGTTACCACTATCAGCTGACATTAACCAATTATTATTAGCTTCATAGGCTGTACTAACCCAATTCATTATATGTCCGTTAGCTTGAATCATATAGGTAGCATTAAAATAACCAATTGGAGGAATTACTGAATAGCTTGAACCTATATTAGCTTTACTGTAAATATCACCATATTTTGAAGAAACATAAGAACGATATAACCCTGCTCCAAAACTTGGAGAAAATTTAAACCAACCTAAACCGACAAGCTCATCATCAACGGAAAAACCTCCCCAAGCAAAACCTTTTATATTTGCTGTATTAGTATCAAATGTTAAACCATATTCTCGACAACCAGAACATAGTTCACAATTTGTAACACCTTTTTCAATTTTACATCGTTCACAATCATAACAAATATTACTACTCTCTGCTTTAGATAAAATTTGATTCAAACAAGCTGAACAAAATCTCTTTTCTGGAAACTCATAATTATGAGCAACTGCATCTTTACTCAAAACTTTAGTATATATTCTCACTATATCTATAGCACCATCCCAAAAAGAATCACTATAATTATTTCCAATTAAAATAGCTTTATCATTAATATATTTCTCACTAAACTCAGAAATATTATCTCCTGAGTATTCTTGATTATTAACATACATTTCTAAATTACTATCTCGATCAATATTAACTACTATGTGAGACCAATCACTAATATCTGTAATCTTTCCTTGAACCTTATTATCAAAAATATCAAAAACTAACAAATTATCCTTAGAATCAAAATATAATTCCCATTCCTCTTCAGCATATCCTCCCAGAATAGTTAAATTGTCTGTTAAATGTCCTAATTCTTCATTTTTTACCCAAACTTCAACTGAAAAATCATTATATCCCATTTCCAATTCTGGTACATCTCCTATATCTAACTCTACAAAATCATCTATTCCATCAAAATTTAAACAATTATTTATTCGACCATCTTCTGTCCAAGATTCTTCTTCAAATTTCTTTAATTGAGCATTATTATCAAAACCAGAAGAATCAATAGCTAATTCACCGCTATCTTCGTCCATTTTAAAATACAAAACTAAATCATCTTCTTCATCTCTAAAACCACAACTAACACAACTACTATATTCATCATAATTCGCATTTAAAATATCTTCACTCTGTAAAGATATCCAACCCATATCCTGATATTTTTCTTGACCAGCATCATTAAAAGAAATAGCATTAGCCCAACCACTAATCATGTATGGATAAGTCTCTCCTCCCTGAGAAGACCAATATAATTTTGCCTCCGGTTCACTCTTATCCGGAGCTAATCCTTCACAAGTTTTTCCAAAACAAATCCATCCTATTCCATTAGACCAGACCCAGCCACTAATTTCACCAGTTTCATTATCAATATCCAATAAATAATTAGAATTATGACTAATATTATGTAAAACTTGATCAATATTTAATGACTTATCAAAAAGACGAAATTCATCCAATTCTCCTTTAAAATTCTGTGTTTGGTCACCAAAAGCTCCCAATATTAATTCCTTTGAATTACTAAGTGCAGAAGCACCAATACTAGTGTTATCAATTAAAAACCCATCTAAATACATTAAAAAAGATTTTTCTTCATGAACAATAGTAATATTAGTCCATTTATTAATATTTATTGAACTAGTACTCTTTATTTTTTTATTTTTAACAAAACAGGATAAATAATAATCTTTATCAATCCAACAATGATATCTTTTATTAATATCATCTCCGTTAGAAAATAAGAATGAATCCTCTGTTAATCCTTCATCAATCTTAAACCATAAACTTATACTGAAATCATTACCATTGAAACTAAAATCCTTGTGAGCTCCAAAGTTAATATATGAATCTATTCCATTAAAATATAAAGAATTATCAAAACTAGAATTCTTTGTAGCTAAACCAGTAGTTTTATTCTTCCCTCCATTCCTAATATCAGTTTCTATGAAATTAAATATTTTTCCATTGAAACTACCAGTGTTGTCTTTAACTTTACCATTATCAATATCAATATCATCACTATCAAAATTTATATCTAAAATAGGATCCATATTTAAACCACAATAATCTTCATATCCTGTTCCATATAAGTTATTACAAGACTCTGATATCCAACCAAAGAAATTATTATAAGACCATCCTCCGAAATTATCTCCCGCAATTGCTAAATTATTATTTCTATAAATTAAGAATACAGAAAAACTTACTAATAAAAAAACACTAATTATTATAAAAATAAGAAAGTTTTTTGATATAGATCTGAAATATTTAATCATTAATTCTATAAATTTTATTAATAAATTTTAAGATTCTATAACTCTCTCCGAGAGATCAATAATACTATTAGATACTTCCAAATAACTATCTTTTATCTCTTGCATCTCTTTTTTGTAATAGTTTAAATAATCCAAATCATCTTCATAAGAATCCTGATTAATATTTACATTAGCAAGTACTTCTAGAATTAAAGACTCAACTAAAAAAGTTTTTTTATTCAAACTCTCTCTAAATTCTTCTAAGGATTTTTCTGATTCTTTAAAAGAAGAACCTTTTTTTGAATTTTCTTCTAAGAAAACATCTGTAGTATTTAATAATTCATAAGCTATTTCCATAGAAGAACTTAAACTATCAATATCGTTAATCAAATGAAAATATTTTCTAGTAGACTTATAACCGTTCATTAGATCGTCAAATAAAGAGGCTCCTTCTTTTTCTATTTTTGGACTATATTTATCTATAAAAGAATTATAATTATTAAATTTCAAAAGAACAGCTTCAATTACCGTTTCTCCAACCATATTTAATCCTGACAAGAAAATTATATCTTTATTAACAATTTTAACTATATTTTCAGCACTATTAATATACCTATTAATTTCTGAATCCTTTGTTGGCTCTATACTGATTAAATCATCTTTTGCTGCTTCTACAAATAAAGGAATTATAAAAACTATCAAGAAAATAATTATGTACTTTTTAAAACTGCAATATTTCATATATTTATTATTTTAATAAATAAATCCCTTAACTTACAAAGATTTATTTTTATTTTTTAATTTATTTATTAAATTTAAAATATCTTCTTCTGCAGGATCTTTAACTACTTTTTCGACATTTAAATTTAAAACCTCTTCTCTTTTTAAAGGTTTTTCTTTTATATATTTATACCTAATCAGGAAGTATCCTAAAATTATTATTACTAATAATATAGTTATTGCAAGAACAAACTTCAAAGTTTTATTTAATTTCATTTTTTTATCTCCCTTGAGATCAACTCGATTATTTTAATTAAATCTTATTTTGGTACGATTGGTGGTAAACCTGGAGTTTCTGGTTCTTCTCCAATCCCTGGCGTATAACATCGACAATAAGCACTACATTCCTCATTTCCCAGACAGGTTATATTATTATAATAAGTAGGTGGATCAGTAGAAGGATTAATGGCCCATTCACATTCTTCTGGATACTGAATATCACCGCTTAAACAGGTGCAATCTGTTTTAGTTATGATTTCACAACTAAAACTACAATAACTACAGGATTCATCCCAATCAAGATTACAAATACACTCATAACCATTTAAAATATAACCATCATCACAAGCTTCTGTTCCACCATCAGTATTCCAAATATAACCATCATCACAACTAGCTATCTCACAAGTATTTAAACAAGAATCATTATTACTACTATTACCATCATCACATTCCTCTCCTGCTTCTGAAATTCCATTACCACATTCTACTACCTCTTCAATGACACACATGTCCTCTCTATAATGTAAACCATTATCATCAACATAAATCAGAATATTATTATCGCTATCTTTAATAATAAAAGAATTAGAAATTGAACTAGAATATTCTAAAGAGCTAAATGAACTTTTAGCGCTAACATAAATCTTATCCTCGTCTACCAAAAATAATTTAGTTCCGGAACTATTTTTTACTAAAAATCCATTATCTGGAATATTTCCCACTTGAATATCACTACAATTTATCTTAGAATCTTTTTTGTAAATACCATCTAAATTAATTTCCCAATTAATTTCTCCAACATCAATTCTAAATCCGGCTGCTAAAGTTTTTGGAATTAAAAAAGTAACAGTACCTAGAACTACTAAGACTAGTGTTAAAAGTTTAATGGATTGTTTAAAATTTAAATTCATATTTTACCTATATTTATTTAGGACTAACTACTGAACTAGATGGTAGAGTTATTACTACATTTCCATTAGCATCAAATTCTATTGATGCTATTCCTCCTTCTGGAACAACGCCTTCTGGATAATAAGGCTCAATAGTTGATGCTTCTAATTTACCAATTATTTCAGCATCTCCGTCTAATAATAGATTGCCACTAGAAACATTAAGATCATTATTAGTAATATCTAAATTACCTCCATTAATTTGTAAACCACCACTTCGGATTAACAATCCATTATCTAGAGTTCCACCACCAGGCATATATACTTCCGCATTTTCATCCCCTAAAATTGAATCTCCAATTACACTGAAATCTCCTCCTACAGTTATATCTTCAGCGACATCAAAATTACCTCCAACTTGGAAAGCATCTGCTACTGTTAATAGATCACCTTGCATAGTTGTATTACCCTGAGCATCAACTACGAAAGCATTTCCAGAAGCAAAATATGGTGAATCTAAAACTAAAATATTTCCCGTTGGTCCAGTTAGATTTCCTCGTAAAGCAGTTCCTTTCTCTGACTCTCCTAAAACACCATAACTATATTCTGAACTCACATTTCCCTTAGCATAACCATGAACACCTATATAACTATAAAGGCCTGTTGTTCCTCGAGCTCTTATCCCGACACCACCATAAGTTGCCCCATCAGATTCCGTACTAATAGTATTTCCAGTTCGACCAAATAAAGCCATTTCCATTTCTTGATTCTCTAAAACTTCTTTACCAACCGCTGCTGCTCCAGTATAAAATCCACTTATATTCCATGAATTTTGGATATAAGAGTTTTTAGGAACAGATTGAAGCCAGCCACCAAGTGTTACTGCTCCTTCAGTGTCAATATTAATCCCGTATTTATCTTTAACTTGTAATTTAATACCTCTTAAAGAACTAATATCAATAACTTCTTCAGAATCTATATGCAAAGTTTGGAAAGTATCGTTATCATCGTTCTCCTGTTCTTCCTCTTCCTCTACAAGACTACAAGAACTATCATAAATATATGAATTATCACCTATTTTTAATCCAGTTACCGGAGGATTACTAACACTATTCTGACAAGGAAGAGTAACTAATCCATTGACTTCTAAAGCAGAACTTGGATCTGATAATCCAATTCCTACATTACCGCTTTCTTTGTAAATATTATTACCAGCTATTTCCCAATCATCATCGTTGTTGTTTAGAACAGCATTATCAACATATTCTTTATTTGTTGCATCTCCATTCTCTGTAGGAGTAGCAAGATTGATTATTTTTCCGTCATTCAGATTAATAATTCCTCTTTCTAATATAATATCTGGTGGTGAAATAGTAACTTTTTCACCAACTACATTGCTAAAAACAGCAGTCCCTCCATTAATTTCTGTATAATCAGTAATTTCTGTATAATCAGGACCAACAACAGGATCAGTATAAGAATTAAATCTAACTATATTATCGAATCTTCCTGCTAAACCATCCTTAGCATTATTGAATCCAACAACTCCGACAGCAGCAGCACTTAAACTCCAACCATAAACACCAATACCAGTACCCCCTGCATTACCATCAACACCAATTCCTTCTGCCGTAACACCTTTAATACCAACACCGGTCAAAGAAGAGCCTTGAATAGCAACTGCATTTGCCTGTGATGCTTGAACATAGAGAACACTAGAATCTTCAGTATTATTAATGTTTAACATACCCTCATCAATCATTAAATCATCATTAATAACCGTTACTCCTTCAATATTCATTCCATTCTTAATATCTAAAGTATCTTCGAAATATGATTTTCCACTCTTTACTGAAAATAAATATCCATCCATAGCTTCCGTATTACCTAAATGTAAAGCACCCTTTTTAAATTGAGCAGTCTTTCCTTGATTTAAAGGAGAAGAAACATTACATTCTGGAGGATCACAAGTTGGTTCCTGCCAGTCAGCAGCAGAAACACCTACTACATTCATTAGTAAAAATAAAATAAATACTATTTTATAAATTACTAAGTTTCTTTTCTTATTTTTCATAAAATTTATATTAAAAAATTAATAATATCTAAAAATATTGGGTAAATTAATTACCTGTCTACTATTAATTATAGTAGATATTTGACAAATTGTAAAAATAAATACTGAGTGTTATAATATAATCATAAATATTAAATTCTATGAACTCAGACAATTCAAATAGAAAAGGTATTAAAATTACATTATTAGTAATTATTATTATTTTAGGAATAGAAATTATTTTTGCTAGTATTTTATATATCATAAAAAAAAGAAATAATAATAATGAATCTCTTAATAATTCTAAGGAAAAACAAATCAGATTAATAACTGAAATAGAGAAAGAAGCTATTAATAAAAAGAATATTGAAAAATTTAACATACCTAAAAAAATAAACACTAATCCTCGAACCAGAGCTTTGCCTAAGTTATAATTCAAAAATAAAAGTATTTAAAAACAATTTAAATTCTAATCAATAATTACTTTTTCAAACTTTACTTCCTGATTTAGAATTCTCTCTGACATTTCTAAGAAATTTTGATTTAAATCTGTAACCAAATATTTTCTTTTTTTCTTCTTCTCTAATACTTTTTCAAATTCTGGATGACGCCCTAAATAATCCTTTAATTTCTTAGCAATTACTTCCGAAGAATCAATAACTTGAACTTTCTTTCCCATGATTCTTCTAAATTCTTTTAATAAAATTGGATAATGAGTACAGCCTAAAATTAAAGTATCAATATTGTCATTTTTTAAACTTCTTAAATAATTTTTAAGGATTTTCTTAGTCTCTAGCCGATGAACATAGTTTTCTTCTATCAAAGGAACTAATAATGGGCAAGTCTTTTGAAAAACTTTAATTTCTTTATCTAACTTCTGTAATTCTTTTTCATAAACATTAGAAGAAATAGTAGCTTTAGTTCCTACTACTCCGACTCTCTTGGTCTTTGATACTTCTACGGCTTCTTCAGCTAAAGGACGAATCACACCTAATATATTTTTAGACTTATCTTTTAACTTTGGTAAATATTCCTGCTGTAATTTTCTCAGAGCTTCTGAAGAAGCAGTATTACAAGCTACAATAACTAACTGACAACCTTTTTGGAATAAAAAATCTACAGCTTTTTCAGTAAATTCATAAACAGCTTCCTGGCTTCTACCTCCATAGGGAGATCTTAGAGTATCTCCCAAATAAGTGTAAGAATAATCCGGCAAAGCTTTTTCTATTTCTTTAAAAGCTATTAAACCTCCTAAACCTGAATCAAATATTCCAATCATATAATTAATCTTTTATAATCTTTAAAACTTCTTCTGTTTTTTCTTCAATGTCCTCTTCATTTCGACATTCAATAGTAACTCTTAACAAAGGTTCAGTATTTGATGGTCGAACATTGAACCACCAATCTTCAAATTCAATTGTAATACCATCTATCTCATCTAAAATATTCTCTGAAAAATATTCTCTTATTTTATTTAGAGCCGCTTCTTTGTCCTCAATAGTTAAATTGACCTCATTAGCTCGATACCAATTAGTATTAGCATTAATAAAATCTGAAATTTTAAAACCTTCTTCACTAACAGCTTGTAAAGCCATTACAAAAGCAATAAATCCTGAATCAGAATAGTAGTTTTTTTGAAAAGAAAAATGTGCTGAAACTTCTCCACCCATAACTCCTTTTTCTTCTTCCATGTGTTTACCAATATTTACATAACCAACTTCTGAACGAATTGCTCTTCCACCATTTTTTTCAATAAACTCTGGAATATTTTTAGAACAAATCAAATTGTAAACAATCCCGGCATTAGGAACTCTTTCTAATATCTGTTTAGATAAAATCATCAGAGTCTGATCTCCTAATAAAAATTTTCCATTTTCATCTACAATAAAAACTCGATCTGCATCAGCATCATAAATAAAACCAATGTCTGCCTTAACTTCTTTAATTTTATCAGATAACTTCTGATAAGCTCCTTCCCCTAAAGGATTAGGATTTCGGTTTGGGAAAGTACCATCTGGTTCAAAAAACAATGGAACTAATTCTAATTGTGGTAATCTTTCAACAATTTTCGGAATCATTGTCCCAGCCATTCCATTACCAGCATCAACTACTACTTTCATTGGTTTAATCTTCTCTATATCAATAAAAGAAAAAATCATTTCTAAGTACTCATCCCAAATATCAATATTTTTTAATCTTCCCGAGTCCATTTCTGGAAAATCTATTTTATCCTGACGATGACCCCAAAGATCTATACCTCTAATCCATTCTACACCTTTAGAAACCATCTTAAATCCACCATATGCTCCAGGATTATGAGAAGCCGTTACCATTACGCCACCATCATAATTGAACTTGCCAGTAGCAAAATAAATCACATCAACTGACATTAGTCCTAAATCATCAACTTGAACTCCTTTACTAATTAAGGTTTCCTTAAAAACATTAGCTAAGGATTCTGAAGAATTCCTAATATCCCGAGCGATAACAATCTTCATTTCATTTGGTTTTTTATTAATCTTCTGACTAATAAAAGAAAGGAATAGTAAAGCTATTTCTTGAGCTACTTTTTCATCTAATTCTTCAGGATAAATTCCTCGAATATCGTAAGATTTAAAAATTTGTTTTGGTAGTTCCATAGTATTTTATATTTTTATAAATTTAATTACATTTCTATACACTCTTTGTCCTTCTCTCTTATAAATCAAGCTTTTGCCATCTTCTAATAAAAATTCTTCTTTAAATCCTAAATTTTCTATCTCCCTAATAATTCCTAAATGCTTTTCTTCATTATCAACCACAAAAATTGGTAAAGTTATAATAACACATCCACTAGTTTTTAAAATATCTTTAAATACTTTAAAAGAATTTAAATATAACTCTTTTAGTTCGCTAATCTGTTTTTGAATAAAAATAAAACTCTCATTTCCTCTCAATGGTTGTCCTAAATAACCTTCACTAACAATAGAATCTATAGAGTTCTTTTCAATCCCCTCTTGCATGAGATTTATAACATCAGCTTTAAAAATATAACTATCTATTTTGTTATTAAATCTTTCTTGATACCATTTAATATTTTCTTGAGAATCTAAAATTGCTTTTTCAGAAATATCAGAACCAATTACTTTTTTAAATCCTAGTTCAGCAGCCATTAAAAGTATTGTTCCTGAACCACAAAAGGGATCTAAAACAATTTCTTTCTTATTAACTAGATTCAACATAATCTTGGCTAATTTAGGAGGCATCATTCCTGATTTAGAATCAACTCGTGGTCGATCATAATCTAAAGCATTGAATCTAGCAAAATCTTGGACAGCTAAAGTTCGTAGGAAATAAAATCTACCAGCCATATTTAAAACTTGCATATCAAAACCTAGATCTATTAAATGTTCTTTACTAACAATCACTGCTGACAGCTCAATATTCTTAGAAGTAACAATTCGACTGCTTATTTCTTCTGATTTAAAATACTTCTTGATACCAATGGAAAGTTTATAAATAAAATTTTCAGTATTCCTATTTTTTCCATACAAACTAAATCCAAACTTAACTTTTTTATCTAAACTACAATTTCTTTTAATTATTTCTACAAAGGAACTTATCAAATTTTCTGAATTATCTAATTTATCTATAAAAAATTCTAATTTACCAATCTTAATAATTCCTCCTAGAGTATTATTTAAATTCTCAACATCTAATTCTTCTTCTGTCTCCAAAAGTAAAAACTTAGAATCAGAATGAACAATACTAAAACTAATATTTTGATAATTCAAAACACTTTTTATCTCTCCTAAAGATAATTCTGGTGAATGCCCTAAAATAAATGAATAAATATTTTTCATAAAGCTTTAATTAAAGTTTAACCCTTACTTATATAGTATTCTACTATAAGTTAATTATCAACTGGATTATAAATAATCTCTATTTAACTTTTTTAAATTTTACTGAAAAAACTGGCTCATACTGATTATCATATTTATCCTTAAGTTCTAATATCTCCCCTTTCATGAATTTAGTTAGAGCAATATCAGTCATCATTTCTTTATCAGATTGTAGTTCTGATTTAAGTTCTTCCATTTTTTCATAATCCTTACCCATTCCATCTTTGATAGATTTTTCTAAAAGTGCTTTTTGATTTTTTATCTCTTGCAATCTCTCTAGTATATTTTGATAAGGAAGAGAATTCTCTCTAGCGTCCTTATACATATCTCTAAGATCCTTTAATTCCTTTTTTCTTTCTTCCATAGTGTTATAAACACTTTGAATATCCTTCATAAAATTATATCTTCTTATTAATAAAACCACTCCTCAAGAGTGGAATTTAATTATAACATAAGAAAATAAATCTAGATAATTTTTTACTTTTTACCCGCTAATTGTCCACAAGCTCCTTTAATATCCTTCCCAAACTTATACCTTTGAGTAAAATTTATTCCTTCTCTGTCTAAGATTCTCATAAAATTCTCGATAGTTCTCGTATCAGAAGACTTAAATTTACCTGTTGGATTATATGGAATTAGATTAACCATGTATAGCTTATTACTTTTCATTAATTGAGCTAATTCTAAAGCATGTTTTTCAAAATCATTAACATCTTTAATTAAAAGGTATTCAAACATTACTCTTCGATTTGTTTTTTCAACATAATCACTGACTGCTTTAAATAGAACACTGAGAGAATGTTGATTATTAACTGGCATTAACTCTGAACGAAGTTGATCGTTCGGAGCATGTAAAGAAATAGCTAAATTAACTTGTAAATTCTCTTTGCTTAATCTCTTGATTCCCTCAATTAAACCAGCAGTGGAAATAGAGATATGTCTCACTCCAATATTAAAAGCTTGATGATCATTTAAAATCTTAATAGATTCAATAACATTATCATAATTTAAGAAAGGCTCGCCCATTCCCATAAATACCACGTTAGTTACTCGTTCATCATACTTTTTTAAATATCGAGAAAAAAGTAAAACCTGTTCAATAATTTCTTCTTTAATTAAATTTCTAGTAAGCCCCATCTTACCAGTAGCACAAAACTCACAAGCTAGAGGACAACCAACCTGACAAGAAACACAAACTGTATTTCGGTTACCATGACGCATTAATACTGCTTCAATCTTTTTCTCATCTTCCAAGATTAATAGAGCTTTGATAGTTTTTCTATTCCGAGACTCAGTAAACTCTGACTTTATTTCCAAAGAACATTCTTTATTCAACTTTTCTCTTAATTCTAAAGGAAGAACTGAAACCTCATTCCAGTCTTCTGCAAAATCAAAAAATACAGCTTTGTGACACTGTTTAAATCTAAACTTTGGTTGATCTTTTAAAACTTCTTTTAATTTATCTATATTCATATATGTAGTATATCAATTTTACTACTTTAATGCTAAATCAGTATAAAAGCAAGGGTTTTTAAACTAAAAACTCCCCTACTAATGAAGTAAGGGAATTCTAATATTTAAACTGAGAGATTGTTAAAAGTTGACTACTAGATTTCTACTTTTAAAGAATTTTTTGATTCTTCTTTCATAAGAATCATCTTTTCTTGTAAATAGTTTTATTTTTTTCATATTTTTGTTATTATTAACTTAGTTGAAAGAGGCAAATGTATTTTCTTGAAAATATGTTTGTCTTTTTTGTTTTTCCCATAATCATTGTATTTTTCTCCTTTCTTTTTTTATTTTTTATTTAAATAAAGTGGTTTTTAGAAATTAAATACTCGTTCTACTAGACCGCTCACAAAGAACTCTTCTTCTGGATGTAAAACAATTGGCTTATGCTTTGAATTACTAGAATTAGGAGATAGGTAAATAGCATCTTTTTGACGGTGAAATTTTTTAATAGTTCCCAAACCATTTACAACTGCTAGAACATTCTCACCATTACCGTTTACATTCTGACCTTTTCTGACTAAAACATAAGATTTATCCTTGATCCCTTCCTTGTTCATACTGTCTCCCTGAGCTCTTACAAAAAAATAATCAGCTGAACTTCCCTTAATAAATTTCTTAGAAATCTGAATATGATCTTCAATATAATCATCAGCAATACTCAAAGGCTCTCCACAATCAGCGGTCCCTAAAACTGGAATATCAATAATATCTTTAATAGTTTGAATTAATCCTTTATTCACATTAGATCTTTTTTGCTTTGTCTTTTGAATTAAACTAGGATCATATTTTACATAATGAGCTGTATTAGCTCGACCGACTAAGCTAATTCTCTTCTCCTCACAAAGAGACTTAAAGAATCGATTTACATAAGTCCGCGAAAATCCACTATAATTAATTGCTTGAGCTGAAGTTACTCGACCTTGTTTCTTGATTTGATCTACAATATATTTTTTAATATCCATATGATTAGTTGATTACTTAATGTTGATAACTTAATTATATAAGTTGTAAACAAAGTTGTCAACAAAGTTATCCACAACCCTCCTTCTACATGCTATAATACAACTATGAAAATAATATCTTGGAACATCAACGGTATTCGAGCCGTCATTAAAAAAGGATTTCTGGAATTTCTAAAAAAAGAAAAACCGGATATTTTATGTTTACAAGAAATTAAGATTGATGATACAGCTCGGAATAAAGAAGACTTTGATTTTCCTAATTATGAAGAATTTTGGAACTCAGCAGAACGGAAAGGATATAGTGGAACTATGATGTTAATCAAAAGTTCCCTAAAAAAGGAAATAATCTCTCAAAAGATATTTCCAAATAATGAAGGACGAGCTCAAATTCTAGAATTAAAGAAGTTTTTCTTAATTAATGTCTATTTTCCAAATGCTAATCGAGAATTATCTCGGATGTCTTACAAAATGGAGTTTAATCAAAAACTATTAAAACATATTAAAAAGTTAGAGAAGAAAAAACCAGTCATTGTAACTGGTGACTTTAATGTAGCTCATCAAGAAATGGACTTAGCTAGACCAAAAGCTAATATTGGTAACGCTGGTTTTACTGATGAAGAAAGAAATTCTTTTCAAGAATATTTAGATTCTGGTTCAGTTGATACTTTTAGACACTTAAACCCAAAAAAGGTTCAATATACTTGGTGGTCTTATCGAGCTGGTGCTCGTCCTAATAATGTTGGTTGGCGGATTGATTATTTCTGTGCTTCTCAGAAGTATCTTAAAAATATTAAAGACTCATATATCCTAGATCAAGTAATGGGATCTGATCATTGCCCTATTGTTTTAAAAATAAAATAAATCATATGCACATTAACGAATTACAAAAAATAACTAAGAATCTAACCGCTAAAATTGATGAGCAATACTCTGGACAACACGATGCTGACACTACTCTAGCTCATTTATTAGAAGAGTTTGGTGAATTATCAGCTCAAATTTATAACCAAAAAATTGGTCGAGAAAAAGTAGACAGAGAACTTCTCGAATCTGGGTTTTCTGACTGTATAGTATTACTACTTCAATTAGCCACAAATTATGATGTTGATGTTGAATTAGCAATTGAAGAAAAAATCAAAAAAGTTAAAAAAAGATTTAAATTATAACCTTTCATGAACAGACACGAAAAATTAATTACCGCTCCTATACCAAAACTAATTAAAGGTATTGCCATTCCGGCTAGTATCGGTTTCTTTTTTAATACAATGTATAATGTTGTAGATACTTACTATGGAGGGTTAATGTCTACTCAAGCTCTAGCTGCTCTTTCTTTATCATTCCCTATTTTCTTTATAATCTTAGCTATGGGAGCTGGAATTTCTAATGGAGCCACAGCTTTAATTGCTAACTCTCTTGGTGCTGGAAACAAAGAAAAAGCTGAAAAGTATGGTTGCCAAGCAATATCTTTTTCCATAATCTTTTCTATTTTCCTAACTACAGCAGGATTACTTATCTCTCCTACTTTATTCAGAATTTTAGGAGCTCAAGGTGAATACCTGCAGATTGCTCTTAGTTATTCTAATGTTATTTTCTATGGAGCAGTTTTCTTTCTTCTAACTCACTCTTTAAATGGAATCTTAATTGCTGAAGGAGATACTAAGACCTTTCGTAATTTATTAATCTTTGGTTTCTTTTTAAATTTAATTTTAGATCCTTGGTTTATGTTTGGTGGATTAGGATTACCAGCTCTAGGACTAGCTGGAGTAGCTTGGGCTACAATAACTATTCAATTAATTCTTAGTTCAATTCTATTTGTAAAAATAAGGTCCCGTGAACCCTTTAAACATCTCCATATCAAACATTTAATTCCTGATAAGGAATATTTTTTAGATATTATCAAACAAGGATTCCCAGCTAGTTTAAATATGATGAGTATGGCCATTGGAATCTTTATTGTCACCTATTTTATAAGTTCTTTTGGTAAATCAGCTATAGCTGCCTATGGTATTGCTACTCGAATTGAACAAATTGCTGTTCTACCAGCCATTGGATTAAATATGGCAGTCATGGCTTTAATTGGAAACAATAATGGAGCTAAAAAGTTTGACCGAGTTAGAGAAACTTTTTCTAAAGGATTAAAATATGGAATTTTCCTAACCTTAATTAGTATGACTTTAGTCCTTTTATTCTCTAAGACTTTATTAGGGTTCTTTAGTAGTGACTTAGAAGTAATTAAAGTTGGTTTTACCTATTTAAGAATTTCAATTCTAATGTACTTAACTTATATCATTCTAAATATTTGTATTGCTTCTTTACAAGGATTAAAAAAACCAATCTTTGCTCTCTGGTTAGGACTTTATCGTTTCTTAATCATGCCTGGAATCATTCTCTCTATTTTAATTAGATTAATGCAATCCCCAATCACTAGTATTTGGTGGGCACTAGTATTCATTAATTGGTCTGCTGCAATTTTTACTCTTTTATATACTAAGAGAAAACTAAAAAAACTTTCTTAAATAAAAAACCGCTACTACTTTCTCAGTAACGGTTTTGTTTTAAATTTCAATTAATGACCCATGAACGAAATCTTTTAAAGTACGGATATAAGATTCTTCAAAATCAAAAAACTCTTGAAATTTATATAAGTATCCATTTTGTTCCCATTCAGAACGCTCAACAGACAATAAACTTAAATCCTGCTCTAAAAGACAAATTGAAACTTTTATCCTTTTAATAGTATTAATTACAAGACATGCTTGCTGAGATTCATAATCAATACCATCTTGGTTCTTGATTAAATTAAAATTTGGTAACTTATAAATTGTCATCATATCCGATAACGATGATCCATAATCACAGTAATATTTATTCTTCTCAGTAGAAGGAAATTCCAGAGGAAATTTTCTACAAGAAGCAATTATACTGCAGTCATATTCTTTTACCCAAGAATTTATTAACCAATTTATTTCAATGGGTAATTTTTCTATATCCTGAATAATGAAAATTAAATTTTTCTGTTGGAATCTTATCTGATAATCTACAAAATCTCTTAAGACTAAGTCTAATTGATCACAACTTTTAATTTTTGAAGATCCATACCCTAAATAAAGTGCCAGAGAAATGTAAAACAAATTATAGATAAAATCATCACTAGAGTTACTAAAGAAATTAAATGTCATAGAATCAATAAAAATTACTTTTTTACCAGAATCTTTATAATAAGACTCCATCTGCTGCAAAAAAGGATCAAAAAAAATGAATTTAGTCCTCACTTCTTTTTCATCAAATTTTTCATTCTTATTTATCAAGATACATGGATTACTACATCTAACAATTAGATTAAATAATTGTTTATATACTATCATTTTTCCTCCTAAATTATTTTTTCTTATTCAAAGCTTAGCCTATATTTATTCTTTTGTAAACAAAAAAATAGGCTTATTGCCTATATAAAAATTTGGTAAAAAAAGAAGCTCCCTCTAAGCCGACCAATTTTGAAAAATATATGTCGTGAGGGAGCTCACTCCCCAATTTCCAGTGTTTTCCGGGCCGAAGCCCAGATACGGGGCTTATTAACCCCAAAAACATATGATGAAACTAGAGAGCATTATATGCTCTCAACTTAATTGTCCTACTAAAGCGGTGTCAATTCTCATTTTATTTTTAAACAGGAATCAACTTTTATTGTGTTAATTTTATTTTTGTTTCAAAGGTTTTTTAAAGAAACTCTATTTTTTGTTTAAAGTCTCTTTAAAAAGAGATGAGTAGGGTGAACTAAGTAAAAGACGAATTGTTAATGTGCCTGCTGTATTCTGATATCTTCTTTGACTGACTATAACTTAAGTATAGCATACCTAAACAGAAAAGTCAATATCACTTATATCAATATTCAAGCCTTAAAGTTATTTTATCCACATTTACTTGTTAAAAATAAACTTTAGTGGTTTAATAATATTCAAAACTTATCCACAGGTCAGTGGATAAGTTCAAAAAATAGCTTGTTTTCGCCATCCTCAGTGTAATTAGTGAAGTTTAGTCTACTATATTCCTTAGAAAACAAGTCTAACCATGGTAAATACTCTTTTTTCCCTAAATCACCTATATTTAAGGTTAAAACTTCATTAAAAATTTCCTTAGCATCACAGTTTAATAATTTACATAGTTTATCCTGATTTTCTGTTAATTCTACTAATTTATCCTTAAAATTAGTTAAAATATACCAATCATTGTATTTGAATAGAGAAATATCTGTATTTCCAGGTAAATCTGCATAATACTTAATATAACTACCCTCTTCCTGTTCTTTTAGCTCAAAACTACTAGGATCAGCATAATATTCTCTAGCACTAGTTCCATCAGGAAGAAGCATATTTCTAGTCTGAGGTGATAGATGAGCTAAGATATTTTTATATATTCCCTTATTCTTTTCAAAATCTTTACTAAAAGTTAAGAATTTATTATCTGGATACACTAATAGATGATAAGGGGCGTTAGTTAATAATTTACTTTTTAGGTTTGTATTATACAAACCTTCAATATTATTTTCTAATAATTCATTCAAATTATTATCCAACTCTAAAATATCATTATAATTTACATTTAGATTACTGTAATGGAATACAGCATCTTTGAATAGAGTTTCATTCACCTTATTCATCTTAACTCTTTGACTTATGTCATCTGAATTATTGAATAAAAGCTCAGCTCTTCTTAGACCAACTTTAAATTTCATCACAAAAGAGTTATTATCTTCTGTATTTACAAATGATAAGTTCTTAATCCAACTAGAACTTTCTCCTATTTGAGAATAATCTGAAACTTTTAACAGTAAAGTTGTTTGTTCTTGGAAATAATCATTAAGCTCATCTTTGATAGCTCCAAAATAATCAATTTTAATTGCCTCTTTGTATTCATTAAGTATATCTTTAGTAAAATCTAAATTATTACTTAGACAAAGTATATAATTATTTACATAAGTGATATAAATCTTGTTATCAGAAATTGGTATGAAGGAATTACTACTATTTTCTATATTTAATTTGTAAATAACCTTGTTATTAAATTCTATCTCTTCTAAATCTTCTGTTCTAAGATTAAAATTATCCTTGATTGACTCCATATCAGTTATCTTAAACAAGAGAGCTTGCGAGTCAGAAGATTTCTCCATCCAATAGACATTTTTACCTATCTTTTCAATAACTGAATTTGTTTTTTCATCATCTCCTAAGAAATCTTTTAATCCCATTTCAAAAATTAGAAGTCCTTGATCATTTTTAATGATATCCTTAGCATCAATAGTTAAAAGAGCTTTAATATTCTCCGGAACTAACTGTTCTAAACCAATATTTCTCCCTGAAACAAAATAATACTTTTTGAAAATAAAAAATACTGATAAAAGTAAAATTAAAACTACGAAGATGTATAAAACTTTCTTACGAATAGTTCTTTTTTGATCCATTTGCCAATGGAACTCTGGATTAAAATTATGTTCAAACATTTTTATATTATCTATCTATTATATATAAAAGATTAACACATTAAACGATTAGTTAAAAGCAAAAGCCCTGTAATAACAGGGCTTTTTATCTAATCTGAATAATAATTTTCTATCTTCGTGGAGGTCTAGAATCTCTTCTTGGTCCTCTATTAAAACTATTTCCGCCTGGTCGAGGAGTTCTTGGTGGACGATCTTGCCATCCTTCTGGTTTTTCTAATAATGCTTTTACTGATAAACCAATTCTACCTCTTTCCGCATCAACTTCCATAACTTTAACTTTCAAAGTATCTCCTACTTTAACTATGTCTGAGATTTTCTCAAGTCTCTCATATTTAAATTCAGAAATATGAACCATACCATCTTTGCCAGGTAAGAATTCAACAATAGCTCCAACTTCACCACCTGATTGAGAAGCTACAATCTTAGTTACCTTACCTTCATAGATTTCACCAGGAAGAACCTTCTTTGTTAAGCCTTCAATATGAGCAACTGCTTTCTTAGCACCCTCTCCATCCGTTGAAGTAATAAATACAGTTCCATCATCTTCTAAATCTATTTGAACATCATAGTCAGCAATCATTTGATTGATTGTTTTTCCACCAGGTCCAATAACGATTCTAATATCTTCTGGATCCACTTTCATAGTAACAATTCTTGGAGCAAATTCAGATAATTCCTTACTTGGTTCTGCAATAACTTTAGTCATTGATTCTAATATCTGTAGTCTAGCTTCTTTAGCCTTAGCTAAAGTTTCTTTACAGATTTCTAAACTAATTCCTTGTAATTTAATATCTAATTGAATAGCTGTAATTCCCTTTTCAGTACCAGCAACTTTAAAATCCATATCACCGCTATGATCTTCAATTCCCTGAATGTCAGTTAGGACAACATAATCATCTAAAGTTTTTCCAGTGATTAATCCCATGGCAATACCAGCAACTGGTCTCTTAATCGGAACACCAGCGTGCATTAAAGCCAAAGTTGAACCACAAGCAGAAGCTTGAGAAGAAGAACCATTTGAAGATAATACTTCAGATACTACTCTAATAGTATATGGGAAGTCTTCTTTACTTGGTAAAACTGGAATTAAAGCATTCTCAGCTAAGGTACCATGTCCAATATCTCTTCGAGAAGCTCCTCGATTTGGTTGAACAGATCCCACTGAAAATCCTGGGAAGTTATAGTGATGCATATATCTCTTAGTTCCTTCAACTTCCATACCATCTAATAATTGTTCTGCTCCCGGAGAACCTAAAGTAACAATTGATAGAACATGAGTTAATCCTCTTTTGAATAGACCAGTACCATGAGTTCGATTGAATAAACCAACCTCACAATTAATATCTCTTAACTCATCAAGCTTTCGACCATCTGTTCTTTGTTTGTTAACTAGAATCATCTCCCGAGCTTTTTCACTAAGTTTTTCATCTAGTCTTCGCATTCCAAAAGATCTTAATTCTTTAGAAATCTCACTATCTTCTTTCAAAGATTCATTCAAATCTTTGTTTAAAGTTCTAATATTAGCTTCTGTCTCTACTTTATCAGCTGTAAAGATATCTTTAACATCTTTATCCTTAAAGAACTCTTCAATCTTTTGATCAACTAATTCTCTTTGAGCTTTTTCTTCATCACTTAATTGTGATTCAGCTGAAATTTTAGGAGCACCAACTTCTTTTTGAATATCTTCCACAAATTTAATCATTTTCTTGATATGCTTATCAGCAAATTCAATAGCACTCATCACATCATCTTCACTTGATTCATTACATCGAGCTTCTAACATATCAATACCAGCTGGAGTTCCAACTGTGAATACTTCAAAATCACTTTTAGCTCTAGCTGTATTTGTTGGATTTAAAACTAATTCGTTATCAATTTTACCAACTAAAAATCCAACTGCTGGTCCAGACCATTCAATTGGTGAGACCATTAAAGCAATTGAAGCTCCTAGTAAGGAACAAAAAGCTGGATCATTTTCTCCATCATATTCTAAAACACTAGCTACAATTTGAACATCTTTTCGAGAAGCGTCATTGAACAAAGGACGAATAGATCTATCAATTACTCGACCAGTTAAAATAGCTTCGTCAGTTGGACGACCTTCTCTTTTAATCCATCGAGATCCTTTTATTTTACCAGCAGCGTATAGTTTTTCACTATACTCTACTAATAGAGGAAAGTAATCAATACCTTCTCTTTCTTCACCTTGAACTGCTGTTACTAAAACAGATGTTCCACCATACCTTACTAAGCAAGATCCTGATGTTTGAGGGGCATATTTACCAACTTCAACAGTCAACTCTCTTCCAGCAAATTCCATTTTAAAGTCTTTGCTGTAATCTTTATCTTTTTCTTTTTTAAAAAACATTTTCTTTTCTATTATTTATTATCTTCCCCATCTACATCTTTTTTATCTTTTTCTTCATCCTCAGTTTTCTCTTTTTCTACGTCTTTCTTGATCTTTTTTCCGATCATAGAAGAAATTTCAGCGAATTTAGTTATCTTTAAACCAAGCTTTTTTACCAGCTTTTCAAAAGATTCTAAATTATCTCTCTCCAAAAATCTTAACAATTTTCTTCTTTGGTTAAGTTTTTTAACTAAACCTCTCCGTGAAGAAAAATCTTTTTTATGCTCTTTTAAATGTTCAGTTAATTCCTTAACTTCCTCAGTTAAAATAGCAATCTGAACCTCCGATGATCCAGTATCATTTTTGTGAGTCTTAAATTTTTTGATGATTTCTTCTTTCTTTTTCTTGTCTAACATAGTACGAGTCCTTTCTTCGCATACCAAGTAAACCAAGTAGACGACTTGGATAACCGAGTATACGTTATTTTTTAAGTTTATAGTCAATAGATTATAGTTATATGATAACCACAAAGCTACTGACTATAAATGAGCTATGTTTAGAATAAACAAAGCCGATGTAAATGGTATCGCTACGGGGAATCGAACCCCGGTTTTTAGGATGAAAACCTAATGTCCTAACCACTAGACGATAGCGACAAAGTAATAACAGTATACTAGTTTTCAAAAAATAAGTCAATACTAAAACCCTCTATTATAAGAGTATTTGACTGTTTGCGATAAAAAAATAAGGGGAACATAAATGTGTTCCCCTAAAAATTGTAGCTTTAATCTTTAATTAAAATCTGCTAAAAGTCTAGCCGCCTGATCATAGCTGAGATCTCCATCATAATAAGGAGTTTCCTTATAATAGAGATTCGTATAACGTACCAAAGCAATACCGATTTCAAATAAACGAGGATTTTCTCGTTCTAATAATCCAAGTTTTTTAATATCTTGGATTATATTTTCTACTACAGCCTTGCTTTCCACATTTTCTTCTTCAATACAACATAAATTTTTAACTACATCGTAAATGTTGTCTCCTATACTTTCATCTTTCGGTATAGAAAATAAATTTTGTTGCCACCAACTTGAATTTCTCGGATCATCCGTTAAATTGGTGAGATAAAAATACTTTTCCAAGCTTCTGCCATCTTTATGGTAGAGAAAATAGACTAAACTATCTACTTTAGTTCCTCTAACAAACCACCCATCATACATGATTCCATCAGAAGTCTGATTAGAAGACCAAAATGCTCTTGTATTCCAATCTTGTACCCAAAAGTATTCTACATTTTCAGGATCGAAATTTTCTATAATTTCACTTCTGGGTTTCTCAACCATTTCAACCTCTTTTGATTCAACTTGAGCAACAAATTCATTTCTTTGTTCATTTTCATTTGAACAAGAAATTACCATAACCGTAGCTATTAAAACTACGAACATCAAGACTAAATAGAACTTTTTCATTTTTCCTCCTTTTTTTTGTTGAAATATTTCAACTTTAAAATATAGCACATTATTCAAACAATGTCAACTAAAAAACCACCCACTAAAAAGCAGGTGGTAATATTTCTTTTTAGTTACTAATTTCCTAAATTCCTAAACATTGGCATTCCAGTAGAAGGACTTGTTGGTACATAAATAGTTCCTGCTCTATCTTTTAACTCATTTACATAAAGGTAATAAAGATAATTCTGAGTTAAACTCTGATTAATAATTCTTTGAGCTTCTTTTTGTCCTTCAGCTTCAATAATCTTTCTTTGTTTTTCTTTTTCTTCTCTCTGAAGTAAAAATTCATACTTCTGAGCTTCTTGTTCAGCCTGTAATTTCTCTTGAATTGAATTAGCTAGGTTAGCTGGTAATTGAATATTTCTTAAAAGAACGTCTTCTACAACAATTCCTCGAGATTCAACTTCAGCCTTTAAACTGTCTGCAATTCCCTGAGTTGCTTCACCTCTTTTTTCTGAATAAAGTTCTTTAGCTTCATACTGAGCAATTACTCCCCTAATAGAACTTCTAATTAAAGGACGAATAATTTTATCCTCGTACTTTAAACCCACTGTCCGATAAATATCAGAAGCTTTTTCTTCATTTAACTTGTAAAGGACAGTAATATCTAAATCAACATTCAAACCTTCTTTAGTTAAAGAAGCAATTGAGTCATCTCGAGAGATTTTACCTTCACCTTTTAAAATACTCATAGTATATTCTTCAGTTCGAACACTCATCTTATGTATTCTAGCTAAAGGAATTACTAAATGAAAACCAGAGCTTAATTCTTTGTCTTTTACCTTACCGAACAAAGAATAGACACCAGTTTCACCAGCATCAATAATTACTATTGAAGAAAAGAAAAGCCAAATAAGTGCAATAGCAATAATTACTCCCCCAAATAGCTTCTTATAATTCCCTTTGTTTTTTAAATCGTCCAAATTTATTGTTTCATTCATATTTTTATTGTTATCCTCAACACTCTTTGAAGAATGTGAAGTTTTATTATTTAAGTTATTTAAAATTTTTAAAATATTTAATTTAATATATCCTTTTTTAATAGCAAAAACTAAAGCAACTACTACAATAACAAAGAATACAAAACCTCCTCCTCCATTTTTCAACATCGGAGCTAGGATTATAAATCCAAAGATTATTAATGGTATTTTTCTTAAAAGTTTTTCATCCATAACCATATCTTAGCATTTATCTGAAAAAATGGAAGGTAAATTCATGTTATAATAAAAATATATAAATAAACCTTATGTCCCAAATAGCCATCATCTCTGATTCTCATGATAATCCAGCTCGGATTGATCAAATGTTAGAAATATTAAAAAAGAAAACTATTAAAACCATTATTCATTGTGGTGATGTTTGTTCTTTTAGAGTTTTAAACTATTTATCTAAAAACTTTAAAGGAAAAGTATATTTAAGCATTGGAAATGTAGATGCTGATCATGAAATTAATGAAGAAAGAAATAATTTAGCTAATTTAAAAATATTTCCTAAGTTTGGAGAGTTAGAAATAGATAATATTAAGATAGCTTTTGTTCATTTTCCAAACAAAGCTAAAGAATTAGGAGAAACTGGAAAGCATGACTTTGTTTTCTATGGTCACACTCATAAACCATGGGAAGAAGAAATAGATAATTGTAAAATAATAAACCCTGGCACATTGGCCGGGTTATTTACTCGTAGTACTTTTGCTATTTTAGACACTAAAACTAAAAAGGTAGAATTAATTATATTATAAAAAATATTTATTCTTCCTCTATAACTTCTTCAGTAGAAGTTGTTGTTTTTTCTACACCAATTAAACAGACTGCTGGCCAAGGAATATAATGAGAAGTAACTCGTTCTTCATAAGTTTCTCGGTCATCACTATAATCAACTGTATAATCAAAATAAGCATCTGCACCAGCATGAGCTGATTCAGTACAATCCTTTTCTCCTGGCTCTAGTTCTGTAGTTTCAATTTCTTTAGTTGGTCCTGGATCAGTAATATTGTAAATAACTGGATCAGTAAGTGTTACTTGACGACCATCCTTAGTTCCCCAAAATTCAAAATATAATTTACTCCCGACAATACTAGTCTGAATCAAAATATGATTATCAGTATCATTGATAAACTTCATGTCTGGCCAAGGATCATAAATAGTAGCATCTGTTCCAGCTGGTTCATAATATACTACTCGATAAGAATGAGGTCTTCTTTGAGTAATTTGCAAACCACTTTCTAAAGCAGCTCTGTAGATTGTAGTCCCAATCTGGCATAAACCACCACCATATTCTGGAATAGTCTTATTTCCTTTAATAACTAACTCTGGTAAATAACCACTTTCAGCAGTAATGGGAGTTAAATTACCCATGGTAGCAAATTCTTCTCCCGGAGCAATTAATAATCCATTCAATTTATCTGCACCAGCTTCTATATTATGAAGTCTATTCACTGGACTCTTTCTAAAATCAGATTCTCCCACACCAATTATTTCTCTAATACCTTTGTCGTTAACATTCTGAGTCTCTATGTCTGCTTTCACAACATCAACTGCTAAATCTATCTCTGAATTTAAATTATTAATCTCATTTTCTATAACTTCTAGACTTTGTTCAACATTAACGGTCTGCCCATCTCGACTACTTTGAAATTTAATAACTCTACCATTCTGGATATCAAATTTAGCATCTCGACTATCTCTGTTAATAGATGGAATAATATATGTTTCTAAATGTTCTTGATATTTATCAAAATCAAAGCTAATAATTACTTCCCCTTCATTATTTGTCTTCAAAACTAACCAATCTCTGTAAAGGGCTACATTTATTTTCCAAAACCTTTGATCATAATTTAAAGTTAAACTATCTAAAGCAATAATATCTTTTATTAAATCTATTTTTTCTTGAGCTTCAATTAAACTAATATCAGATTTAATAGATTTCAATTCTAAATTGATTGCCTCTGAACTAAAATTATTAATTCTCTCTTCAGTCTGAGTAATTAATAGATCATAATCAAATTCTTCTCCATCTACAGACTCTAAAATCATTATTTCTTCATTTTCAAAACTAATAGTTGGCGGAATAAAAGAAGTTTCAAATTCTTTAAAATTATTCTTTAAAATACCTCGCCATTCTTCTTGATTAAAATTATACTCCCAGTCTAAATGTTTAGGAATAAATAGTATCTTCAATTGTTCTAAAGTATTATTCCAAAGATCTTTTTCCCGACCTACTTTAAAGACATGCTCTGCTGTTTCTTGATTATTAAATTCTATAAGTTGGTAACTTAAATCTGGATCATCTAGAGTAGTAATTAATGGATCAATGTTAACAGTCATATCTTGATGGACATAATCCAAACCATTTTCATTTAACTTCTGACTCTCTGTTTCTAGAAAATTAAAAACATCTGAATAGCTCTTAGCACCTAAATGCTTTTGATTAACATGGACTCCTAGATAGACTTGATGAGTAAATAAAAGATTATACAATAAAATTATAATTATTAAGGCAATAATTATGCTAAAAGCTATAATTACTTTTCTAAGCATTGGATTAGATACTTTTTCTTTAAATTTGAACATATATTTGTAAAATAATTAAAAATAGAGACGATTAAATTTCGTCTCTACTCTATACGATAATAAACAAAAGTTTACTTAACGTTCACAGATACTTTAACAGCTTTTCTATTCTTTACTTTTGGTAAAGTAACTGTTAAAACTCCGTTTTTTAGAGACGCTTTAACTTTATTAGCTTGAACTTCACAAGGTAAAATAATTGATCTAGAAAAACCTCCCCAATAACATTCTTTGTAAAAAAAATCTTCTTCTTCAGCTACTAATTCTTCTTTTCTTCTGCCCCGAATCGTAATCATATCATTATTAATATCAATATCAATATCTTCTGGTCTAACTCCAGCAATGGTAGAACGGATGACAATATTAGCACCACTTTGATAGACATCTACTAGTAACTCACCTTCTTCTATTTCTTCTTCAATCCAGTTCTTTTTTTCTAAATTTAAACCACCTTCAATCTTAGTTTCAATTTTATTCTTTTTATTTTTTTGTTTCTTTGTTTTAGCTTTAAACATCTCTTTTTTTTATTTTTTATATTACCTAAATTATATAATAAATAACAACAAGCGTCTAACCTTACTTTAACTTAATAAATCTTCTTTTTCCTACTTGAATTAAATATTCTTCTCCTTTTCTTAAAGAAAAATGATAATCTCTTACTTTTTCATCATTAACTTTCACAGCATTTTGATCAATCATTCTCCGAGCATCAGAATTAGAAGAAACTAAATTAAATTTAGTAATCACTTCAATGATTTCCATGTCTTTTTCAATATTCACTGTTTCAATATCACTGGGTTTTCCTTTATCTTGAAAAATTTGATTAAACTCTCCTTCCGCTTGTTGAGCTTTTTTTTCATTATGATAAATCTTTACAATTTCTCTAGCTAATTGAGCTTTTAAATCTCGGGGATTTGCACCACTTTTTAACTTCTCTTCCATTTCTTTAATTTCTGCAGTAGAAATATCTGTACACAAAGTAAAATATTTAATAATCAATTCATCTTTAATAGACATTACTTTACCAAACATGTCATTAGCTTCATCAGATACTCCAATATAGTTATCATATGATTTAGACATCTTTCTTCCATCAGTTCCTTCTAAAATATCAAAAGTCATTACAATCTTATTCTTCTTTTTAAGTTTCTGCATTAAAGTTCGACCAGCAAGCATATTGAATAACTGATCATTACCACCAACTTCCATATCCACATCCATTACTACACTGTCATAGGCTTGCATCAGAGGATAGAAAAACTCGTGGAGAGAAATTGGTTTTCCTTCTTTTAATCTTTTCTGATACATATCTCGTTCTAAAAACTGTTGAACAGTAAAATTACTAGATAATTCAATCAAGTCTTGAAATTTAAGTTTCTTATTCCATTTAGAATTGTATTTAATCACTGCTTTGTTAGAGCCTGAAAATCTTAAAATCTTAGAGATTTGATCTTTGTAACTTTGAACATTCTTTTTTACTTCAGCGGGAGTTAATTGCTGTCTAGTTGCATCCTTACCACTAGGATCTCCAATTTGAGCAGTAAAATCACCAATCAAAAATATGATTTGATGTCCTAAATCCTGAAATTTTCTCAATTTCCTTAAAGCTACAGCATGACCAATATGAATATCTGGTCGATTTGGATCAGCTCCGAAATAGATTTTCATCTTCTGACTAGCTTCTAGTTTTTTCTCTAGTTTTTCTTGACCAATAATATCTTGTACTCCTCGAGTTAACAATTCTTGTGTATTTTTATCCATAATATTTAATTATATTTATTACTATTCTAGTATAACAATAAGCTTTAGCTTTGGGAATACCTTGACATTATTATAAATATATGCTATACTACTAATAATAAAAAATTATTCTGAGGAGGATAAAAATGAAAAAAATAATCTTAATAACAGGAATGGTATTGATCATTATGAGCTCTTATGCTCAAAACACATCTTGGGAGCTTAAAGAGGCTTACGCAAAGTTACAGGAGATGATAATAAATCATCCTCTTACAATTCTGTATGAAGGAGAGACTCTAGATACTATCTTCTATGAATTATGGTTAAGCCACGAATGGCAACTTCAATTATATGAAAAAACCAATAATGATAAAATTGAATATGCTTTGATGATTAATAAAATTTCAAAAAAGCTAGTAGATTTTAAACTTACAGAAGATTTAAAGAGAGAAGACTCATATCTCCAAGGAAAGATCATTGAAGATGACTACCTTCCGCTCTATCGTGACAAAGACTTTATACAATTCACTAGGAGTCATTGTCTAACAAAAGTGCTTGTAGATGTACATCTGGACGGGATAGATCATGCTAGTAGCTTATATTTTAAGGATGACGAAATTGTTATCAACAACAATGGAAATATCCTAACCAGTTTTGGAGAGGAGAAAATCTGGTGGAAAAATGTAATAAGATTCGGTTCTTATTATATAGATAAAGAATTCTATGGGTTTAAAGCAGATCCAGACCAAGAAGTTTTAAAGCTAATAAAAGAATTACTAAAACCACGCTCTTAGGAATCGGTAATCAGAGAAAAAGTAAGAATAGAAAGAGCACAATATTCATCATAAGTCTAAGGAGGACTACTTATGAAAAAGAAATTTGATAATCCATGACCGAAGCCTACAACACAATGTAGGCTTCTTTTTTTACCCAAAACCCCTTGAAAACATATCTAAAATACATTAAACTACCAACTAAGCTAATTTATTGATATAATGGAATAAGTAAATACTCTCAATTAAATGCCAATTGATCATTTTAAAAAACTTAAAAAGAAAAAACCCCAAGTTTGGAAAAATTCCCAAGTTGGTTCTTCAAAGTATAAACAAAATAGGAGACTTAAAAAGATCAAAAAAAGAGCTAAGACTTTTAAACCTACTCTCTCTAGAACATATCGTAAAAAATCTTCTAAAAAGCTATTCCCTAAAAGACTTGGTCTTCATGTTGGTAAGAAATCAAGTACTAAAAAATATTCTTCTAAAAGAAGAAAGTTGTTATCTATTCTCTTTACTAAAAAATTATTAACTTTTGGTTTTATTGTATTTTTAATAGCTATTATTTTCATTACTGGAGTTTTTGCTTGGTATTCTAAAGATTTACCTGATCCAAATAAAATAATTGATAGGACTATTGCCCAAAGCACCAAAATATATGACCGGACTGGTGAAAAAATACTTTATGATATTCATGGTAATGAACGAAGAACCTTAATTAATATTGATGATCTTCCGGAATATGTTATTAATGCTACTATTGCCATGGAAGACAAAAACTTCTATGAACACAGTGGTATCTCTGTTTGGGGAATCATTCGAGGACAAATTCTTCCACGACTCCGAGGTAAAAGAGCTCAAGGTGGTTCAACTCTAACTCAACAATTTGTAAAAAATGCAGTTTTAACTAATGAAAGAAGTATTGGTCGAAAGATTAAAGAATGGATTCTTTCCTATCAAATAGAGAAAAAGTATTCTAAGAGAGAAATATTAAGCATGTACTTTAATGAAATCCCCTATGGTTCTGTTGCTTATGGAGTTGAATCTGCTGCTAATATCTATTTTGATAAATCTGCTGAGGATTTAAGTATTGCTGAATCTGCTATCTTAGCAGCTCTTCCTCAGGCTCCAACATATTATTCTCCCTATGGCTCAAATCGAGATGCTTTAATAGGTCGTCAACAATATATTATCGACCTAATGGCTAAGCAAGGACATATTACTGAAGAAGATGCTGAATTAGCTAAAAAAGAAGAATTAGAATTTACTAAACAAAGAAATAATATCTCTGCTCCTCACTTTGTCTTTTATGTCCGAGAACAATTAGATGCTATCTTAGGAGAAAGATTCGTTGAACAAGCTGGTCTTAAAGTAATTACTACTTTAGATTGGGAAAAACAAGAAATAGCTGAGGATATAATGAAAGAAAGAACTGAAATTTATCCCGAAACATATAATGCTAATAATGCTGCTCTCTTGAGTTTAGATGTTGAAAATGGAGATATCCTAACTATGATTGGATCAAGAGATTTCTTTGATGAAGAGATTGATGGACAAGTAAATGTTACTCTAGCCGAAAGACAACCTGGTAGTTCCATTAAACCATTCATCTATACCTTAGCTTTTGAAAAAGGCTATCAACCAAAGACAATACTCTTTGATGTAGAAACTTTGTTTAAAACTGATTTGGATGATTATGAACCAGTAAATTATGATTTAGAAACTCATGGACCAGTAAGTTTAAGAAAAGCTTTAGCTGGTTCTTTAAATATTCCTGCTGTTAAATTAATGTATTTGGTTGGAATTGAAGACACTTTAAAATTATTAAAGAATTTCGGATATACTACTATTAAAGAAGCTAAAGACTATGGACTTTCTTTAGTACTTGGTGGACTAGAAGTAAAAATGATTGAACATACTAATTCTTTTGCTACCTTAGCTAGAAAGGGTGTTAAAAAACCAACTCGTTCAATTCTTAAAGTTGAAGGGCCTGACGGAGAAATCCTTTATGAAGCTGAAGAAGAAAAAGGTAAGAGAGTTATTGAAGAAGAAATAGTTAAAAAAACTAATAGTATTTTGTCAGATAATAATGCTCGAAGCTTTATTTTCGGAGAAAGTAATTATTTAACTATAGGTGATCGTCCGGTAGCTGCTAAAACTGGAACTACCAATGATTTTAACGATGCTTGGACCATTGGTTTTACTCCTCATCTAGTTACTGCTGTTTGGATTGGAAATAATAATAATGAAAAAATGATTGAAGGAGCTGCTGGTGGTGCTTTAGCTGCTCCAATCTGGAAAGCTTTCATGCAAGAAGCTACTAAAAATGATCCTCTTACTGGTTTTGCTGATTATGAAAAAAATGAATCCCTAGAAAAACCAATGTTAAATGGAAACATGGCTCAGCAAACTAAAGTAAAAATTGATACCATGACTGGATTATTAGCTACTGACTATACTCCTCCAACAACTATTAAAGAAAAGATATTTTACAAAGTTCATAGCATCTTACACTATTTAGATAAGAATGATCCTCTAGGCCCAATACCAAACAATCCAGATTCTGATCCTAATTATGAGACTTGGGAAACAGCTGTTCTTAAATGGGTTACAGAAGATGCTGGGCAAGAGATTGATACTAGTGATCCTCCAACTAAATATGATAATATTCATACTTTAGCTAAAAAACCAACTCTAGTAATTAATTATCCTCTAACCAATCAAGAAATTAGTTCTAATAATATGAATATCCAAGTTACTGCTAAAGCTAAATCTAGCAGTATTGATAGGGTTGTATATTACATTGATGATAAATTTGTCGGAACTAGTAAAAGTAATCCTCATCAATACAACTACAATTTCAGTCCTCTTTTTAGAAATGGAAATCATGAATTAAAAGTAATTGCTTTTGATCAACAAGAAAACTTCCAAGAAATTAAAATACCTTTTACAACAAATATTCATCATTCTACTAACTACAATTTAGATTGGATCATTCCTCAAAACAATGCCACCCTCAAACAAGATGATTTTCCTCTAAACTTACAAATTAGCATTGATAAGATAAATTTAATTAACAAAATAGATTTCTACTATATTAATAAGAACAATGGTCAATCTAGTTGGATTCAAACTATTAGTAATCCTCTTTATTCTAGTATTGATGTAAATTGGAAAACTATTCCAGCAGTTGGTAATTATGTCCTCCATACAATTATTACTGACTTTGAAAATAATGTTCACCAAGGACCAGGAATAAATATTGTGATTGAATAAAAACTTTCTTAAAAAGAAAAAACCTTGAGTCGATTAAACTCAAGGTTTTGTAATTTTAATTATTTAAAACTTTTTTTCAAAAGTTCTTTTCCTTCTGGGCCAAGGTGTTGATTTACATTTTCTTCTTTGATTTCTTGAACCTTTACAGAATCACCTTCAACGCCAACAAAAAATATCGAAAGATATTCTCCTTTTATGTTTTGTGTGGCAATGATACAAGAATTATCTCCTTGTCTTTGCTGTTCACTCAAAAAAACAGGTTTTCCAACCTTAACACCAACTAATTCCAAAATTTTATTAATGGCTTTAGTTTCAAAAATAGATCTTTTCATCTTTCCTCCTTTTTTTATTATCCATACCTTAATCTAAAACAATTCCCTTGTCAATGCTTCTTTATTTCTCTAAAAGAATAATCTAATTGTTTTTGCCATTCTTCTTCACCTAATATACATTTAGCAGCAATTAGACTCGCTCTCGTAACCTCGAGTCTTTCACAAAACTCTGCAATAAATATAGAATGATGTTTTTCTTCCATATCACGAACTTCTATCAAACATAATCCCTTAACAAAAATAGGAATTCCAATTTTTGACTCTACATTATCTTCTATATAATCTTTAATTAAAAGATAAGACTGTTCAACAAAACGTCTCTGACTATCTGTCATTTATTTCCTCCCTCTTTATTTAATTTTCTAATTAAATAATCTTACCTTGTATCCTTTGTTTAGTCAAGCTAATTATGGATAGTCCAGTATTTGACAAAATACCATCAATACGCTATCCTAAATGTTAGTTACAAATTAACAATCCAAACATGACTTCAGTCAAAAATACAATTAGTTATACAAATATCATTTGGATGATTAAACCCTTTATTTTTATTCCGCTAATAACCGGGACTGTTAAGACTATGTAAAATACTTTTATATAAAAACAACAATCCCGGTTACCAATCGGGATTTTTTGATTATTCATTAACAATTTAATTAAGGAGGAAAAATGATTACTATTAAAACAGGTAAAAATTACAAAATTTAACCCTAAAGGAGGGATTAATGTGTAAAAAAAGGAATAAAGAAAAAGGAACTGTAAAAAGAGTTGTTAAAAACAGTAATGTCTGTCCTCTTTGCAAAGGATTAGATAAAGAGAGATGCTTAAATTGTAGAAATCAAAGTGAGATATAAAAAATAACATAAAAAGGAGGAAAAATGAAAGAAGAGAAAGAACCCGAGGATAAAGATGAACAAGAAAAAGATACTTTTTGTTCAATTCAAGGAATTATTTGTAATGTACAAAATGCAGAACTTTGTCAGATTTGTTTAAAATAAGGAGGAGGGAAAATGATGAAAAATTGTAAATGTCCAGGTGGACAAGAATGTAAGGGTAATTGTGAATGTTTAAAAGATGAAAGTGAAATAAGCTTTAAAGCAACAGAACAAGAAATGCATGATCGTGAAATTACTACTAACTTAGTTTTTTTATAGGAGGAAAGATGGATAAAAAAAAGGAAAAACTAATTATCGCGCAAATAATCTGTGAACACTGTCACCAATCTTTATTAAACGAAGAAGAAACTATCAATGGAAATCCAACTATTCATTTTAAAGCCAGAGAAAAATGGTCTGAGAATGAAGTAGAAGACATTTTCCTTAGTGCTGTAATCAACAACTTCAATAAGACTGGCCATAAATTTGAAGAAGGAACGGTATTAGAACTTTTTTGTCCTCGTTGTAAAAAAAAGTTTACAGACCACGCTATGAAATGTACTAGTTGTCGGGAAAGATTAATACTTCTCCATTCCGAGAGTAGTCCACTTCATATAACCGGTCTTTGTCCAAAGGTAGGATGTTTTCATAACAGAACAAATGAAGTAATCCCTTCCACAGCTGGACCTGCTTCAAACTAAATATTCTTAAAGTCCAAATAACATAATCGTTATTTGGACTTTTTTTACTCTTTACTCTTTAGATTTTATTCTTTATACTAACCATATGATTATAAAAGAAATAAACACAACTAATCCTAGCTCAGAAATTATCAATGGCACAGTTGATATGCTTCAAGATGGAAAAATAATTGTCTATCCCACAGACACTATTTATGGCATTGGTTGTGACATTTTAAACAAAAAAGCAGTTCAAACTATTCAAAAGATAAAGAATAGAAAAAAACAGAAGCCCTTAAGTATTATTTGCGCTGATTTAAAAGATATTAGTCGATGGGCTTTGGTTTCTAATTGGCAATATAAGATACTAAAAAAACATTTACCTGGTCCTTTTACTTTTATCCTCAAAGCCTCTAAAGAAGCCCCTAAAGTACTTCAAGACCCTAAAAGAAAAACTATTGGTATTAGAATCCCAAACAATGAAATATGTTTAAGTATTGTTGAAAACCTAGGTAATCCAATTATCACTACTAGTGTTAATGAAAGTGGGCAACAAAACTATGCTAATCCTGATGAAATTAAAAGAGATTGGTTTGGAAAAGTAGATTTAATTCTTGATGCTGGAGAAATTAATGGAGACCCTTCTACTGTAGTTGGTTTAATTGATGACCAAGCAGAAATAATTAGACAAGGTAAAGGAATTTTTGAAAACTAATATGAAATATATTATAAAAGTTATTCCTAAATCATCTCAAACTGAAATTATTGAAGAACGAGATGATTTTTTAAAAATAAAACTCAAAGCTATACCTGAAAAAGGTAAGGCTAATATAGAATTAATTAAATTTCTGGCTAAACATTTCAAAACAGCTAAATCTAATATAAATATTATTAGAGGAGAAACTGGAAGGAATAAGATTATAGAAATAGATGACTAAAAAATTACTCATTATCATTCCCGGTTCAGAAACTAGATTAATACCATTATTTAGGAGTATTTCAAGTAAATTCTATTCTTACTTTGGAGTAAATAATGACAATAGTGACTGGCCGTTTAAATTAAAAGATTCTATAGATGAATATATTGATACAATGATTTTTGAATGGCAAGGTGGAATATCAAATATATTTTCCTTAACTCCTGCATCAAAAAAACTTACTAACTTGATAAAAAAACATCAAGATTATGATGAAATAATACTATTTGGTAAAAGTTTGGGTGGTGTTGTTGCCGAAAAAACAATAAAAAAATCTGGAGTAAGAAATATTTCTAAATTGATTTATGTAGCTACTCCTCATAGCTCGAACAAAAAGCGCTTTCCTAAAAATATTAAAGCGATTAACATCTACTCCAATCAAGATAGATGTCAGGAACTTGCCAATAAATTATTATATTTTGGTTTTGGTAAAAGGACTTTAAGTAATGCTCAAAATATTTGCATAGATAATCTAAACCATTCTGATTTTAAGATAAATAAACCAGTAAATATCGATGGAGAAAAAATTAATCTTTTTGAATATTATAGTAAACTTGCAGGAAATTAATTATAAGAGTAAGCTTATAATATAATAAATAACTTAAAAGACTATGAATCAACTTGAACAAATGCCAACAAATGAAGGAGAGGAATTATCTCCAACTTTGCAAGAAATAAAGAATATGCCTCAAAATTTTAATGAGGATGAATATGCAAAAGCTGCCCGTGATGAACGTCGTGTCAGTAAGGAAACGTCAGAAGATGCTTTTCTTACAATGGCTAAAAAATTAATTGATGGAGAAAATACTGGAACAAATACATGGGGAGCTATGCTAAGAATTTTGGAAAGAGATTCTATGAAAGGACATCCTAATATGGAATTATTTATAAAGGCTACTCAAGAACTAGCAGAAAAAAATGATAAAGAATTAAAAGTAGCAGAAGGTTATTGGGAAGGGTTAAACAAAACCGAAGAAGAATAAGTATAATTTAGATATTCAAAAAACTCCGATCTAATCGGAGTTTTTTGTTATAATTGGCGATGACCTACTTTCTCACAATTAATATTGCAATATCATCGGCGCTAGTGGTCTTAACTGCCAGGTTCGAAATGGAACTGGGTATTTTCCCACTGCTAGAATCACCAAATTTCTGTTGTGAATACATGATTCACAACAAAGTATCTGATGATCCTGGAGATCTACTCTTTTTTTCAAAAGAAATGCTTAATGTTTCAGTGATTGCTCGGCAATTAGTACTCCTCAGCTAAAATCGTTACGGATCTTACACTTAGAGCCTATCAACCTCATAGTCTATAAGGTGCCTAATAAGGAATTCTAATCTTGGAGACGGCTTCGCGCTTATATGCTTTCAGCACTTATCCTAACTAAACGTAGCTACCCAGCAATGCCCTTGGCAGAACAACTGGTACACCAGAGGTTTATCCTTTCCGGTCCTCTCGTACTAGGAAAGGGACTCCTCAAAATTCCAACCGCCCGTAGCGGATAGGAGACCGAACTGTCTCACGACGTTCTGAACCCAGCTCGCGTGCCGCTTTAATTGGCGAACAGCCAAACCCTTGGGA
>CAYRHT010000003.1:0-176698 GCA_964424195.1 uncultured Gammaproteobacteria bacterium | reverse complement strand
TTTACCTTAGATGTTCCTATGAAAAGTGTAAACCTTTTTGCAGCAATGCTAACAAGGGATTTAATTTAATACTAGTTTAGGTAATAAAAAAGGGGCTTGAAATTTCAAGTCCCTTTAAAATATTTAGTGGTAATTACAATATTTCTACAACCACTTTCTTATTTTCTTTTAGAGATGGATGTTCTATTATGGCAATGTATTGATGACCATCACCATCCATTCTAACTAATTTAGTTAAGTATCCTCTGTTAAACTTCATTGATGTTCCATTGTCGTATTTTTCAACTGATGTTTGTCCGTCTTCATCAGTAATAGTAGTAATACCTTCTGAGATAAAATCTTCAGCAACTACATCTTCAATAAAGAGTCCGCTATTGTTGAAAAAGCGGAATAATACTACTTCTGCTGTAGGATTGTTAGGAATACTAATTCCTAAATCTGATACTTTCAATTTAGAACCATTACTTTTACTTTTTTTATGTATTAAAGTTATACCAGTAATAGGATCTTTCCATTCAAACACTTCTCCTTTTCCTAATTTTTTGATTTCTTCTTCGACTTCAGACGGTATTTTTTTTGTATATTTCATGCTATCCTCCTATATATTTTATAACTGTTCATCATACTTTATTTTTTGATATTTGTCAAGGAAATTGAAATAAAAAATCAACCATTAAGGTTGATTTTAATAGAATATTTAAATAATTTTAGTTATACTTTCTCTTGTACCAGAATAGTAATAAGGGAGAAGCAATAAAGATAGAAGAGTAGGTTCCAATAATTACACCTAAAATTAGAGCTAAGACAAAGAATCTAATTGTTCCACCACCAAAGATAAATACTGATAAGAGGACAATGAAAGTAGTTAAAGAAGTGTTAATTGATCGAGTTAATGTTTCGTTAATACTAGTATTAATTAATTCCTTAAAAGTTAAATGTTGTTTCTTATGTAGATTCTCTCTAACTCTGTCAAAAGTAACAATAGTATCATTAACTGAGAAACCAAGAATAGTTAAAAGAGCTGAGATAAAGAAAGCATCAATTTCAGCCCCCAGGAAGTATCCTAGAATACTAAAGATACCCATAATGATAATTACATCATGTGCTAAAGCAGCAATAGCTGAAATACCATATTTCCAAGACTCTACTGGTTTAGATACTTTTCTAAAGACATAAGCAATGTAAAGAACAATAGCAATTAAAACAATTAACATAGCCCAAATAGATTTTTCTTTTAATTCTTCGCCAATAACTGGACCAATAGAATCAAATCTCTTTTCAATAACTGTATTTGTTTCTTCTATTACAGCACCATTTATTTCTATTTCTCCACTACCTTCAACTTGAACTATTTCTAAATCTTCATTCTTTTCTTCTTTATTATCTTCAGTAGTAGTAAAGCTATCATTTAAAGCACTAAGAATAGCTTGATGAGTTTCTTCATCAATATTTTGCATTCGAATAATGTATCCTTTTTCTCCAGTTGGTTGAACTTTTAAATTAGTTAATTCAAAACTACTTAAAGACTCCTCTACTTCATTAATACTTGGTCGATTGATTTCATTAAATTCAATATCAAGCATAGAACCACCAGTAAAATCTATTCCTAAATTTAAGCCAAAGATTAAAAGACTAGCAATACTTAGGATAATTAAAGCTCCAGAGATTGTATACCAAGTTTTAGTCTTGTTGATTATATTAAAATGATACATATTATTTATTTTCTAAATTATTTTTTTTATTTACACCAAATAACCAAAGATATTTATCCATCTTAGGGTTAGTCATTATTCTTAAGAAGTTTCTAGTGATAACTACAGCACTAAACATAGAGACAAAAATACCAATACCTAGAGTTAAAGCAAAACCTTTAACCATACTAGCTCCAAAAGCATACAGGATAAAGCAAGTGATTAGAGAAGAAACATTTGAATCTCTAATTGATGTCCAAGCTCTTTGAAATCCTTCTTCAATAGCAATTGATAGTATCTTTCCATCTCTTAACTCTTCTTTAAATCTTTCAAATATTAAAACATTAGCATCAACAGCCATTCCCACTGACAATATGAAACCAGCAATACCAGACAATGTTAAAGTAACTGGAATTAATTCAAAAACTGCTAAAGATACTGAAGCATAAATACTTAAAGCTAAAACTGCTAATAATCCTGGTAAACGATAATAGATAATCATGAATAGAGCTAGGATAATTAAACCAATCAAACCAGCGAATAATGATTTCTCTAAAGATATTTGACCAAGAGTTGCTCCAACAGTTTGTTGAGAAATTAAATTAACTGGAACTGGTAAAGCACCAGCATTTAATCTTTGAGATATTTCTTTAGCTTCATTTAAATTAAAACTACCAGTGATAACAGCGCTACCATCTCTAATCTCTTCATTAACTGTTGGCATGGTTACTAAATCACCGTCTAGAAAGATACCAACTGGTTGACCAATATTTCGAGCAGTAATTTCAGCAAACATTTCTTTACCTTCACTATCAAAATCTAAACCAATTTGAACATTACCAGTAGTATTATCAAAAAGAACATTAGATACTTTTAATTGTTTTCCACCTAATTCAGTATTCTGCCAAACAAATTGACCCTCTAAAGGTTGAATCATAAAAAGAATATGTTGAGATTTAACTTCTCTAACGGGTGTTGTAGCTGTTGCAGGATCAATAGGATCATCAGACATTCTTTCTTCAAGTTTTTTAATAATATGATAACCATATTGAGTTTCTACTAATTCATTAGTAACTTCTCCATCTTTTAAAGTATCAAAGATAGCATTAGCATATTCTGGAGCCAATACTTCTCTGTTTACAAAATCAATAATTCCAGCATTATTTTTAGACCCTGGGTCTTCACTAAACTCTGAAGCTAAACTAGCAAAATCTTCTCCATTTTTTACTCTTTCTAAAATTCCTTGAGCTAACACTTCTTTTTCTAAATTTATATTTATTATTTCATTTTTTCCTTCTTCGCTCAATTCTTGATTACCAGGTTCTTTAAATTCTAAAAGTGGAGTTTCTCCAATTAGAGAGATTGCTTCTTTAATATCAAAGACTCCAGCTAATTCAATGATAATTCTGTTATTACCACTGATTTGAACTACTGGTTCAGCCACTCCAAAGGTATTCACTCTTTTTTCAATAACATCTCTAGCTCCATTTAAAGATGAAGCTTTATCTAAGCTATCAATAGCTTCTAAGTTAGCTTCATATACTAAATGAGCTCCCCCTTGTAAATCAAGTCCTAAATGAGGAGTAAATTTACTAAAAAAAGAACTACCCGGAAAATTATCTGGTAGCTTAGGATATACTGTCATCACAGTCAAAGCTGTTAAGACAATAATGAATAAAAAGGTGAATCTAGTTTTGTTAGTTTTAGACATAAGTATTTAAATTCTTTAAAAATCAATAGTAAAATAATATATTATTTATTCTTTAATGTCAATAAAAAAAGCCATGTGTATAAATAACATGGCTACTTTTTTATCTTCTACTTGTTTAATAATTCATAAAGTTCCTTTAATTCATTTTCAGCATTGATTCTTCTTTCTCTAGTAAGTTTTAATTCTTGAGAAAGAGTACTTTCTTCATTTTCATGATTACTTATCTCTGGGTAATAATTTCCTTCTGACGAATCAGAATCAGAAGTTTGATCTTGTTTTTTTAATTGAGCAATTTCAGATTTTAAGATTTCAATTTCTTTTTCTTTCTTAAGAATCTGTTTTTCTTTTTGTTCAATTAATTCTTGGACTTCAGATTTTGACTTAGACAGTTTTGGAGCTTCTTCTTGATCATAAATAATTCTATGATCTCCTAACATTGCTTTACGAAGAGCTTCCTTATCTTCCGTATTTTCAGTATTTAGGATTAGACTTATTAAAATCAAAAAAACTATCAATATAATTTTCATCTTTCCTCCTGTGTTTTATTTTAATTATTATAAACTTGATCTATTTGATTAGCTATATGATTCCAAGAAAAATTATCTTTAACATAATCATATGCTTTACTAAGCATTCTTTGGTTATCTTCTAGATTATCTAAAACATATTGCATTTTATCTTTTAAATCATCAACATTCTTGTTCTTAAAGCTATATACCAACCCTTTCTCTGTTAAATGAGCATTAGCTTCAATATTACTAGCAATTACTGGTAATTGATGAGCTACAGCCTCTAAAAGGGTTATAGAAAGCCCTTCATCCTCTGATGGTAAAACAAATGTAAAAGCTTTAGTAAATAATTGATTTAATGATTCTCCGCTTTGAATCCCTGTAAAAACTATATTCTCTTGATTCTGAGAAATTTCTTTTAAATATTCTTTGTATTTTTGATCATGGAAAGTATCTCCGACAATCACTAATTTATACTCTGGATTATTTAACTTCTGAAAAGCTTCTATTAAATAATGTAAACCTTTATGTTTAATAATTCGAGAGACAGCTAAGAAGTATTTCTGAGGAGTTAAATTATATGTTTTTAAAATATCATCATTAGAATTTTGCTTGATCTTAAAACCATTAGGAATAAATAGTGTTTCTTGATTATACTTCTCTAAACAATATTTTTGAATATGAGGACTAACAGATATGGTAGTATGTGGGAATTTACAAATAGCCCATTCTCCTAGTTTTAAAATCATTTGAGCAAATTTATTCCATTTCTGATGAAACCTATCTATACAATGAAAAGTTCCAATGATTTTAGCTCTAGAGAATAGTCTAGGTATAAAGGAAAATAATGATGGACCAACAGCATGATAGTGAATAATATCATAGCCTTGGAATAAAGCATGGAGAGAAGCAAAAAAGGTATGACTAATAGCATCAAGATGTTTGGTTTTAATACTTGGCAAAGAGATTAATTGAACTCCTTGATATTCTTTTAATTTTGGATTAGTATAATTAGCTCTAGTGTAAACAAAAACATCATGACCTTTTTGAGCCATTTCTAAAGCCAAGTTCTCAACATGAGCTTCAACACCACCTTGAGTCATTGGCATTCCTTTCTGTCCAATATATGCTATTTTCATAGAATTAAACTAGATCTTGATATATTTTAATTAATTTTTGATAATATTTTTCTGAATCAAACTTCTCCAGAGTCTTGATTTTAATTTCTAAATTTGATCCTTTATTATCTATTAAAATACTAATTTTGTCAAGTAAATCCGCCTCATTATTTAAATTATACAAACAACCATTTTCTTTATTAATTAACTCTGAATTTCCACCTAGATTAGAAGCTAAAACAAATTTTCCTCTAGCTAGAGATTCTACAATACTTAAACTGCAATTTTCATACCAAATACTAGGAACTACAATGAATTTAGCTTGTTGAATGATTTCTTCTAATTCTTGCTTTCTATCTGAACTAAAATATCCCAAGAATTTAACTTTGTTTTCTAAAGATAATTCTTTTACTAACTTCTTTAAATCTTTCTCTGCTGGTCCTTGACCAGCGATGTAGAAAAGGAAGTCTTTTTTTAGTTTAGAAAGAGTTTGAATAAATTCTTTTAATCCCTTTTCAGTAGATAGTCTGCCGAAGTAAAGAAAATAATCTTTAGTATCTGAAGTACTAAAATTCATTTCTTGATTATTGAAGTTGTATAACACTTCTATATTTGAATTAGGGAAGTTAAACTCTAATAACTTATCTTTCATAAACTGACTAGGAGCTATGAATTTATTTACTAATTTATGATAAGGGAAAAATAATCTTTGCCAATACATTTCTAATGTTCCTAAGAGGCTTTTAAATCTAGAATTCTGAATACATTTATTTTTAGTACATTGGAAATAGTTATTAGCCTTACATTTTTCACATATTTTATTCTCAGAAAAGTTAAATAGATTATAATTTGGACAAATCAATTTGTAATCATGAGCTGTCATCACTACTGGAATATTATTTTTTTTCAATACTTTAAGAATAGCGGGACTAAGGTGATGATAGATATTATGAATATGAGCTATATCAATTCGATGATCTTTTAATAATCTTTTTAACCCTTGAACAGCCTGCCAGTTATAGAAAATTTTAAATATATTAATTAATTTATTCTGAGAACTTTTTGATAAATCAAAGTATGGAGGCCAATACTTTCTATAGTTATTATCCGGAGTATTCTGATCTTGAGTGTTAAAAAGATGCACCTGATGACCATGTGCTTCTAAAAGTTGAGATAATTCTATAAAATGCTTATCAGCACCACCTTGAAAATTATAGAATTTATTAATTTGTAATATATTCATTAATTTAATGCTATTTAATGACTTTTGATTATAACATATTTCTTAGAAAAGTAAAGACTTATTGGTAGTAAAAATAGACAAATTTTAATCTTAATAGTAAGATAAAGACATGATTTCAAAACAAAAAAAGTTATTTCTTATTTCTGAGCTAGTTTTATTTAGTTTAGCTCTTTTATTTATTGTTTTTAATAATTTAACTCCCAGCTCAGCTATTGGAGTATTATTAATTACAATGATTATTCCTCTCTTTCTAATAATTCCCTATTATACTATTTTAATATTAATTATTATTAGAAACAGTACAGACCTTTATACTGAAAGTATTTTTTTAAATTTCTTTAATGTTATTACCTTAAATTTTTCTTCTTTATTAGGAGTTTTAGTTATCTTTTTTGGAATTATAACTATAATTAGGAAAAGAATTGATTGGAAGAAAATTCCTTTAATAATCCCTTGGTTATTATTTATAGCATTTTCAGCAATTAGTATTATCTATTCTGTTGATCAAGCTAGTAGTATTAAAACTCTAATGAGGTTAATCAGTACTTTCTTCATCTTTATTATTGCTTTTATATATTTTCAAGAGAATAAAGGAAAGAAAGACCTTTTTATCAAAGCTCTTTTTATATCCTATTTACTTCCTTGTATTTTAGGTATTTATCAAGTTATAACTCAGAAGGGATTTCATGGTGCTGAAGGTTTTTTTAGAATCAATGGAACATACTTTCATCCTAATAGTTTTGCTTTTAATTTATTCTTTATTTTCTTTATCTTTACTGGTCTTTATTTTAATTCTAAAAAGCATTCTAAGAAGACCTTTTTGTATTTAATGATCCTAATGGCTTTGATATTATTTACTTTAACTAGAAGTGCTTGGATAGGTTTAATATTATTTATAGCAATTATTCTAATAATCTATGAACGAAAGAGATTAATTAAATATTCAATATTAGGAATTAGCTTGATCTTTATCTTTTTAATCTTAAATAATTATACGGCCTTAAAATATTTTGATTGGAATACTGTTTCTTTAGTAAGAAGAGTTACTACTTCTTCTAATTTACTTTCTTCTTGGGAATGGAGAATTAAAACTTGGACGGAAATGACAGAATATGTCTATCAAGCTCCAGTTATTGGTTTTGGATTAGATACTTATCGTTTTTTAAGGAATAAACAAGTATCTGATGTTACAGAAAGTCTTTATGCTCATAATGACTATTTAAAAATAGTTATTGAATTAGGATTCCTTGGTCTATTACTTTACCTCAATCTCATCTATCAAACTCTTAAGAATATTCTCAGAAAGTTTATTAAATCAAAGGATAAAAGGTACTTAATTACTTTTATTGGAATTATAATTATCTATTTAATAAGCTTAGTAGATAATATTATGCTCTCTACGGGCTTACAATGGGTTCTATGGACATATATCGCCTATTTACTAGCTGAATAACACTTTTAGATATGAAAAAAGGGATTCAATTAAGAATCCCTTTTTGATTTTCTTATTCCATAAGGCACTTTTTAAGGCGTGCCTCTGGGAATATATTGATTGTTTTTCCATTCTGCCAAGAACTTGTAAATATCTCCTTTGATATAAGCAGCAGGAGAATCCCAGACATGGGTAAATACAGCATCAGTTCCATCTTCACCATTTTTCTTAGAATAAACGGCTCTAAAATTTCCCTCGACCAATTTATTTGGTACTTCAGCTATAATCTTACGATTTTTTTGATTATACTTTGCTAAAATTCCATCAGACGATTTTTCCGGTACAAAATAAGTTTTTCCTTTTAAAAGAATATATTCTATCTCTTCCAAACTTTTTTCCGGAAATTCTTCATTATCAATGAAAGCATGAAATGCAGGACCATGAGGAATGTAATATTCTACTAATGAAGATTCTGTTAGAATATTTTCACCTTTATCATTCAATTCGTAAATAGGATAAACTTTAAATCTTCCTTCTACGATTTTATCAACCGGTTTTCCAACTTGCTCTGCATAATTAGCTGCCGGATGCAAAGTATTTGAGCTGCATCCAGACATCAACATTACCATAATAGATAATGCTACGATAAATAGAAAAATGTTTTTCATTTTTCCTCCTTTTTTAGTTTATTTTTGTTAGATAGCCATCATCTAATTCAAAAATGAAAACATAATTTCCATCAATAAGACGAGGTTTATCTAGGATTAGAGTATTAAGAGTTGTTCTTACCTCAATACTTTTAACTTTTTTCCAATCTTGATCAAATATTTGAAGTGCATACAAGCTTGTTTCAGGAATCCAGAGATTTATTTCTCTGGATTTAAAAATAGACTTTTTAAAAGCACTTCCAGTGTGATAAACAATCCAATATCTCTCTGCAAAATAATCTGGAGAATCTGGAATCTTTATTATGACTGAGATTATTTCTGTGCTTTGCCAATCAATTGGCGGACTATCTTCCGGATCAAAGGAAATTTTCCACTGATAATTCCTAGGAATAGAAATTGAATCTCCGTCTGGGAAATAGAACATTTCATTAGCGGTTTGCAAACCATCAATAACATAATTACTTCCCATTATAGTATTTTCAATTCCAACTAAAGCACTGATTGGTATACTGTAAAGAGAATCTGGAGTTGTTTCTTCGATAGTAATCATTTCTAAGTAAAATTCTCCAGCATCGGTCAAAATGGAATCTAAAGGTATTTCTACCTCTGTTCCAGATACGATTTGTTCATAATCCCAAGGTAAGTCATAACCATTGACTAAACTACCCCGCAGAATTATATTCTTATCAGGTAACTCTTTTATCCTTAAAATAAATGAATTGAGCCTAATCCGAAAGACATTTCCATCCTCGCAAGCTAATAAAGTGAAGATTAGGAGGATAAGAAATAAGTATCTTTTCATAATCTCACCTCCAATTTAACGACTTTAATCAGAAAGTTAATACCTTCGTTATGAAGTTCTTTACCCCAAGGTTTCCCGATATCCAATCTTTCACAAGTTTCTCGATAGGTAACGATACCTGTTATTTCAAAACCAGGAATTTCCCATTCAACACCAATACCACCATCAGCAATTTGAAAGTTAGAATCAGTAATATCATTAGATTTAGAAATGTCATAATTGATATACTGTCCTAGTCCAAAGATGCTTAGATTGTCTCTTAAACTAACACCGAGTCTGAGATGAGTATAGAGACTTTTTTCTTTAGGTTTATCAAGAATACTACCTTCCAAAATGATCTCCTCTCTAGAGAACTCCTTGTACTCTATATTAAAATAAGAATACAGAGGTTTTGGTTTGATTTTACCTTCGAATTTAACAAGCCATTTAGTTAATTGAGCTTCTTCCCAAACTTTCCAGGGTTCACTATTTACTTCTGCATATAAAGAAATAAAGCTTTGATACTTTTTTCTAATAGGCAAAAATATGTTCATTGCTTCCAATTGTTTTTGGAATTGAGATTTTCTTACTCCAAACCAGAAGTCAATTTGACTAAAGAAACCAACATAATAAGAAACCCATGGTTTCTTTTGATAGTAATAAGTTGTATTGCCTTGATTCTCACCAGCTAGATAGAAACTAAATCTTCTTTGTTGACTACAAGCTCCAAAGTGCCAATGTAATCTTTTCTTAAAGACAGTTTCAAATCCACTATGGAAATTTCCATTAAACACTCGATCAATTAATTGACCTTCTGCTTCTAAGAACCAACGATTTTCATAATAGCCTCTGGCTATCTTGAGATTTAAGATTTCATCATCTGATTGTTTATCGTCCCATTTGGCATCAAAAAGAATGCTTTCATTGGAACCATCTTCAATTCCCTTTCTCATCCATGTTTTACTAAACGAAGTATAACCGGACCAAAAAGTTCTTGCTCCTGGACATTTCTTTTCTTTTGGTGGGATTTCAATATAGATAATACGATCTTTGTAAATAATTTCTGGATCAGGAGAGGGTCCGGGGACCGGATAAGGTACTAGATGAGGTATAACTTGATCAAAACCAGAATAAACATTGTTACACAGATCTTTACCATCTAAACCATCCTGAAAATAATTAACAGTAAGTTTAATTTCTCCATTTTCTTCCAAGTCCCATCTTGTTAGTCTTTTCTTAATCACTGGATCAGTTTCATAAATCTCTTCTAAAGCCTCTAGTGTTACTATCCAGCTCCATCTTAAACAAGAAGCATAGAACTTAACTCCAGGCTCATCGACATGTTCCATATTTTCCATATAAAGAGCAGCTGAACGGCTAATCTTAACTTTTGGAGAAGAATCTCCTCCAAAAATAAACAATCCCAAACGCATATTAGGTGTGATAGAATTTTTCTTTTCCGAAAATCTAACAGCTTCAACTTCTCCGTGTTCAAATACAAACATTAGAGAATCAGCAGTTATAGGACCAAATTTTAATTCTAAGCTTTTTTTTAAACCAACTACATTTTCATCAGACTTCATTACTTTGAAATAATCTCCTTGTAAATCTTTGTTCTGAAGTTTTGATCCCAACACTGTGTCTTCTCGTATCCATTCTGCCTGAATAATCAGAGTAAATAACAAGATTACCATAACTAATACTAACTTTTTCACAATTCCTCCTTCGAGCATAGCTCGATTTATTTTTTTATTTAATTATCAATGTGCATTTATACTCGTATAGCCATAAGCTATAAATTGTAGACTATAAGTAAAATACTTAAAGCCTAAGATTTAGAGCTTAAATCTAAATTATTTTCTTTTTAAATAATGATTATTACCAATAATCTCTTTAATTTCTTTATTATTCTCAACTTCAATAATATTATCCTCTTCTCCTTGAGAATTAAAAAGACCTTCTTCTTTTTCAAAAAAGCTTTCTTCTTCTGATTCTTCATCCTCTTCAAATAAATCATCTGGTAAATCAGTTTGTTTATTTGAAGAACCTTCTAAATAATCAAATACTTTAAAATTACCTTTCTTCTCATTAATATCCTTATTCTTCTGAGTTGGCTTTTTTCTTAATTTAGCATCAAGTAAATTAATCTTGTTTGGGAATAGAACTAAGAGAGTAATAACGAAGAATATTCCTAAAACAAAACTAAGGGATAAGTTTAAAGCCCAATTTGGTCTAGTAGGTCGTAGAGATGTTAAAGGATTATCAATAATTTCTAATCTTACTCCAGTATCTCCACCATGATAGAGTTGATGATTTTCTAATAAGGTATTTAAAACTTTATTCAAAATCTTTTCTGATTGAAAAGCTACTTTATGATAGCTAGTAATTTCTAGAATAGAAGTATTAGGAATAGTTTTAATGTTAACCATTTTTAACCATTCTTTTCTTCTCTTTTTCTCATTTTGAAAAACACCTATTTCAACATCAGATAGATCTTCCAGAACTTTATTCCTAAAAGAAGATGTAGAGATAGCTTTCTTTAGGTTTTTAGCTAGAGATTCAGAAGATTTAGATGCTAAATAGGCATCCATCTTATGTTCTTGCTCTTGAATAATTAGAATCTTAGCTGTTGATGAGTATTCTTTCTTTTGAAAACTAGTTAGAATACTAGCTATTAAAACGAATAGAAAAATAGTTAGCAAAACAAATAATTTATTCTTTACTAAATCATCAATTATATTTTCAGTTTTCGTCATTCCATTATCAATCATATATTTACCAATTTATATTTATTAATTTATCTTTATTTAATTTAAATTTCCCTTTAAAACTAGATAGATTATTTTCAACAATCTCATCTATATTTACCTGATAATTACTAAAATCTTCTTTTAAGTTAATATCTACTAAATATTGAATATTACTCACACCAGCTTGTTTTTGAAGATATAGATTATACTTTTTTTCTTCAATTTGTTTCTTTAAATAATCAGGTAATTTGTATTTAAAACTTAAAGAATTACTTTGTCCAGGTTCAATAGCTAAGAAAGTACCAAATATTGTTTTACCATGTTCATTATATGTGTCTACTTCACCCTTTTTATCACTCCGATCATTATCCATAGCTCCTTTGACTTCAATTAATTCTGAGCCTTGAGGAACTAAGATTCTAGTATAAGTTCGGTATCTAGTTGAGTTCCAAGAGAAATCACCATTATGCTGATACTCTAATTTTAAATTAACAATTAATTCATCTTCAGTATTCTTTTCTAATTGATAATGAACACTTCTATCTAAATATTGATCTGATTTAAAACTAGCTAAATTACTATCCACTACCATTAAATAATCATGGTCTACATTTAATATTTCTCCGCTCCAATTTACTTCACTTAAAGTTTCTTGGAGATTCTGATTCTTACTATATACCAAAATATCTTTTCTTTCTAAACTCTTAATTAAAAGATCAAGAACTTCTTGATAATCACCTAATTCTAAATATTGAAAACGATCTATAATTACATTAGCTAAAGCAGATATAATATCTTTTCTTTCCCAGTGAGTAGCTCCTCTTTCTTGGTAATAAAGTTCAACAGCTTTTTGTAAATCGCTGATAAAATTATCACTTTCAAATAATACTCCGCCTACTTCTTGAGCTCCAATTATTTCAAATAGATCAGCAATTACATTAGGAGTTAGAGTTATAATTCCATTTATTTCTTTTTCATCTTCACTTTCTATTTCATAAAGATTTAAACAATCTTGAGCTGTAGAAGGAAAATTAGGATTCCAATTACAATCTCGTAAATACCATTCTTTCATTTTTAAATACTTTTTTAAAGGAGCTGGAACTTCATTATTTAATTCTCCAATTACTTTAGAATCTAAATGATAGATATCATCAATGAATAGATTCTTCATTTGACCATCTTTAATTTCTAAGATTCCATAAGTTCCAATGAATCCACCAGTTGGTCGAAGCTCAGTATTATTTTGAAATAATAATAGATATCTTTGTTCTTCACCATAAGCTAGAATTTCAAACAAATGATTTTCTAGGGGTTGAATTATTTTTAATAACTTTGATACAAAAGAAACACTATCAATTGCTTTATTATCACTGATTTTAAATATATTGGATAATAAATCTACATTATTCATTAAAGAATCTAAATTCTTAATTAAATCTTGAATTTCATTTGGATAATTACTTAGATTAGATATCAAAGTATATTTATTAACTTCACCTAATTCAGCTAAAGATTCAATAATCTTACTAGAATTAAGACAAATTAATTGAGCATCATCTAAAATTACTTCAGTTTTACTTAATTTATCTCCTAAAAAAGGAATAAGTTTTATAAACCCAACATATTTTAAGTTATCTCTAATAACTACAATATTATCTCTAGTTTGATTAATATAGATATTAGCAGAGATATAATCATTATTATCAATATATTCTTCTATTTTCTCAATTGCTGGAGGGATATTTTTACTAGCAGCATAAATGTGTTTTAAAGGTCCTAAAGCCAACCAAATTCCATAAATTATGAATATAGTAATAATAATTATTAATACTTTTTTGATTGTTTTTTTAGTCATTTCTAGTTTTTGATATCAATTCAAAATTACTCTAAATTGACTCTTTATAGTAGACCATAAATGAAATATTGTCAAGTTTTTTAATGATTTAAGGAATAAAAAAATAAGCCTAGAATTTTCCAGGCTTATAGATTGTAAAGTATTAATTAAATTACTTTAATAACATTGTTTTTTTGATTCTTGTGAAACTATTAACAGTGAGCTTGTAAAAGTACATCCCAGAAGCTATAGGATTGTCATTTTCGTCTTTTCCATACCAAATTATTTCATGTAAACCAGCATCAATCTGCTGATTTATTAGAGTTTTTACTCTCTGTCCTTTAGAATTGTAGATTTCTAATTTCACCGGACTTTCTTGAGTTAGTGTAAAAGAAATTGTTGTAGAGGGGTTAAAAGGATTTGGATAATTTTTCAAATTAAATTGAACAATCGGTAAGACTTCGTCTGCCTCAAGATTTTCTACAATCATAATACTTTTGTACTGTGGAAAATTGTCTTCAATCTCAGTATTGTCTGAAATCCATAAAAAGTCTGCTGAAGGCCAAGCAATTTCAAATTGACCTTCATTCTCAAGACATTCCAGAAAAATCTTCCCCCACAGCGTATAGATTTTTGTTTCATTATTAAAACAATACATCCAAGCCGGGACAATTATTTCTCCGTAAGAATTAACAATTGTGCTTGATTCCCAACCTGTCGACTCTTCTACCCATCGTAAGTTTTCAAAATAGATTGTAGCTGTATGACTAGGTGAAGTTTCCGAAGTATCAACTGAAAAAATACTGCATCTACTTTGAACAAGACCATTAATTTCAATACTTACTATTGGTCCATCTACACCGTTTTGAATAAGGGGAACAATATCTTGTTCCATAATCTCAAAACTAGCAATACCAAACAAACTTCCAGTAATCACTAAGATTACCACAATTAAACTCATGATTTTTTTCATTTTTCCTCCTATTTTTCTTTTATTTTTTTAAAAAGTATCATAATAAATTATCATGAATTATGAATAATGTCAAATAAAAAACGAGCTCAGATTTCTCTAAGCTCGTATATTGCAATCTCAACTAAGTTATTTAGCTAAGATCATCTTTTTGATTTCACTGTATCTATCAGAAGTTAATTTGTAGAAATAAACTCCGGAAGATACAGCATTGTTGTTTTGATCAGTTCCGTTCCATATTCTTGTATGTGAACCAGCATTAATTTGCTCATTCACTAAAGTTGTAACTTTCTGACCTTTGACATTGTAGATTGATAGTTCAACATCACTTTGTTTAGCGACGTTGAAATTGATAGCAGTTGACGGATTAAATGGATTTGGGTAATTTCCGATAAGATTTGTTTTGACCTCAGGAATTCCTTCAGGATTTACAAATACAGGATAATTGGTTTCTCTAAATCCCATGTCTGGAGCAAAATCGTTATATTCCGGCACTTCATAAACTTCTCCATTCCATTCAAAATAGTCAATTCCAGTATCAATGCAAGGTGAATTTTGTTCGGGCAAGTAATAAGGAGTGAATTGAGGGTTTAAAGAAATATTACCTTGATCATCAATAGTATTTTCAGTCCAATCACCATTATTTCCATACAAATCTGAATGAACACATCGAACAGGAGAATTTCCAGCAACCGAAGGTCCAATGTTTTGATAAATAACAGAATTCAGTAATAAGGTTTCTTCAGAGTCGTGACTATAAATCACGGGGCAAAAATCTTGACCTTCAACTGGATAATTATGTGCTATAGTTGTACCAATGATTTTTCCATTTTCACTTTCATTTAAGAAAATAGCACTACCACCACCGGTCATAATACCAGAACGATTATCATGAAATAAACATTTTTCAATAGTAAATTCACTATATTGATTGTAGAATGCTCCGCCGCTTGTCCAAGTAGCAATATTATTACTAAACTCACAATGTTTTATAGAAATATTGCCATGTGAGTTAAATACTCCACCAGCTAAACTATTAGCTTGATTTCCAACAAAGAAACATCCTTCTATTTCAGAAGGAGAATAGATTAAAGCTAATGCTCCGGCAGTTTCGGCTTCATTTTCAAAGAAATTAGATCCATAAATTTGAAGAGTACAAGATTCAGCATAAATACCACCACCTTGATATTGAGTTGAATTACTATTGAATTCTACATATGAATCAATGTTTAATTCTGAGCTTTCTGTATATAATCCACCACCACAATTATTTGATTGATTCTCCATAACAAAAGTATCTTTAAGAAAAATTTCACTATTGAATGCATATAATCCACCACCGTTATCATTAGATTCATTGTTTGCTATATGACAATTTTCAACTATATCAACACTTGAATTGTGACAGGCAACTCCACCACCAAAGCCAGTTGCAGAATTATCCGATATTTCTACATTTGAAATAGTAACGTTATTACTATAACTCATATAAACGCCCGAACCATTATAACCGTTAGTAGTTTGATTACCTATTATCAAGCAATTTCTTATGACAGAATTATGACACATATCTATGTTGATTCCACCACCATTATCAGAAGTAACTCCGTCTGTAAAAGTGAAGCCAGCTATTTCAAAGCTACTGAAATTAGCAGTAAAACATCTTCCGGAACTATTACCATTGATAATAGTTTCTCCAATTGGATAAGTAGGTCCTAAAAGTTCATTCATAGATATAATTCTAATATCCTTATCTACTAAAGTTAGATTTTCATAATAAATATCTGATTGAACCAAAACCACATCTCCATTTTGAGCAGAATTAATTCCACTTTGAATAGTATCTCCCATTACGTTAAAGAGATTTCCATATATGTAAATATTATTTCCAATAAGAGGAAAAATACCATTTACATTTCCAGATGAAGATTCTATGTCTTCAGCACTTTCAATATAAGGATGAAAGCTTGGCGTATTATGCAGAAAAACAGTTGTTGTAGATGTAATACCAATAAATCCAGTAAGAGGTTCTATAAATGTTACCACCTTTTCTTGATTAATATTATCAGAAAAAACTGAACAGTTAATTCTTTCACCAGTTTCTATATTGGAAAATCTATCATAATCAAGCCAACCAACATCAATTCCATCATACTTCATTGTTATTGATGTTACTTGATCACCGCCACTGATTTCAAAATATAAGTTCATTTGATTGACAATGTCCGGTCCACAATTCACAGTTTCACTTGTAGAATACAAATTTACTTGTGCTACCAAATTTCCTGCAACTATTAAGATTGCTACTAACAGTGTGACTAATGTTAACTTTTTCATCTTTTCTCCTTTTGCGAGCTCCTTGCTCGTCTTTCTTCTTTTGGTTAACGATTATATTTACTTCATTTTAACTATTAATTTATATATACATTACTAATTAGTAATGATTATTTTCAAAGAACGATGTCTTAATATATCACACATTATGAATAATGTCAAACAAAAAACAACCTTAAAGGTTGTTTTAAGAAATATTATCTTTAAATCTACTCTACTGTTACTGACTTAGCTAGATTACGAGGTTGATCTACATTGCAACCTTTTAAAACAGCTATATGATAGGCTAGTAATTGTAAAGGAATAGTATTTAGAATAGGAGTTAAAAGCCAAGATGTTTCTGGTACATAGATAACATGATCAGCTATTTTCTGAATATATTGATCACCTTCAGTAGCAATTACAATAACAATACCTTTACGAGCTCTTACTTCTTCAATATTAGAACATATTTTAGAATAAACAGCATCACTCTTTGGTGCGATGAATATTACTGGCATATTTTCATCAATTAAAGCAATTGGACCATGTTTCATTTCTGCAGCTGGATAACCTTCAGCATGAATATATGATATTTCTTTAAGTTTTAAAGCTCCTTCTAAAGCAACTGGGAAATTGATTCCTCTTCCTAAAAAGAGAAAGTTTGTTTTTTGGTATAATAATTTAGCTAATTTCTTAACTTCCGCCTCCCCTTTCAATATTTCTTGAATTTGTTCTGGTATTTTCAATATTTCTTTTAGAAAGCCAAGTTTCCAATCTTTAGGAAAGTTTTTGTTAATAAAGTCAGTTTCATCACCAATATTAAAAGCCATCATTAACAAAGCAATAATTTGAGTACTAAAAGCTTTGGTAGAAGCAACACCGATTTCTGGACCAGCATGAGTATATATTCCAGCGCCACATCTTCGAGCAATAGTTGAACCAACAACATTACAAATTCCAAAAACTGGCATATCTTTATCCTGCATTTTTTGAACAGCCAAATCAGTATCTTTAGTTTCACCAGATTGACTAGTAACAATCATTACTGATTTTTTAGAAAATTGAGGCTGAACAGCACTAACTAATTCAGAAGCATAAGTAACCTCTGCTGGTTTACCAGCTAAAATTTCAAAAAGAATCTCTCCTATTAAACAAGCATGCCAAGATGTTCCACAAGCTGAGAAAATTATATTTTCTGAATCTAATAATTCATTAAATCTATTCTTAATACCACCTAATTTTATTTGGTCTTCTCTTACTCGACCAGCAATAGTATCTCTAATACTTTGAGATTGTTCATGGATTTCTTTAAGCATAAAATGATCATAACCAGCTTTTTCTATTTCTCCTAAATCCCAATCAATTTCATTTATTTTGGATTTAATTACCTTTTCAGAAAAATCTACAATTTGGTGTGAGTCTGCTTTTAATTCTACTATTTGTTTATCTTCTAAGTAAATAACTTTCTTAGTATAGCCCAATAATGCAGCGGCATCAGAAACTACAAAATTTTCATTCTTACCTAAGCCTAAAAGTATGGGACTACCATTCCGAACTACAATAATTTCATCTGGAAAGTCATTAGCTATTACTAAAATACCATAAGCTCCTTTAAGTTTTTTAGTAGCTAATTGCACTTTAGCTAACAAAGTTTCTCCAGGCATTTCTTCAATTAAATGAGCAATTACTTCTGAATCTGTCTCAGAAAGGAATTTATGACCTCTTTTAATTAATTCAGATCGTAAAGATCGATAATTCTCTATAATACCATTATGAACGATAGATATTTCATTATGACAATCAGAATGAGGATGAGCATTTACTTCTGATGGTTGACCATGAGTAGCCCAACGAGTATGAGCAATACCAATATGGGAATCAAATTTATCTTTTTTAATCTTCTTTTTCAACTCTTTAATTTTACCAATTTCTTTAACTGTTTTTAAATTTTTCTCCTGTAAAATAACAAAACCCGCCGAATCATATCCGCGGTATTCTAATCTTTCTAATCCTTTAATAAGGACTGGAACTGCTTGTTTTTTACCTATATACCCTATAATACCACACATAATTTAAATTTCATTAGCATATTTCTCAGCTAAAACTATCTCTTGAAACAATTGTTTAGAATGTTCTAAAGCTATTTCAGCAGCAATATCATTAGGTAAGTCTTTAGTTAAATCTTTATGACCTAATTTCTTAGCTTGTTTAATGATTTGGTCTGAAACAGTTTCTTTCTTTTCAATCATTTCTTCTAAAGTTTTAAAGAAACCATTTACAGACTTCTTGTCCAACATTTTAGAAAGATGTAAAAATCGTTTACAATAGTACCACAGTTTTTCATTAGCTAAACCTTCATAAGCACTAGCTCTTTGTAATTCATTCTTAACATAGATGTCTGGAGGAATATATATTGTCTTTTTATCTAATTTAAAAGGTTCTTTGATAGCAATATCAGAAGCAACTACTTTGTAATTTCCATCTTGAATAGCTCTTAAAATTCTTCTTAAAACCACAGAGACAGAAAGCATAATTAAAAGATGATTCATATCCATCCCTCTTTGTTCTAAAGTTCCATGAGCATTCACTTTCACTGGAGTCCAACCAACTTCTAAGATTGATCTGTATTTTGGCAAATTAGCTTTAGTAATTTTAAGATCTTTTAAAAGTTTAAACCACTCTTTGTATTTTTGATCAATGAGGTCAATAATATTAGTTCCAGTATGTTTGTAGGAAGGTAGACCACCAAATTGAGGAAAATTGTAATACAAAGCATCTGAATGTTCTAATTCTTGACTACCACGATAGATTAACATTCGAGAATCTTTTCCCATGTATTTTCCTTGATAGAAAGGAGAAGATTGCATGAAAGTAGATATAGCTGGATCAATAGCAATTAAGAAGTTATAGGCATTAACTAAACATTCCTTATTCTTAGAATTAATTAATCTTTTTAATTTTAATTTCTTTTTATCAAAAACACCCCAAGGAAGTTCAGAATGTAAATGAAAACCACAGGCAGTAGCGGATTTCATAAATCTCTTTTTACCTAATAATATTTCCTTAGTTTTGTATCTAGCATCTGTTCTAACTTGAGGAGTAAATTTACCTGGATAGGTACCTAAAGGGCATAATCTTAAACCTTCTTCATCAGCTACATAGATTAGAGTTTTTATGTTTTTAATCAGAGATTGCATAGTATCAACACTAGATTCATGAGGATATGAACCAACTTCAATCATAGATTTACCAACTTCTTTAACTATCTCTGAACCAAGAATATGCTTCTTTTTATTTAATTTATTCAAGATAACATCTGCTTTGTCAACTATTTTCCCTTTTTTATCTAAAATAAAAAACTCAGCTTCTAATCCAATAGTTAGCTTCTTTAAATTCCTTTTTTTAGGATGAAAAGGTTTTGCTATTCTTTTAGTAACTTTTCTTACAGACTTACCAACTTTACCAACCGAAGATGTAATATCTTTTGCTTTTAAGCTAGTCATAGTAGAATTTATTATTAAAGAAACTATAGCTATACTATAGTTTTTATACCAGTTAGTTTAGCAGAATATGATGATTTTGTCCATCTAAATTCTAGATATTTTTTAAAGATTTTAAAAGAGATTTATGAACCTTTTTATTACTTGCTAAGATGTCTTTAGATTTTAAATTCCATTCTTTTCCTTTGAAGTCAGAAACTATTCCACCAGCTTCTCTGACTATTAAAACTCCAGCTCCAACATCATAAGAATTGACTCCAGGAATAGCAATTGATTCTATTCTCCCACAAGCTACATAAGATGATTCAATAGCAGCACTACCTAATTGACGACAATCTAAATGATTTAGTTTTTGCTGAGTATAATATTTAATTGCTCTTTTAATGTCTTTAATATTACTACCATGACAAAAAGTATTTAAGACTTTACCAGAATTTACATTGGAAACTTTAATTCTTTTACCATTCATAAAGGCTCCTTTTCCCTTAGAGGCCATGAATATTTCTCTTAAAATCGGAGCAAAAACTAAGCCCATGATAATCTCTCCTTTGTATGCTAAAGCGATAGATATTGACCAAATTGGATTATGCATTGAGAAATTAGTAGTTCCATCAATAGGATCAATTAACCATAGATAGTCTGATTTCTTGTTATTCCGACCTTTTTCTTCTGAAAAAATAGCATGATCAGGAAAATTCTTCTTAATTCCAGCCAAAATTATCTTCTCGGAAAGTACATCATATTTAGTGACAATTTCATGAGCTGATTTAAGTTTAACATCTCCTCGATTAAAATTATTATACTTTTCAATTAATACTTTACTAGATTCTCTTGCTACTTTTAGAGCAACTTTTTGATATTTATCCATAATTTATTTTATTTATTCAACTACTTAAGTATAATGAATTTTGTAAAAATATACAAAATATTTTTACAAATAAAAAATGCTGAATTACTTCAGCATTTTAATTACTAACATTTAATTTTTATCCCTACTATACTTCACATTCTTGAGCAGGAGCCCATTTTTCATCTAATTTTTCTCCAAATTTCGGATCAACAAAATTAGTTATAGCATTGATTATAGCAAGTATAATCATAGTTATTGTAGTTATAACGACCAGAATACAGAGAATAATAACCATAGATCTTGCTATAAAAAAACTATTAATCCTAAAAGAAAGTAAGAGTAGAAAAACAGTGGTTCCAGAAATGACAAGATTAGCTTTAAAATATTTTCCAATCTTTATAATACCGGATAAAGTTAAGACTACAGTTATAGCAATAAAAAACACATAAGATACCAAAACTGGTATGATAGGTAGAGTGACTATAAAATAAACTGGTATAGCAAAAAGTACTAGCTTAAGGGTCAGATAAGATAATTTCTTTTCACTACTAATGATACTACAAGTAACTATAATTATAATATTTGTAATTACAAATGCCCGTTCTTTCTGAATTCTACTAAAACCTTCTTCATTTAAGAAGTGATAAATTACAATAAATGAACCGATAGTTAAAATTAAAACCAACATCCCAGTGATCCAAGATCTCCCTTTCATAAATCCTCCTTTTTTATTTAATTTATTTTACTTTAGATTATTTACTATATCGTGTCAAATTAAATATCTTGACAAGTTGTAATATTTAGAGTAATTTATATAATCAAACAAAAAAACAGGAGGAAAAATGATTAATAAGGTTTTCTGTGATTTCATTTTAAAAATTATTCAAAAAGATGTTTCTTTAGAGAAGGAATTAGATCAATTCAATTCTTGGACACCAATTACTATAGTTTTGTTTATAATTTCTGAATTTGATGAATTTCCTAAATCTTGCAATTCAAAAATATTAAATGTTTTAGAAAAGATAATGCGAGAAAATGAAGAGACTCAAACCATCGAGGATAAGTTGGATTTTGAAATTGAAAAAATTTGTAAAATAGCTATTGAAAAATTACAAAAAGAACCAAAAAAAGTAGAAATTAAAAAAGTTCAAATTAGAGAAAACGTAATTCGAATTTTAAATTCTGTTAAAGATTTGCCCGAACAAGATTTTCATATTTTTTTATCTGAATTAAGAAAAGATTATAATTTAGAAATAAAAATTAAAAAATCGGAAGAAATAATAGAAGATTATTCAATTATTGGTGTATTAAATAAAATTATAAACACCAAACTTTATGAACTTAAAAATTTAGGAGTAAAAAAAGAAGAAGCTAAATTATTCTTAATATACCTAAATGAAAAAATTTCTAAAATTATGGAAGCATCCTAAGGATGCTTCTTTTTTTAATGATGATAATTTTTAGATTTTAAAATAGTAACTGCACGATATATTTGTTCTAATAAGATAACTTTAACCATTTCATGTAAGAAAGTTAGCTTAGAGAGGGATATTTGTTGATATTTACTTAATAATTCCTCAGAAAAACCCAAGGAACCACCAATAACTAGGATAATTTTCTGATTTTGATCTATAAACTTAGAAAATTCTAAGGAATTTAATGCTTTTCCTGTCTCATGAAGTAAAAATACTTCATTCTGATGATACTTTTCTAAAGTTTTAATTATCTTTTTACTTTCAACTTCTCTAATAACTTCTTTATTTGATTCATTAAAAGACTCTGCTTTTAATTCTAAAAACTCTATTCTAGCATAGGGTTTTAATCTTTTTAAATACTCTTGAATAGCATTATTAAAATACTCTTCTTTTACCTTACCAATAGAAACTATTTTAATATCTAACATATATTAATTTAAATGAAGTAAGAAGATAATAATTAGAATAATAGCTAAGAGATAAAGGAAGGTATAACTAAGAATAATCAAAGCTTCTTTAACCTTTTTGTTAATTACTAGATACAAAGGTCGACCAAAGACAATTAAACCACAAATAGCAGCAGATAATACTAAAACAATTAATACTAGAGCTCCAACAACCATTTGATTAGGTTGGAGATTACTATTTTCCATTACTTTAAAAAACAATACTACTAGAATACAATAGGCAGAAATTCCTAGAGCTTGAAATAATCCCATTAAATATGGTTTGATTTTTTTAATCTTCATACTATTATTTTATTTATTATCAGTCTTCATTATATCCTAATTTACCTAAGAAAAAAAGGGATCTAGGATCCCTTTAAAATGATTTGATAACTATTCTATAATAGTTGTTTTCCCACAGGATATGCATGACTTAACTTCCTCGCCTCCTTCTTTTTTTATGCCAGTTGAATGAAGAACTGTTTTCCCACATTCTGTACAATGTAATTTTTTAATTGTTCCAGATAAACGACAATCTTCTTCTCCCAATGTAAATGCTGCTTCTACTGGTGTAACCATCATTCCTCCTGCATCCTTATTTAATATAAGGATTATTTATTTTATTTACCCTGAAGGGTATTGTAAATATAATGAAATATAATTGCTGCTGAGTTAGCTACATTTAAAGATTCTATTTCTGCATTCATCTTAATCTTTATATGACCATCTGACAAGTCTTGTAGCTCTTGAGATACTCCATGAGACTCATTACCTAGAATTAAACAAAACTTCTTTTCTTTCTCTAAAGTACTTAAATTACTAGATTCTTCTAATCTAGTAGAAAAAACTTTCATCTTCTTTTTTATTTCTTTTAATAATTCTAAGTTTTGATCAACTTTAATATTTAGTTTAAAAATAGCATCTTTAGAAGCACTAATTACCTTAGGATTATACAAATCCACACAATGTTCATCACAAACTATATTTTTTAATTCAAAAGCTAGAGCTGATCGTAAGATTGTACCTAGATTACCAGGATCATTAAGAGCATTGAGATAGATGATTGGTTTTTCAAAATCAATTTTAGTTTCTAATTTGTCATATATAGCACAAATACCAGAAGCAGTGTCTAGATTAGAAAAACTTTCATTTATTCGTTCATCAATTAAGTAAGTCTCCTCTACTAACATATTTTCAATTTCTGCTTTGTTTTTCTCTAAGAATTTAGAACTTAGAAAGAGTTGTTTAAATTTAAAACCATCTTGAAAAGCATCTTTAATAGTCACAAAGTTCTCAACTAAAAACTCAGAATATTCATTCCGATATTTCTTATTACTTAACTTTCTTAGATGTTTAATCTTTGAATTATCTTTTGATTCAATTTCTATCATATTTTTCTTATAGTTATTTTATCTGGATTTAAGGTGTTATTATCTTCATTAAAATACAATTCTCCTTCTAGCTTTTCACCTTTCAAAACTCTAGGAAGCCAATAAATATCATCACTCCACATTTTTTCATAAGGAAGTTTATTTAAATCAAACCACTTAGGCCTCATTTCTTCTGTTTCTTCTGGTTCTCCTTTCCATTTATAGCAGAAATAGAAATGAACTTCCATATGCCACTCTGGTTTGTAAGGGAAATAGAATTTTAAAGTAGCTACTTTTTCCAAGTCTTGAGGATTAATTTTTACTTTAATTTCCTCTTCAACCTCTCGTACAGCAGTTTCATCAATACCCTCATTATCATCTTGCTTACCACCAACACCGTTCCATTTACCAACTCCAAAGCCTCGCTTTTTCATAGCAAGTAAAATTTCTCCTTCTCTTCTTAATAAGCAAGTTGTAGCTTGAATCATATGAATATTATAACATAGAATAAAAAAACAGTACTATCCTAAGACAATACTGTTAACTAAAGAATTACAATGGGAATTAGACCACAAGCAGCTTCATAAATTGATATTAAAGAATTAATTAACAATATTATTCCTAGATTCTCTTTAGCTTCTTCTTCTCTCCAGAAAATTATTCTCATACTTAAATAGAGAATAAAACCCGAGAAACAGATTGCCAATATAGAAATAAAGACAGTTACTAACTGTAAAAAAGTCCAGTCCAAAAACTGAACTAAGGATAAAAATATTGCATAAATAGGAATAAAGAAAGCAAAAATAATCTTGTCTTCTTTAATATTCTTAATTATGTAATAAATTAAAATAAATCCTAATAACAAGAAAACATATTCTATTTTCATTTTTCCTCCTAAATTTATAAGTTCAGATTAACACTATTCTTCTAAAAGTCAATATAGAGAAGTATTTAAATTGACTAAACGAGATATTTAGAATAAGATGAAGGTAAATAAAATTTAGGAGGAAGGAAAATGAAAATTAATCAAGCAGATGTCCGAAAAATTTTGGATTTTTTAAAAGATTGCGACGAAGTTAAAATTTCCTATTTGAATCCAGAAAATGATACGTCTATTTCTAATCATAGAGCTGTATTAATAGAAATAAATGATCTATGTCGTTTAACTCATGTCGGAGAGAAGGATGACATAAAAGCATTTTTCAACGATAAAATTTCTGTTACATATTTAGACGTAAATAACAATTGTCTAATTGTTGTTGGTGTTCAACCAGGTGATATTTTAGACCCAGTTCTTATTGTTAAAATAAAAATTGAACCAAAATAATCAGTTTTTATGGACTAGTCCTAAGCTAGTCCTTTTTTATTCAAACATCTTCAATTGGTCTTTTACTTTTAACTTCTCTTTAATAACTTTCTGGTAATCAGAAGAAACTTTGTATTTATATTTAAGTTTTTTAATTAAAGGGTATAATTTAGAATTATATCCTTTTTTAATTTGAGTATTAGTAAATAATTGATGGTATTTAGAAACTAAATCTGGAAATTCTTTTTTTAGAAAGTCATAATAATGCTTTTTAGTATCTCCAATTAAATTTAAACCAGAAGTTATCATATAATGAGCATTAATTTCTTTAGTTTTCTTAATTAAAGCTTCTAGACTCTCTTGATTATCAGTTAAAAAAGGTAGAATAGGCATACAATGAACTCCAATACCAGCATTAGTCTTTTCTCTAAATATCTTTAATACTTCAAACCTTCTTAAAGAAGATACTCCATAAGGTTCAATCTTCTTTCTTAAACCTTCATCCATACAAGTAATAGTTTCCGCTACATTTACATAGGTCTTTTTAGCTAACTCCTTTATTAAATCAATATCCCTTAAAATTAAATCAGATTTAGTAGATATAATCATCGGATTTTCATACTTAATCATTAATTTAAGGATCTCAGGCATTAACTTGTATTTCTTCTCAATATATTGATATGAATCACAAACTCCCCCAAAGTTAATAACTTCTTTCTTCCACCTAGAAGAACTTAATTTCTTTTCTAATGGTTCTAATATATTCTTTTTAACAAAAATAGTATCAAAGAAACCTCCTTGTTTTTCAAAGTATTTATGTGAATACAAAGCATAACAATACACACATTTATGAGAACAACCTCTGTATATATTTAAATCATAATTATATGGGTACATTCTCTTACCTAAACGATGTAAAGCTGTCTTAGTTTCTATTTCTTTAACTTTTATATTTAAAACCATAGAGTAATTGTAGCATAAATAAAAAATAAGGGTTTGAAGCCTTATAAATTTATTATCTATTGCTTTTTTTTATAAATATGCTATTGTTTATTTATGATGTTTGTGAGGACTTTGGTTCTCCCGCGGTTAAATACATAAAACTGCAGACAAATATCATACAAAAAAAGTTAATCTATTTCTAAGTCTCCTTCATGGAAGACTTTTTTTGTTGTTTTTAGAATAGGATCATTTTTAGTTTTCCAAAAAGGAATAATGCTCCAAAAAAAGGGCTCTCCACCTTCTACTCTTTTAACAATTATTTTTACTTTAATTTTGTAATTCCACAAAGCAATAAATCCATAATATTCAACAAATTTTGCTTTAAAATTCCATTTACCGTTACTTCTAACTCTTTCAAAGTTTTTTGTCTTTTTAAATTCTTGTAGAGTAGTAGTGGATTTTAAAATTTTTGGAGCTAAATCTAGAAACTTTAATCTAAGAAATTGATCACCAATTGGACGAGTTTTATTCCATTCTTTCATTTTTATGTGATCTAGTCCTTTAGCATTAAAATTTATTTTTTCACTTAAAAATGGATTAAATACACTATTTAACTTTCTATATTCTCTCTGAGCAACATTTTTAATCTCATCAAATTTTTTCTGTCTATTATCCACTGCATTTTATCTTATTTATATACCTAAATTCTACTCCTCAATACTACTTTAATCAACACTTAAGCATTTGAGTTCATAAATTCCCTAATCCTCTTATCAGTAAAAATATAATCAGACTTTAATGGGGAAGTTAAGGTCATTCCTTCTAGAGTTCTGCAACGACTCAGGGCTACATAGGCTTGCCCAGAAGCAAAAATACCTGTTCCAAAATCTAAATGAACCTGATCAAAAGTTTTACCTTGCCCCTTATGAATTGTAACTGCCCAAGCTAATTTAATTGGTAATTGAGTAAAACTCCCTATAATCTCTGGTTCAACTGTTTGAGCTTCTTCATCAAAGATAAATCTAATAGAATCTCTCTTAATAGCTCTAATATCTTCTAATCGACCATCATCAAACAAAACTCGCACATAATCATAACTAGTTCTCATCACCTTCACAATATCACCATTAACCCATTTACCTTCTGGGTCATTATTTAAAAGCATTACTTGAGCTCCTTTTTTAATAACTAACCTTTTAGCTGTCGGAAGATTCTTCTCTGGGAATTTACCAGAAATAGTTCCTTTGTAGACTTGTCCCGGAACTTTTAATTTATCTAATTCAAAACTATTAATTTCTTCAGCTTTACTATTAGTTGGTACTAAACTAATCACAAACTTACCCTTAGGCTTCTGGTAATTAACTTCTAAACGAGTATTAATTAAATCAATATCATTTTGATCAAAAGAACAAGTTCTTAAGTTATCCAGGGTTTTAATGAATTTATTCTGAGCTTTCTGATCCTGACGATACATTTCAGTTAATTCTTTTTGAACAAAATTAGCTTGCTGGTAAGAATGAGAATCAAAGAAATATGGACTTTGATAATATTCACTAAAGAACCTCTTTTCTTCCCGACCAACAATTGGTGGAATCTGATACAGATCACCAATAGCTAAGATTTGAACACCACCAAATGGTTCTTCTGGGTATTTACCATTTAAACGCATGAATTTATCAATAAAGTCCATTAAATCAGCTCTAACCATTGAAATTTCATCAATAATGATCAAATCTAATTCTTTGTAGATCTCATTATCATCATCTTTCTTTCGATAAATACCATCAATGGTAGTTTGAGGATGAAATTTAAAGAAAGAATGAATAGTTTGTCCTTGAACATTTAAAGCAGCTACACCAGTAAAGGCTAAAACTACAATATTCTTGTTTGTAGTAGCTCTAAAGTATTTAAGGAAGTTAGATTTACCAGTCCCCGCTTTACCAGTTAAAAATATATTCTGATTAGTATTTTCTAAAGTATAGATTACTGCTTCTTTTTCTGGAGTTAAATCAAAGTCTCGAGGTTTCCTAATAGTAAAAATCTTTCTTCCAAAAGATTGCTTCTTTTTAGTTCGAGAATAATTAGGTTTGAAATTAGTTGTAAAATCGTCTCCGTAAGTCATAGGGAAGTATAAATATTATATTTAAAACTTACCTTATTGTATCACGAGATAATGAATTGACTAAATAAAATATTTAGAATAAGATGAAGGCAAATAAAATTAATCTATGGAGGGAATTATGTTATTAACGATACTTAATGATATGTTAGGAAAAGGAAAGGTTAAAATTTCTTGTTTAGAAGGGGCTTGTCCAAAAAGCTCAGGAGCAGGATGTAGTTGTAATGGAATACTCTCTAAAAAAATGGGACAATCTTATATTTTCATATCTGAAGAAGGAATAACTTTTTATTTTTTCACAGATGATGTTGAAGATTACAGTGAGGACACAGAAGAACCATATGTTATTGTAAACACATCTGATGAAGATAGTAAAAAGTACCAACAAAAGATTGAACCAAGAGATTAGAATAATAAACTATAAGGCAGAGAAATTTCTCTCTGTCTTTTTTATTTATTAAAGTTTAATCAATACTCTTTACTATCTGAATTTAATGTTATAATATATTATGTAATATTCGGGGATCGTCTAATGGCAGGACGACTGGTTCTGGTCCAGTTAATCTAGGTTCGACTCCTAGTCCCCGAGCCATCGAGTTTTTAAAATAAAAAATCGGCTCAGAAATTTGAACCGATTGATAAAATCTTTGAAGATTTATTATTTTTTAATTTTTCGAAGCTCAACATAAATAGCATTATTATGCTCTTTAGCTTTGCTAACTTTGAGTCCATCAAAAACTGCGAGAAAAGCGGCAAGATCAACAAAATATTTTTTTCTTTCCGCTAAGTCAGGAGCAGTCCTTAAGAAACAAGGCACAAATACTTTATGAACACTCTTATTTTCCTTTATCTGAAAAATATTTCCCTGACCATCATCAAAATAAATGTACTCGTCGTCATCAAAAATCCAGAAGATTCTATAACCTTCTTTAAGTCCTAGTAATCCTGGTAATTCTATAAACATAATCTATTCCTCCTAAATATATTTATTTTGATTTTATTCTAAATGTATTGTTTAGTCAATACTTTCTTGATTAAAACTATCCCAGAGAGTAAAATTAAATCAACTTCGGAATAAATGCTCTCTCAGCATTAGAGGTAAAGTGCTTTCGAAATTCATCAATCCAAGAGAGCCATAAAATTAAAAACAATATAACACATGGAAACTAAAGCTATATTTGGAATACTTTCAGCTATCTTTATTCTATTAGGTGGAATACCTTATCTTATTGGTGTTCATAGAAATAGAATTCAGCCTCATATTCTATCATGGATTGGTTGGGCTTTTATTACAGCTTTAGGTGCTTTTGCAATGCTAGCATCAGGTAGTGAATGGACTGTTGCTATACTATTTGCTAATACACTTTCATGCCTAATTATTGCCATATATTCAATTATTAGAAAGAATGGTGTTTGGTCTACCTCAACTTATGATTATATTTTCTTTGGTTTAGGAGTACTTGGTTTAGTATTATGGCAAACATTAAATCTTCCAATCCTTGCCCTTATTTGTGCTATCATTGCTGATTTTTTCTTTGGTTTACCAACTATTATAAAAACATTTAAATCTCCTAAATCTGAAACATATCTTGCTTGGTCATTCTCTGCTTTTTCTGGACTCCTCTCTTTATTTGCAGTAAAAAGCTTTGTATTCTCTGATGTTGCTTATCCTCTTTATCTTTTCCTTTTTGATTTGTCCGTATTATTACTTATTCTAGGAATTATTCGTAAAAAAATAAATAATAAATAATAAAAACAAAACTATGGAAAACTATACTTGGTATTCTCAATTAATTAAACCAACTTGGGCACCACCTTCCTATCTCTTTGGTCCAGTTTGGACAGCACTTTATATTTTAATAGCTATTTCTTTTGGAAAAGTATTTCTCTTATTTTTTCAAAAAAAGATTCCTTTCTTAATAATTCTTCCTTTTATACTAAATCTTCTTTTTAATCTTACTTTTACATATTTTCAATTTGGATTAAAAAGCAACACCTTAGCAGCTATTGATATTCTTTTAGTTCTAGGAACTTTAATCTGGGCAATGATAGTTATCTATCCTCATGCTCACTGGATTACATATATTCAAATCCCTTATCTACTTTGGGTTTCATTTGCTACTGTTTTACAACTAACTATTACCTTTTTAAATAAAATATAATAAAAAAAATATGAATATTATTTTTCAAACATTACTTAGAGCAATTATTATCACAATAATTTGGTTTATTGTTGGTGGAGTTGTTTATATGAATCCTCTTGTTGCTAAAATTTACAAAAAATATGAAAACCATCCTGCCATGAAAAAATGGCCATCAAAAGGAAAATATTTATTAAGTACTCTTCTAATTGCTGGGTTTATCCCTATATTAGGTATAATCATCATTTATAATTATATTTCTCCCTTAAATACATTATATTTAGGACTGCTTTTAATAATTATTAGAGTTGTTCCTCGTCTCTGTGACACTTGGGTTCAAACTTCTTATCCTAATAAAATTATATTCATTGAACTAATAAATGGTTCGATTCTTAGCTTAATAATCGCCTATACACTTAATCTAAATTTTTAACTCTTGACTTTTTAAATTGATTATGGTAGAGTTAAGAACGTTAATATTTCCATTCACAAGATCTATTGATCCAGGGATGGAATTTTTTTTAAAACAAATAATATATGACAAAATTTAAAGAACTTGGTTTAAGTTCAGATATCATGAAAAGTCTAGAAGACTTAGGATTTAAAGAACCAACACCAATTCAAAGTAAAACTATTCCTTTTATTCTAAAATCTAAGGAAGATTTAATTGCTCTAGCGCAGACCGGAACTGGTAAAACTGCTGCTTTTGGTTTACCAATTTTAAATCAAATAACTCCTAAAGGATTACAAGCTATTATCCTCTGTCCTACTCGAGAATTATGTATTCAAATATCTAAAGATTTAAAAACATATGCTAAACATTCTAAAGGAGTCTCAGTCACTCCAGTTTATGGTGGTGAAAGAATTGATATTCAAATTAGAGCCTTACAAAAAGGAACAAATATTGTGGTTGGAACTCCTGGGCGAGTTTGTGATTTAATTCGCAGAGGAGATTTGAAATTACAAAATATTAAATGGTTAATATTGGATGAAGCTGATGAGATGCTAGATATGGGATTTAAAGATGATTTAGATGCTGTCTTAGAAGAAACTCCAGAGAATAGACAAACATTACTTTTTTCAGCAACTATGTCTCGAAGTGTAAGCTCTATTGCTAAGAGATATATGAAAAAGGCTCAAGAAATTAGCGTAGCTGAGAAAAATGTTGGTGCAGAGAATGTTAGTCATGAATACTATGTAGTCCACGCTCAGGACCGTTTTGAAGCTTTAAAGAGGATTCTAGATTCACTTCCTGGTGTTTATGGTATTCTTTTTTGTAGAACTAGAAGAGAAACTCAAGAAATTGCTGATCGTTTAAAACAAGCTCATTACAATACTGAAGCAATGCATGGAGATATTTCTCAAAGTATGAGAACTAAGATTATGGATAGCTTTAGACAAAAAAGAGTTCAATTACTAGTAGCTACTGATGTAGCAGCTCGAGGAATTGATGTTAATGACCTTTCTCATATTATTAATTACAATTTACCTGACAAGAATGAAGTCTATACTCATCGAAGTGGTAGAACTGGTCGAGCTTCTAAGTCTGGAGTTTGTATCTCTATTGTAAATATGAGAGAAACAGGAGTAATGAAAAGATTAGAACATATGTTAGGAAAAGTCTTTGAACAAAAGAAAGTTCCTAGTGGAGAGATAATCTTAAATAATCAAATTGATAATTTTGTTAATGAAATAAAAGAATCTAAGACTTCAGAGACCAAAGATAACAAAGATTATCAAGAAATGGTTTCTAAATTAAAAGAAATAAAGAAAGAAGACTTAATCAAACATTTTATTGATGCTAAATTCAGTAGATTTATTGATGCCTATCAAAATGCTCGTGATTTAAATACTGATGTTAGATCTCATAACCAAGAACATGTAAATATCCATACTGTTAATTTAAAAATAAATATTGGTAAAAGACATGGTCTTGATATTAAAACCTTATTCGAATTAATTAATTCAAATAGAAGTTTAAAGGGGATTATAATTGGTAGAATAAATATCTTGTCTGAACATACTGTATTTTCAGTAGAAGAAAAATTTGCTACTAAAGCCCTTAAATTCTTAGCTATTACTTCTTACAGAAGTAAGAAAATAGACATTGATATTACTGATGAAGATCCAGGACCAGCTCGTCCTCCTAGAAAGAGAAGTAGAAGGTCTGGTGGTAGAAGTAATAGTAGATATCAAGGAAATAGAAGTAGAGGTAGATCTAGAGGTCGAAGAAGATAATATATATAAATTAGTTTAAATAAAAAAATCGGATTAGTTCCGATTTTTTGTTATCTAAAATAATAAATTATTTAATTAACGACTTTCCCACCAAAATTATGAATTAAATTACTAATCATAACATTGTCTTCACCTTTTTCTTTGTAGATAGAAGAAGTCATCTTTTCATGATTCTTCTCATAATTATCATCTAATTCACAGGAGATTAATATTTGAGTATTTAGTAAGCTTTGTAAGATATCTTCTACTGTCTTTTTAGATTCATCTTGGGATACTCGATCTAAATGAAACTTAAATTTAAAACCTAAGTGCAATCTATTTCCTTTAATTTCTAAGGGATGTCCTACTTTTACAAAAGCTGACAAAGAATGGTTGTAATCTTTAAGGTTAATTAGTAATTGAGACCAGATTTTAATCACATCTGCTACAGAAACATCTATATTCTGAACTGGAACTTCTTTAATTTCTTCTTTTTTTACTATTTTATCGTTTTTTTTTACTGAGTCCTGATCCTCTTTTTCTATATTAGAATCATTTTTAGTTGGTGTCAGGGGATTTTGTTCTACTTCTATAGGCTTATCTTTAAAATACTTATTCTTAATAGATATTACTGCCATTTCTAAAGGCAATTGTTTAAATCCATCATTATCAAGATACTCAAAGATATTGTAGAATTCTTGGAGAATACCATGCCAGATTTCTAAAGTAAGTTTCTCGGATTGAGCAATTATCTTTTCTTCAACTTCTTTTTCAATATCAAAGAAATATTTTTCTGAAGCTCCAGATATTTTAACTAAGAGAACTTTTCTTAAATAATTAATTAACTCTTCAGTAAAATATCTTAAATTAATTCCATCAACTACTAAAGTATTTAAATTCCTAATAGCTGAATCAAACTTTTCATCAACAATATTATCAATTAAATCAACTATTAACTGAGAATCTGATTTAGGCATTACTAAACTAGCAGTATCATCATTAACTTCGTTCTTCTCTGCTAGAGACAGAACTTGTCCTAACATTGATAATGCATCTCGAACATATCCCTGACTATATCTAGCTACTTTATCTAAAACATTATCACTAACTTTAATCTTTTCTTTAGTAGAAAGATTCTTTAAATGAGCTCTTAATTTTTCAATATCAACTACCTTGAAATCAAATCTTTCACAACGAGATACTATGGTTACTGGTAATTTATGTAATTCAGTAGTAGCTAAGACAAAGATAGCGTGTTTTGGAGGTTCTTCTAGAGTTTTTAACAAAGCATTGAAAGCTTCAATGGTTAACATGTGAACCTCATCAATGATAAATACTTTGTATTCACCATTACTAGGAGCATATTTAATTCTTTCTCTTAATTCTCTAATTTCATTAATACCTCGATTAGAAGCAGCATCTATTTCTACTATATCTAAATTACTTCCTTCAGTAATAGATTTACAAGAATCACATTCATTACAAGGTTCAAATTCATTAGCTTTCTTAACTTTACAATTTATTGATTTAGCAAAGATTCTAGCCATAGTTGTCTTACCAATTCCTCGAGGACCAGAAAAAAGATAAGCATGAGCTGTTTTGTTATTCTCAATTTCATTTTGAAGAGTAATTTTAATATGTTCTTGACCAATTATCTCTTTAAAGAATTGAGGCCGATGTTTTCGATATAGTGTTTCGCTCATTTGTTTTTTAAATTTTTGAATCTAAAATAATTTTACTTTAAATGAATATTAATTACAAGATGGGTATAACTTTTAGTAAAATAAAAAAACCAACTTAATATGGTTCTTTTAACTCAAACATATTTAAAAACTAACTAAATATCAAATTCATTTAAATCATTATCATAAGTATCTGATTCACCTTCATCTTCTGGGTTATTATTAGCATTTAGTTTACTAATAATATTCTCTACAGCTGCCCAAACTGATTCACCATCTTCAGGAACTAAGATTACAGCTTCATCATCAGCATCACCATGGAAATAGGTAACAGAAGCTTTTAAGAGCTTGTATTCTTTATCTCCAGCATGAGCTTTAAATTCTCCAGTAAGTGGATCTTTACTTAGAATACCTTTCAACCTCTTTCTTTCAATTGGACCAATCTGTTTGTATATAAATCCACCATCTGGCTTTACAATTAACTTTAAAATATCTCCTTCTACTAACTTTGATTTAGAACAGTAATTAGCTGGAATAGAATACCTTTTACCATCAGGACCTATCATTTGTTGACCATCAAAAACACCTTCGACTACTTTATTACCACCTTCTATCTTTTCTGAACCAACAGATTGAGCTTTAGAACTAAAATCGTTGACACTAGAAGTAGTATCAACGCCTAACTCATCAAAAATTGACTTAGCTTTATTTAATTCTAATTCTATTTTAGCGATGATGTCTTTTAACTCATCAAACTTATTAAACATATTTTTGTTTTCTTTTTGTATTTTTATTTTAAAAACCTTTGTATTTTTGTATTTATTTTTGTTTCTATTTTCTCCTATATTATACAATAAATTAAGAGAATTGTTAAATACTAAACTTAAGTTCCCATTTTCATTCTCTCTTTAATCTCATTTTCAACTACCTGACGATCTCGACCATACTTTAATCGAGATAATTCTTTTATTTCTTTTACATAATCTTTCTCTAATTTTGGTCTAGTTAAAGTCTGCATACTAAATGCTGGTGGATTTTGATTATCTATTAGTAGTTTGATATAGGCATTAAAGGCTGGGACATTAATTAAATCATATTCACTAAATACTGGAGCAAATTGCTTAGCTACTATTTCAGCATCTTTGACACCAATTCGAAAGGAAACAAAAGTTCCAACATTACCAAAAACAGCATCTTTAATCTTTTCATCTCCTTTTTCAATTAATTGAGATATATATTGATGAGCAATTGTTAAATTTAATTTGTACTTTCTAGCTTCTGACAAGATTACAGCAATACTGTCGGTGATAAAGTTCTGAAACTCATCAATATAGAGATAGAAATCATTTCTTTTTTCTTGAGGAACATCAGTTCTGGATAGAGCTGACATTAGTATCTTACCAACAAAAACCATACCAATTAAATTACTATTCAATTCTCCAATTTTACCTTTAGATAAATTGATTAATAATATCTTCTTTTCATCCATTACCTTTCTAAAATTAAAAGAAGACTTTTGTTGAGAAATAATTGGTCGCATAATGTCATTGGAGATAAAAGGAGTTAATTTACTAGTAATATAGGGAACCATATTAGCTAAAGCAGCTTCTCCACCAGCTTTTTGAGCTTGTTTCTCCCAAAAGTCTTTTACTAAATAATCATTACATTTAGAAAGCTTAAATTTTCTAAAATCTTCATCTGCTAATACTCTTGGAATTTCTAATAAAGTAGCTCCCGAATCTATATCTTCCATAATTAAAAGAATAGCATTCCGCATATATTGTTCAAACATTGGACCACCAGTTGCTTTTAAATCATAGAGTTTATCAAATATCTTTAGAATTTCATTAATTACAAAGGTTTTCTGTTCTTGAGTATCAAATTCTAACATATTAATTCCTAGAGGTCTTTCAGTATCTGAAGGATCAAAAAGAATTACATCTTCAATTCTTTCTTTAGGGATATGCTTAAGAATGTCTTCAATTAAATCTCCATGAGGATCTAAAACACAAACTCCATCTCCATTCTGAATATCTTGAATAGCCATATTAACTTGAAAATATGATTTACCAGTACCAGACTTACCAATCACATACATATGCCTATTCCGATCCAAGTCCTTAATCTTTACTGTCGTTTTAGTATCTCGATAAACACTTTCACCTAGAGTTAAACCTTCTCCTGGCATATTACTAGGTGCTACAGCTGTTTTAGCTTCTAACCAAGATATATTAGGAGTACTAGTAGATGATAATGGTAAATGATAGAGACTAGCTAGCTCTTCAGTATTTAATATTAATTTATGTTTTTCATTAAAGTTTCGATATATGAAATCATTAATTAAGAGATTCTGAGCTCCTCGAGAACTTCTTAAAGAATTACCATATTGATAGAGATTATACTGAGAAAAAGAATTAATAATATTATCTAAGTAAGTTTTAGCTAAAGCTTCATTATGAGAACTAACAATGATTCGAAGATTAACATCTAAACCAGCTTTAGAATTCTTTTCTTCCACACCTTTAATCATTTCATTTTCCATTTGAGAAAGCTGAACATTTTCATCTGTTTTCTTTAAAGGATCATCTTTCTTTGTTGTCTGAAAGAAACCACCAGAACCACCAAACCAAACAGAAAGAATACCAAAAACTCCTCTCATACCAGAGAGTTTCTTAGCATAAGCAATGCTTTTACCTTTAGAAACAGTTCTAGTAAAAATACTGCTCTTAGTATGCCAACGACGATGAGCACTTCGGGTGATAAGTTGAATTACAGCTCCATCTTCTTTACTTAACTTAGTTAATGAATTAGTTAATGAATCTAAAGGATCAATTTCAATATTTTTATAAGTTTTTAAAGGAAAAACATAGTTTTCTTTTAGAGTCATTCTTGCTCCAATCACAGTATCTTGAGGACTAAAAATATTATAGTCTTCAATTTCTGTTATTTCCGCATCTGGGTAGACAGCTTGAATTCTTTCTTGAAAGAAATGAACATTATTAATTGGAACTCCGATATAGAAGAATATTTGTCCTTTATGAGAAACTATTTCAAAAGAAAAATGATCATCTCTAGTTTTTAAAAGTCCTTTTAAACCTCTCTGAGCTTTTAAACCACCTAAAGTACTGTAGAGATTCTCTACAGCAGCAATTTGCTCCTTGATTTTCTCCTGATTATCTTTTTGTAAAGACTCTTCATCTTTAGATGAACTAATTCTCGGAACTCTAACTTTTAGTAGTTTTAAAGAAAAAGCAGAATCTATCTTCCTTTTTAGGAAAAATTTTAGAAAAATAAAAAGTGATAAAAAAATTAATATCACTGGAATAATAAAAAAGTATAGGGGTATTAGAACATTGTTAATTTGAAAATACATATTTTATTTTTATTTTAATTAGGCTAATGAATTACTTTTCTAATAACTCTTTTTTAGCATCTAATATTTTATCTGTTTTTATTTTAGCAGTTTGTTTAATGAAAAACTTATTAACTCCGGAAATCATTTTTAACCATTCTACAATAGCTTGGACTATTTTTTTAACTCTAACTTTTGTTTCACCTAAAAGACTAAGTACTATTTTAGTAGTTTCTTCACCCTTTATTTTAAATTTCTTTTGCTCTTCTTTGGACATATTTAAATATATATCTTCTAGACCTTCTTCTAAAATATCATCAATATCTTCTTTTAAAGAAGTAGTTATAGGAGTATTTGAAGTCTGAGATTGATTTTCAGAAACCTGAGTGCTACTTTGAGATTGATCTTCAGACTTTTTATCATCTAAGGAAACATCTTTCTCAATAACTTTTTCCGAACTTGGTATATTTTCTTTTTGTTCTTGTTCAGATAATGATACTTCTTGATGATCTAAATCATTTAAATTTGATTCTGGTCTTTTTTGTATTTCTGGCATAATTTTAATTAAAAAATTTAAAACAAAACAATTTCAATTTTAGATTTGAAACTTTTAACTAAAATAATTATAGCATATTTTAGAATTGGATGATATAATTAAAATGAATTAAAAAATAAAAATCTTAAAATGGGTTTAATACAAAAAGTAAAAAATAAAAATTTCACTTGGGTTAATATTAGTAAGCCTAATACTGGTTCAATTGAATATTTAAAACAAAACTATAAATTTCATCCTTTGGATTTAGAAGATTGTTCTAATCCAACTCTTCGAGCTAAATTAGATGAATATGATGATTATCTTTTCATAATTCTTAACTATCCAATTTTTAATAGAAAAACTAGACGAATATCTCTTTCAGAAGTTGATATTTTCATTGGTAAAGACTATTTAATTACTCTGAGTGATGGAAATTTAACTCCTTTAAATGAAATCTTTGAATCTTGTCAGTTGAATAACAGGAATAAAGAAAAATACTTTAATGAAGATGTTACTTTTTTACTTTATGAGATCCTAAACTCTCTGCAAAAATATTGTTTCCCTATTCTAGATCATGTTAGTCATGATTTAAGAGATATTGAAAAACAAATCTTTGATAACCGTGAAAAACAAATGGTTAGAGAGATATTAATTACCAAGAGAAATATTGTTAATTATCGAAAAAGTGTTCAGTCTCACAAAAATGTTATTAAAAAGCTAGGTAAAATGAGTCATAAAGACTTTATGAAAGATCAATTAAATATCTACTTTGCTAATACTTTAGACCAAGCTAAAGAAATCTGGGAGATATTAGAAAATCTTAAAGAAAATGTTGAAGCTGTTCATAATACCAATGAATCATTAATATCATTTAAACTAAATCAAGCTATGAAGGTTTTGACTGTTATTTCAGTCATTCTACTACCAGCTACCCTCTTAGCTTCTATCTTTGGAATGAATTACTTAATTCCTTTTCAAAAACATCCTTTAGGGTTCTGGTTTGCTGGTGGAATTATGATTTTTTGTATGTTTGCTCTCTGGATATATTTTAAAAAGAAAAAGTGGATGGATTAAATTATGCTATACCTTTACAATACTTTAACTAGAAAAAAAGAAGAATTTAAAGCAATCAACTCACCAAAAGTGGGTTTGTATTGTTGTGGTCCAACAGTCTATGACTATCAACATATTGGTAATATGCGAACATATATCTTTGAAGACATTCTAAGAAGGACTTTAGAATACAATAACTACAAAGTTAAACATATCATGAATATTACTGATATTGGACATCTAGTTTCTGATGCTGATGAAGGTGAAGACAAGATGATGAAAGCTTTGAAGAGAGAAAATCTAGAGCCCAGTAAGAGATCAATGATGAAACTAGCTCAGAAATATACCAGAGCTTTTCAAGAAGATTTAAAAAAGTTAAATATTAAAGAACCGAATAGATACACTAAGGCTACTAAACATATCAAAGAACAGATTAAATTAGTTAAAATACTTACTAAAAAAGGATATACTTATGAAACTAAAGATGGAATCTACTTTGATACAACTAAATATCCTGAGTATGGTAAGCTAGCTCTTTTAGATGGCCAAGAACTTCAAGCTGGTAAGAGAATTGATTTAGGAGAGAAAAAAGATATTCATGATTTTTCTTTATGGAAGTTCTCTGAAGCTAATGAAGAAAGAATTATGGAATGGAAAGCTTTTGGTAAAAAAGGATTTCCTGGTTGGCATGCTGAATGTTCAGCTATGTCTATTAAATATCTAGGAGAACATTTTGATATTCATTGTGGAGGAATTGATCATATTCCAGTTCATCATACTAATGAAAGGGCTCAGAATAATTGTGCTTTAGGAGTCAAAGAATCTGTTAATTACTGGATGCATGGGGAATTCTTAGTATTGAATAAAGACAAGATGTCTAAATCAGCTGGAAGCTTTATTACCTTACAAGATGCTATAGATAAACAAATTAACCCCCTAGCTTATCGTTACTTCTGTTTAATGACTCATTACCGTAAACCCTTAAGTTTCTCTTGGGAAGCTCTAGAATCAGCTCAGAATGGTTTAAATAACCTTTATTCTGACATCCAAAGTCTAGGAAATACAAAAGGAGCTATAAGTCCTAAATACAAAGAAAGATTATTAGAATCTATTAATGATGATTTAAATATGCCTCAGATTTTAGCTTTAATTTCAGAAGTTTTAAAATCAAATTTAAAGAATGAAGATAAGTTGACTACTATTTTAGAATTCGATAAAGTGTTAGGACTTAATTTAGGAAATATTAAATTAGAGAAAGTAAATATTCCTGCTAATATCAAAACCTTAGCTGAAGAAAGATTAGAAGCTCGAACAGAAAAAAACTGGAGTGAGTCTGATAGATTAAGAGATGAAATTAATAAGTTAGGTTGGGATATTGAAGATACTGAAGATAACTATACTTTAAAAAAGAAATAATGAATAAAAAGATTAACAAGAAGAATAACTTTTGGCTTTCTATAGGAAAGCCTATTTTAGCTTTAGCTCCGATGGCTGGAATTACTGATTCTGCTTTTAGAGAGTTATGTAGAAAACAAGGAGCTAACGTAGTCTATACCGAAATGGTTTCTGCTGATGGACTTCATTATGATTCTCAGAAAACATTAGAATTATTAAAATTCTCTAAGAAAGAAAAACCAATTGTAGTTCAATTATTTGGTAAAGATCCCGAGAAGTTCATTAAAGCTAGTCAGATAGTCACTAAACTAGGTTTTGATGGTATTGATATTAATTTTGGATGTCCAGCTCGGAAAGTAGCTGGTCATGGTGGTGGAGTCACTTTAATGAGAGATTTAGACCTTTGTTACAATATCATTAAAAATATTTGTGATAATACTCCTTTACCAGTTTCCATAAAAATTAGAAGTTCAATAAACAAGAAAGATAGTTCTGGGAAAGTCATTGGCAAAGTAACTGCTTTAGATTTAGTTAAGAAAATTAAAGACTTAGCAATTACTACAATTATGATTCATGGTCGGACTTATGAAAAACCATTTATTGGTGAAATTGATTATGAGATGGTTAAAAAAGTAAAAGAAGAATTTTCAGGATTAGTTTTAGCTAATGGTAATCTTACTGACCCCGAAATAGCTCAAAAAACATTAGAATTAACTAAGACAGATGGTCTAGGTTTAGCTCGTGGACTCTATGGCCGACCATGGTTATTTAGAGAAATTAAAGAATATTTAAAAAAAGGTAAGTCCAAAGAAATAACTTGGAAAGATATAAAAAAGATAGCATTGGATCATGCTAAATTAAATTTTAAGAGTAAAGGAGATTATGGAATAATTGAAATGAGAAAACACTTAATCTTTTATTCTAAAGGACAAAAACAAGCTAAGGAAATGCGAAAAGATTTAGTACAAGTTGAAAGTATTAAAGATATTGCCAAAATATTTAAAAAGTATTAGAATATATCAATGTTATTATGTCGCCATCGTCTAGTGGCTAGGACGCCAGGTTCTCATCCTGGTAACCGGAGTTCGATTCTCCGTGGCGATACCATAAATATATTTTATTAGGATATAAAAAGTCTCTTCTTTTCGGAAGAGACTTTTGTTTTATACAATAATTTATTCTAATTAAAATACTTCATCACCAGTGGGATAAGTTCTATCATCTGGTAGAGTTATAATATCATCCCAAGAATAACCTCTTCGTTCTAAAGCTTGAGCAGTAAAAAAAGGTCGTTTTTCACCATAATAAATCATAAACACAGTAGAGTTTCCTTGATATTTAACTAAACTACCACTTGGATGACGAGAAGCATCATCAACAGTAATTGTTGTTTCATACATATCTAAATAATCTTCACTAACGTTCTTAATCATATTCCAACGATAATTTAAACCATTAAAAACTTCTTCATTTTTAATCCAAATCTTTTCCATACCTTCTCTAAGAGCATAAACTTCAGGACCAGAACCCTTAACTAAAGTTCCGATAGGATAACTTTCATCTAAAGATTTAGTCTTAAAAGACATAATACTTGAAGTCTCGCTTTCATCATAGAGACTTTGATATGATTTAACTTTGTAGTAGTAAGTTGTGTCTGGTTTTAAACCACTAATTCCAACTTGATGCTCTCGATCAAAATAATTATCACTATATAGTCTATTATTTATCTTATTGACTTTACTACCATAATAGAGTAAGCCTTTAGAAACTAAATTATTTTCCCATCTAATTGATGCCCCTGTAGGAGTAATTAATTCATCATTAACTGTAGTAGGACGAATATTACTAATTTCTAAAGTATAGTCTTTACTAGAACGAGTAGTAGCTTGAACAGTTTTTTCTCGATAATTCTCATCTTCATCAATTGCTTTAATCTTGAAATAATATCTAGTACTAGGATAAAGATTATATATTAACTTAATATGTCTAGTTCGAGAAGTAGTATATGTAGTAGTTTCTGATAGATCATTAGAATTTTGACCATAGTAGATAATAGCTTCAGTATCTTCGTCTGTATACCATAAAAGAGCAACAGCATCGTCGGTGACTTGTAAGAATTCGTAATCCCCAAATTCTGGTCTAATAGTATCTTCCATATCTTCTGTAGAGAAAGTTTGGATCAAGGATTCTGTTGTTTCTCCAGACTCCTCTATTGCTTTAATCTTGAAATAATAAGTTTGATCATTTTCTAAACCACTCAAAAATGTTTCATGTGGATAGGTGTAAATACTATAACCCATGAATCTATCTAGATTATCTTGATCTAAACCATAGAAAATCTCTGCTTTAGTAGCAGAATCAGTACGCCATTTTAATTTAGCTCCACCATTTTTCATTTCATAAACTTCTATATCACTGAAGTTTACTTCTGCTTTAACTAGATTCAAGGGTAAATTACTTAAAAATAAGCTCAGAACGATAATAATTATTACTTTTTTCATTTTATATTTAATTATTGATAATATTTAGTTAATATTGAAAAATAAAGAATAATCTGATAATATACTTATATTGTATATAATATAACATATATTAAGTATATAACAATGAATATAAATTTCAAATTAAAAATTAAGAAAATAGCTCTACTTTTAGGAGACATTATGTCTCTCTATTTTGCATTATTCTTAACTCTTCTAATTAGATTCCGTTCTGGATATGATAATCAGTTATTTATTAAACATTTACCATATTTCACTATCTTATTTTGTATTTGGTTAATAATTATATTTTCTTTCCGATCTTATGAAACTAATAAAGCTTTAGTTAAGAAATACAACTTATTCCTTAATATTCTTAACATTTCTATCATCAACTTCTTTTTAAGTGTCTTATTCTTTTACATTATTCCCCAAAGCTTAATCTCTCCTAAGACCATTTTAGTTATTAACATTCTTGTTTTTGGAATCATTTTCTATCTTTGGAGAACATTAGCTAACAAAATTCTTTATCCTCGAACTACAAAAAGAAATTGTTTAGCAATTACTAATAATCAAAATTTAATTAAGGAAATATTTAAAAAACCTGAATTAGAATTAAATATTAAAGCTTCAGTTAATTTAGATAATAATATTGTTTTTAGCAATCTAGAAAGCGTTGATTTAAATGAATTATTTAATTTTGTTAAAGAGAATAAAATTCAAACTATAATCATTGATGATGAATTATTAGTTAACAAAGAAATATCTCGAGAATTATTTAAATGTTTAGAATTAAGAGTTGGTTTTATCAGAACTACTGAATTCTATGAAAAATTCTTAGGTAAAGTTTCTATTGATAATATTGATAAAGTTTGGTTGATAAATAATTTTAATGAAAATGAAAAATGGACTTTTGATTTAATTAAAAACTTTTTAGACAAAGTATTTAGTTTTATTTTCTTAATTCCCTCAACTATTTTTTTACCTTTTATAATTATCCTCATTAAATTAGATTCTCGGGGCCCTATTTTCTTTACTCAAATTAGAACTGGGAAAAATAATAAAGACTTCTTAGCCATTAAGTTAAGAACTATGAAAGTAGATGCTGAGAAAAATGGTCCCCAATGGGCAACTAAGAATGATTCTCGAGTTACAAAAATAGGTAAATTCTTAAGAAAAAGTAGATTAGATGAGATTCCTCAATTATTTAATATTCTTAAAGGAGATATGAGTTTAGTTGGTCCTCGCCCAGAAAGACCAGAATTTATTATAGATCTTAAAAATGAAATACCTTTTTACAAAGAAAGATTATTAGCTAAACCAGGACTTAGTGGTTGGGCTCAAATAAATTATCCTTATGGTAATACAGTTCAAGATGCTTTAGAAAAGCTTCAATATGACCTCTATTACGTTAAAAATAGGACTTTTATGTTAGATTTATCAATAATTTTAAAAACTCTTAATACTATTATTAGGGGTCATGGAATGTAATAATATGACAAATAATAAAAAAGTTTTAGTTACTGGTGGTGCTGGTTTTATTGGTAGTAATATAACAATAGAATTAGTAAAACGAGGATATAATGTAAAAGTTATTGATAATCTTTCTACTGGTAATTTAAATAATCTAAACTCTATAATTAATAATATAGAGTTTATTGAGGATGATATTTACAAAACTAATGACTTAGAAAAATATTTTAAAGATATTAACACAATATTTCATCAAGCAGCCCTACCTTCAGTTCAAAGATCCATAGATAATCCCCTAGAAACACATAATAATAATTCCACAGCAACTATTAAATTATTAACTGCTGCTAAAAATACTAAAGTTAAAAAAATAATCTATGCCGCTTCTTCTTCTGCCTATGGTAATAGAGAAGAAGATTATAAAGTAGAATACATGAAGCCTCAACCACTTTCTCCCTATGCAGCAACCAAATTAGTTGGAGAATACTATATGAAAGTTTTTGCTCATGTTTATGATATAGAAACCGTCTGCTTGAGATATTTTAACGTTTTTGGACCGAACCAAGACCCCAATTCTCCATACTCAGCTGTTATCCCATTATTTATTAAAGCAATTTTAAATGATGAACAACCTGTAATTTATGGTGACGGAAAACAAAGCAGAGATTTTACTTATGTAGCCAATAATGTTCAAGCTAATATTCTAGCTATGGAATCAGATACTAAGTCTGGAGAAACTTTAAATGTTGCCTGTGGAAAATCCTATTCCCTCTTAGATCTATTAAATATTATAAATAAATCTTTAGGTAAAGATATAAAACCTATATTTAAAGAAGAAAGAGAAGGTGACATTAAAGATTCTTTAGCTAATATTTCTAAGGCCAAAAAATTGATAAATTATAAACCAATTGTTGATTTTGAAGAAGGCCTAAAGAAAACCATTGAATATTATAAAAATAATTAATCAATGTTAAACAAAATAAAAAATAAATCTTACAATCTATTACGTCAAAGTGAAAAATATACCAAGACAGATATGATATATTTAACTAAAGGCGGCTTATGGCTATCATTAGGACAAATAATTGCTTTTATTTCAGCTCTTTTATTAACAATTACTTTTGCCAATCTACTACCAAAAGAAACATACGGAACATATAAATATCTCATATCAATACTAGCTTTATTATCAATACCAAGTTTAAAAAAATTTGGAACTGCTTTTATACAATCAATAGCTAGAGGTTACGAAGGAAATTTTGAAGAAATATTATGGACCAAAATTAAATGGGGTTCCCTGGGAAGTTTAGCTAGCTTTATACTGGCTTTTTATTATTTTATACAGAATAATTATACTTTAGCAATTAGTTTTTGTATTATAGCCATAATTGTTCCTTTTTTTAATGGATTTAATTTTTATATATCATACCTGAGTGGTAAAAAGATATTCAGCAAACTAACTAAATATAGATCTCTCAGTCAAATTTCAGTAACAATATCAGTAGTTATCAGTTTATTTTTAACTAATAATGTACTTTTCATCCTCTTAACTTATTTATCATCTGAAACCATAACTAGACTAATTGCTTTATATTTAACAAAGAAAAAATTTCCTCCTAACAAAGAAAAAGATGAGGGAGTAATAGAATATGGTAAACATCTTAGCTTTATAGAACTTTTTAAAAGCATAGCTGAAGAGGCTGATAAAATATTAATTTATCACTATATTGGTGGAGCTGAATTAGCTATTTACTCTATTGCTATCTCACCAATCGGACAAATTAAAACTTTCATACTTAATTTAAAGACTTTAGCTTTTCCTAAATTAAGCAAGGCTAAAACAGAAGTAATAAAGAAAACTTTACTAAAAAAAATATTGAAAGCATCTCTAATTACCATACCAATAATAGTAATTTATATACTTTTAGCTCCTTGGTTATTTTCAATTTTCTTCCCTAAATATGTTGACTCAGCCTTTTTATCTCAGATTTTAGCTATCTCTATTATCTTAGTTCCTAGCTCTTTAATGTCATCCGCTTTATCTGCTAAAAAACAAATAAAATCCCTATATAGATTAAGGATTTTAGGATCACTTGGTAAATTAATTATTTATTTTATAGCTATAAAATTCTACGGACTAATCGGTTTAGTAATTAGTAGAATAATTATTGATATCTATACTACTTTACTATATAAATATTATTTTAATAAAATATCTAATTAGCTTTAAATAATTTATTTCTTGGATAGCTCCATAATACTTTATAAGAAATAACTAATAAAGAATAAATAACATGAATATAGCAAAGAATATAAGCTAAATTCCAATTATATAAACTAATTATAATAAGGACAATATAATAAAATAAAGTCCAAGAGTATATCATAAAAGTTAAATAATTTAAAATTCTCAGAGGCAGAACTAGTCTCTTCTTTTTTTTATCTGATTCTAATATTAAATCTCTAATATTAGAATTATTGCTTTTAAGAATTTGACAAACAACAGCTTTAGTAGATCTCAATAGAATTAAAGCCATTGTAAAAATTGATAATATAATAATTAAAAAAAATAAAATTTGATTATTTGAAATTTTATAAAAATAATTAGCAATTACGAAATAAAAAACAAAAGGATAAAAAAAATGAACTGTATAATCATAATAAATACCTTTTTGAGTAAAATAATCTTTAGCCCGTGCTATTTCGCCATCAATTTTATCTGTTATTGTAATGCAATATAAAAGTATTAATTGTATTATAGTAATATAAATAATTCCTTGAAATCTGGGAATAAAAGTTATTATCAACACTATTAATAATAATAAAAAAGAAATAAAAGTTATAAAATTTGGTTTTATTTCTGGAAATATTTTCAATAATATCCAACTAATTCTAACTGAAATATTTCTCTCTAATCTATAAAATCTATCCCCTAATATTTTAGATTTTTTAGGAGCATGTGCTTTTTCTTTGAATTCTTTAAAAATCATATTTTATTTAATTATTTTTTACCTAAATATATTAAATGAGGAGTAAATCCTTTTTTACCAAACAAATTTTTTTTCAAAAAATTTAATAACCACTTAATTCCATCAATCAAACTACTATGTTTTTTTAATAAAACAGATTCACATTTTATTTTATTAAATCCAATATTTTTCATTAAATTAGATAATTTTCCTTCTGAAAAAGAACTAACATGTTGCACTCTATGGAAAACTGCTGCACAATCAGGGCAAATTACTTTATATTTATTTAAATTCTCATTACTTGGTGTAGAAATAAAAATATATCCACCAGGTTTTAATATTCGATACATCTCCTCCAATGTGTTGTTTAATTTTTCTGGAAGTATGTGTTCTATCATTTCTAAAGAAAAAATAAAATCATAAGTATTATCACCTATATCTTCATTTGGAATTTTGTCCGCTAAAATAACACCTTTAAATAATTTATTATCTTTAAATTTTTTTTCAACTTCAATTAAAGATTCTCTAGATGCGTCTAATCCACTACAAGCTATTCTCTGTTTAAATAAAAAATTTATAAGATACCCAGCTCCACATCCATAGTCAAGATTATTACCGTCTTTTTTAATATATTTTTTCACTATTTTTATTATTTTCTCTCCAGTTTCACGAGCAAATGACAACTCTAAAAGACCATGATTCATAACAAAATAATTCCAAAAATTATTTATTTTTTCTTCTGTCCATTTAACATCATGCTTATTAAAATTTTCCATGACTTTAAATTAATTATTAAAATACTTTCTAAAATCACTCAAAGTTATTCCTTCAATATCTTTTTCCTTAAAATATTTAAACATTACTTCTAATTGATTATATATAAAATCAAATGATTTTTTATCTTTAGAATAGGGACTTCCTCCAATCATTAACTCACTTGAGTGTATCATAAATTCTAAAACTGGTAAATTATTTTCTTGAGCTGATTTATATATCATTTCCCAATCTTTAGTAGAACTATTAGAAAAAATTCTTAACCATTTCTGTTTAAAAAACAATCTATTAACAACTTTCTTAAAAAAACTCTCTGGCAATCTTAAAAATAATTGAGCTATTTTAGAATTTTCTTTCTTTAATAATCCTGTAAATAAAATAGTCATTGGAACCTCTAATATTCCTTGAATATCATGTGGGTAAATAGAATTAAATCTAAAATCTGATCCACCATTTTTATTATGATCTCCTACTGTCTTTTGCCAATTAATTTTAGGAGTTACAGAACAATCTATTTCATAACCTAATCTTTTAATTTTCTCAGCAACTCTCTCATCAAAACCCCAACGTCCAGCTCGAAAAGAAATAGGTTGTTTATTAAATTTTTCTTTTATTATATTAGTTAAACTCTCTAACTTGTTAACTAAATTATCTTCTTCAAGTTCATGCGGATAAGTATGAATATTTATATTATGATTTTTTGAATATGGTGGAGTAGTCCAAGGATGTAAATGAGAACCTATTTCTGCAACTCCTCTATTTTCCCAATCTTTTAGATTATCAATATTAGCTCCTTCAACTACCTCATAAGAAAGCAAATATGTTGGTTTAAAACCATACTTCTCACACAATAACTGAAAATGTGGCAAAGATTTTACATTTTCTAAGCCAATATTATTATTTTTCCATTGATTATCAGCTTCTACATCTACTGTAATAATAAATTTCATAAATATTTTTTATTAATCTGCTCATCAATAATTAATTCTAACTGATCTATTCTACCCTTTTTATTATCAACTATTTTTTTAGCTTCCAATTTCATTTTACTTACAATTTTTTTATTATTAAATAGATAAATTATCCTATCTACAAAATCCTCTACTTCTCGATTATCAACTAAATAGCCATTAACTCCGTCTTTGACTATATCTTTCACACCACCAACATTTGAAGATATACAAGGCAAATTGCTATTCATTGCTTCTAAAATTACAATAGGCATACCTTCTCTATCAGAAGTAAGTAAAAATAAATCCGCTAATACTAAATATTCTTTAGCATTTTTAGGATCTACAACTATTTTAACATTTTTTTCTAATTTATACTTTTTAATACTATCAATAAGATTTTTTTCTAAATCACCATAACCAACAATAAAAAAATACATATCTTTTATATTTTTCTTATTAACTATTTCGTTAGCTATTTCAATTATCCTATTTTGATCTTTTTCTGGACTGAAACGGCCAATATTCATACAAACAAAACAAGATTCTTTTAAATTAAATTTCTTTAATAGATATTCTTTAGAAAATAAATTATTTATATCTAAATCACTAATTTGATCTAAAACTCTAAACTTTTTAAAAGGAATATTTTCTTGCTGAGAAGTAAATTTAACAACCTCTTCTGAAACTCCAATAATAACATCCGTCACATAAGACAAAAGTAGATCTACTTTTTTTTGCCACCAGCTTTTATTATAATAACAACTTTGTTCAGAACTAATTATAATCTTAACTCCTACTAACCTACCTAAGATTCTAGCTACTAAATTAGCCTCAAAAAGAGCAGAAACTATTATTTCAATTTTATTCTTCTTCAAAAATCTATAAAACTTAAAAAATCCCTTTATATCAAAAAGCCTAGAAAAACCAAAATGAAATATACGTTTTGTTTTTAATTTATGATATAAAGTATTTTCTTGATTTGTATTATAAAGAAGACCAAAAAATACTTTATATTTCTCAGCATCTAAAGAATTAGCCTGACTAAGCATAACCATTTCAGCACCCCCAATTAGCAATTTATTTGTTAAGAACAAAATATTTTTCATTTTCTTATTTTTATCCAAAATCTTAATAAAGGTGAGTATACTTTATAATAGTAATAACATTTTTTTCGATAACCCCCAAAAGCTTCCTTAAATTCAGCTAGAGTTACCTGATGCCTGTATTCAGAATTAACTGCAATTCCTCCCAAATCAAATAGTTTAATACCCCTGTTTTTAGCATACTTTATAATTTCCCAAATTAACATACGATTAGCTTGACCAATTATCTCTCTATTACCATCTCCTCTTAAAGAAGCTAAAACTAAAGCTCTCATATTTTCCTCATCATTAACAAAAATACCACCAGCAACCATTTTATTTTGATAATAAGCAGCTATAAAAAATGTATTTTTAAATAAAAGATCTAACTTTTCCTTACCCAGATTATTTTCTTCCCTAAACTTTTTATAAATTTTTTTAAAATCATTATAATCTTTACTTAGTTTAATAATTACACTATTACGCTCACCTCTTTTTATTTGTTTAGCAATAAATTTTTTTCTAAATTTTAACCAAATGTCATCCAAAGATTGTTCTAAATCTATCACTGTAGTCAGCCCCTCTTTTTTCTTAAATCCTGTAATATTAAAATCTTTATAAGAAAAAAAGTTAACCATAGCTGAATTTTTCACATCCTTAGGATCAGTAAACCAAAACCAATCTTTTTTCAGAAAAAATGGAAGTATAAATCCTTTTGAATAGTGTTTCTTATTATTCATCTTTTTTGGCATCGACAATAAGTAAATGCCCTAATTTATTAATTAAAGGTATTCTCTCAAATAACCGAGATATTAATCCTGAAAATTTAGCTGGTAATTTTAATCTAAACTCTAGTGGTAAAGTTATATCTATAGGATGCAAATCTATCACTTTAAACAATTTATTTAATTCATCTCTTAACTCCTTAGAAGAAAAATAATGAAAGAATATTTTTGTCTTATGCATTCCTTCCTTAGGCATCTTCCTAACTATCCTTCGAAAATCTTGATGATAAGCAGTTAAAACTAATCTGCCCTTATTTTTTAAAGTATTATAAATATTTCTAAAGAATTCTTCTCTTTGCTCTTTTTCAGGAATATGTTCTAAAAATTGAGTAGACAAAGCTATATCAAAAAAGTTCGCTTTAGTTTTAAATTGAACAGAATCACCCAATACTAAACCAACGTTAGTTATATTACCTAATTTTTTTGATAATACAATAAGAGATTGAAGGGAAAAGTCGCTAGCTAATAAAAATTTACAATCCTTCATTATTTCAGTTGTTATTCTACCAGTACCACAAGCATATTCAATTATATTTTTATCTTTAATTTCCCCTAATTTATTTATAGTAGAAGGAATTTCTTTAAAATATCTAGCTGCCAAACGTTTGTCATAAACAGGAGATTCTTTGTCTCTAGCTTTTATCTCGTCTTGCATTACTCTTCCAAGCTCATTTTGTTTATCTAAAAAATTAATTACTCCTTCTTCAATTTTATATTTCTTTTTACAGTCTGAACATTCTAAACAACCTGAATAAATAGAATTATCATCAGACTCGACGGAATTAATACTTTCCAAATCACCACCACAATTACAAATTAATGCTTCTACTAATTTTTTAGGAAAACCATATTTCATATAAATTTTAAAATCATCTTTACTCTATTTTCCCAAGTATATCTCTGAACATCTTTAAATGCTACTTGAGATAATTTATCACCCCTTTCCTTATTATTCAACAATTCTTCAATTTTAATTGCTAAATCCCGAGGATTATCTGGTTCACAGAATAAGCAATTGTCATTATTTAATACTTCTTTAATAGTTGGTAGATTAGAAGCAATAATTGGTCTTTTACTAGCCATATACTCAAACATCTTAATAGGAGACATAAACTTACTATAATGTTCTATATTAGGAAAAGGCATTAATAATATATCAGCGGCTTTTTGGTAAACAGCTAATTCATTCTGTTTAATATGTCCGATAAATTTGACTAACTTACTAACTTTTAAATCATCCGCCATTTTTTGGTAAAAGTTTATATCTTTTTGATCACCACCAACTGCTAAAAATAAAACTTCTTTTTCTAAAAAAGTAAGAGATAACAATATGTCTTTAATTCCTTTATCCATTCCCATTGTTTTAAACTTACCACAATAACAAATAATATCTTTATTTTCAGGAAGGTTCAATTTTTTTCTAGCTTCCTCTCTAGTAATACTTTTGATAAAAATATTTAAATTAACTGCGTCTGCCGCTATCAATATCTTATTATCCTTAAAACCTTGTTCTAGAAAATCTTCTTTTAATCCCTTAGAAATAACTATTACTTTACTAAATAATTTAGTTATTAAAAAAAACATCTTTCTTTTCCTGGGAATACTATGACATTCATAAACAACTTTATAACCCAATAAAGATATAAAAGATGGTAAATAATCTCTAGTATAAAGAACTTTATCACTTCTTTTTTGTAAGAGTAAATAAAATAATACTGAAATATAAAAGCTTAATAATTGGGTAAAAAAAGTTAACTTTCCTAATATTTTCTCTAGTTTAAAGATAGATATAGCTGGTAATCTAACAATTTCAAAATGATCTTTTATATCATAATATTGAAAAGTATCTTCTTTTATTTTATTTTTAACCCTAGGAATGATCAATTTAATATTATTTTTTCCTTTATTAAAAAATTTACACATAGAAGTAATATTAACTCCATGTGCCTTTTCAGTAGGAATTCTAGCCTGAGTGATATATAAAATATCCATACATCTATTATAATACCTTATCCTTCTTATTGCAAAAAGCTTTTAGATACTATAAAATTACTATTATAAATTATAAAAATATGAAAAAGAAAAATATTTCTCAAAAGATAAGAGACAAAAAAATAATAGTTGGTTATACTGCTGGCGTATTTGATTTGTTTCATATTGGACACTTAAATATCTTACGCAATGCTAAATCAATGTGTGATAAACTAATAGTAGGCGTAACTAATGATGAATTAGTGAGTTATAAAAATAAAAAAGCCTTCATACCTCATAAAGAAAGAATGGAAATAGTTGAAAATATTAAATGTGTGGATGAGGTTGTTTCTCAAGATGAAATAGATAAATATAAAGCATGGGAAAAAATAGAATTTGATGTTTTATTTGTAGCAGATTGTTGGAAAGATACTCCAAGCTGGAACGAATATGAAAGAAAGTTAAAAAAAGTAAATGTAGAAGTGATTTATTTTCCCTACACTAAGACTACTTCATCAACAAAAATTAGAACAATAATCGATAAAGAAATATAATATGGAAACTATTAAAAAATTAGGAGAAAAACTTCACGGAAACAAGAGAGAACGAATGAAATATATGTGGGGACATAGACGATTTAATCAAAATCCTGCTCTTTATCTAAGCCATTTCATTCTCAAACATAATATAAAAGTAACTCCTAATCAAATTACTTATTTTTTTGTAATTTTAAGCTTTCTCGCTTCTATACTTCTCTTTTTTTCTGACTTTTGGTTGAAAATAGTTGCCTTATTACTTTTATGGCTTTGTTTAATCTTAGATGGTGTAGATGGAGATATCGCCAGATATAATAATCTTTTTTCCTTAAAGGGACTATATGTAGATGGTATTTATCATTTAGCAGGTCCATCTTTATTCTTATTTGCCTTGACTTATAATATTTCTAAAGTATCTTCTTTAAATTCAGAATTAGTTTTATTAACTGGAATTTTTGGTGGATTAGCTTGGAGCATGCTTAAAGCAAACGGACAATTACCATTTCACCTATGTTGTAAATATTATCTCAAAAATTCAGATATGTGGGGAATAAAAAACAATGAATTATCCGAAGAGTCCATTGTTAATAAAAAAATATTAAATAAAAGTTTTATCAGAAAAATATTAGCCATAAGATTTCAATTAAGACAGTTCTTTATGGCTATGTGGATTATATTTTTCAGTTTAATAATAGAAAAAATATTCCTTAACAATCCTCAGAGTTATCCTTTGACTTCCTGGATTGTAGTAATTTATGGAATATTTTTAACACTACATCTTCTTGAAGAAATTTTGAAATCAACTAATTATATAGAAAAATTAATCGCTAAAATTGGTAAAAATTATATAATTAAATAATCTTATACACTATAATATCATTAAATTCAAAAACCTTTTCTAAAAATTTCAAATCCTCAATAAGCCAATGAGGATTTTTTGTTTTGTCCCAAATTAAATAATCTACCTTATAACTAAATAGACTTTCTTCTATACTCTTACTTTTAATCTCATCGCTTAATTTTTTAAAGCTTTTCTTTTTAACTCTTGGAATTATTTCATTTTCATTGATTTCCAAACCTAAAATCTTTTTAATTTTATTTTTACTTTGATTATGCCCATATTCATCAATATAATGAACCCCCCAAATATACCTCTGATAATCTAATATATATTCATCAGTAAATTCGTCCCAATAATTATTAATGATGAATCTTTCTTGACATTCCTTGTTTGAAATAAAAAATAAATTAGCAAATCTATTATAATAAATATTATTATGCGTATAAACTGGAATTAAATTGCTCATTTCACTATCAGCATAAACTATAGAATCTAAATTTGTATTATCATTTAACCAATTTAAAATTTTTACATATCTTTGCCAATTTATTTCATAATTCTTAGCTTTAATATCTGATAAAAATTTATTTTTGATATTTAAAAAAGAAAAAGATAAAATTAATATAAAAAGAATAGTCACTATTCTTTTAGGATCTTTTTTATTCTGCAATATCTTATTAAATAAATAAGTAAAAAAGAATATAAACCAAAAAACACTTAATACTAAATAATGACTGGAAAATTCTAAATTTTTACCAGTTATTAGGTGCTGATTAACGCAAATTACAGTTGATACAGTTCCTATTAATAAAAGTCTAGTTAATGCATCATTTTTTACTACTTTCTTTTTCCATAGAACAAAATAAATAAATAAAATCAGAATTGCTGAGGAAACTATTTTAAATCCAGAAGGAAAATGAGTATCAATCATTCCTAATCTATATATTGATTCATTATAAAATGGTAATTTAAGACTCTGAAACATCGTTATAAAATAAGGAATACCAATAAGTATTCCAATTAAAATAACATAAAAATATTCCTTAATTTTCTTTTCTTTCAAGAAAATATTAACTAAAAATAAAATTCCCAATAAACACAACCAAAATGTCCAGTAATAAGTATAAAGATGGAAAAGCAAACCAAAAGACAATCCCGAAAGAATAATATAAATCTTTTTATTTGTCTTTATGTATTTAATTAAAAATAAAGTTAATAAGAGCCAAAAAATAAAATTAAATTGTGGACTAGGAGATCTACCAAATCTATCTAAAAATAAAGCTAGGTGTAAAAAAGTAGTACTAGATAAAGATAATAATTTATTCTTACTCAGATTATAAAGAATGCTATAAGTTAGTAAAACTAAAATAATTACTAAAAAAAGATCATAGAAAGCATAAACTTCAGCCACATTAATATTAAAGAAATTAGCTGGCATAGCCAGGAAATAATCTGCTAACCAAAATTGCATTGGACTACTATCTTTATGTTCATATAAATAGGGATTAGATAAAAATATATGTCCATCAAGGGAATCCTGTGCTCTAGCTAAATAATAAATGTCATCTGCAGTATTTATTGGATAAACTCCTTGCCAAGAATCCTCCATTGAATTAATAGATAAAAATTGAGGACAAAAAGTTAATAAAGCTATAACAATAGATAATAAAATTGCTAAATAATGTTTTTTAAGCATATTAAATATTCTTTACTTTTTTAGCTAGAACAAAAATGTTATCTCCTAAATATATTGGAATTTTAAGTTTTCTCCAAAAACTATTATCAAAAATAATAGATAATTTTTTAAACACCCTTATCTTTCGCCAATTATATAAAACTTTAAAAATATATGATAAAGAAAACTTTTTAAATATCTTTTTATATTCAACAACTTGAAATCCATTATCTTCTAGAAGCCTACTTATATTCTCTTTGGAAAAATAGAATAAATGTTCCGGAGGGATAATCATATTCCAATTTTTTCCCCATAATTTAGCCCATAAACTATCAGCATTGATAGTATTAATAAGTACCCATCCATCATCTTTCAAAATCTTATTCACATTCTTTATATATAAACTAGGATCCTTCAAGTGTTCTAAAACATCCCACATAGTAACCATTCCAAATTGCAAATTATCTTCATATTTATCTAACTCTCCTAAAACTATTCTATGTCCTTTAGCTTTAGCTAAACCATAAGAATAATTAGATATTTCTGACCCATAAGTTGCCCAATTTTTTGATTTAGCAATGTCTAAGAAATATCCTGTTGCCGCTCCAACATCGAAAACACTCTGAGCAGGAACTTTAGCTTTCATATACTCTAATATACCAATAAAATTTGATTTCATTGGTTCCTTATCTTTTTCATAGTCAGCATAACCAAAAAAATCCTTATCTAAAACATCTGATTTATAATAAGACTTACCATAAAAAACATCTAAATTCTGAGGCTGTGGATGAACAAAGGTTAAATTACAATTTTTACACTTATAAAAATCAAAATTATCTTTTTTGAAATTAAATTCAGTTACTGAGGCACATATTTTACAAGAAGTCTGATTCATAATAATTTTATTAATTTATCTACTAACTCATCTAGACCATGTCTTTCTACTACCACTTTTCTCAAATCTTTACGCATCTCATCTTTTTCAAGCTCTGAAAGATTTAAAAGATGAATAATTTTATTTTCTAAATCTTCCTGATTATCTTCTTTAAATAATAAATTTTTTGAAATATGCTCTTCTAAATTTTTATTACTAACTAAAATTAAATTACCAGAAGCCATAGCTTCAAATATTGTTTTATCAAGAGATCCAGAATTAGTTAAATTAATAAAAATTTGATTTTCATTATAAATTTGACTCAATTTATGATTAGGAATTTCTCCTAGAAATGAAATTTTTCCATTTTCAACTAAAGATTCTGCCTGCTTTTTTACTCCAGTAAAATATTCTTCTTCTCCATCTTTCTTCCCTCCAACAATATCTAAATGAAAATTAATACCTTTTTTATTTATATTTTTCAAAACCTCAATCAAAATATGAATATTTTTCACTTTTGATACCCTTCCTAAAAATAAAAGAGAATTTTCTTTTTTAATTACCGAACTATCAATATTAAATAAATCAGTATTAATTCCTACTGGCATCTTAATAGACTTTTTCCATTTTCTAAAAAAAGAAAATCCAGAAGTATAACAAATACTATTAGCCAATAATCCACTTATAGAGGCCATTAAATCTCCATAAACATGATTATACCAAAAAGCAACTCTTTTCTTCGTAATTCGCCAAATAATACCGCCTAAGAACACATATTCTTTATTCATATGCACAAAAACAGCATTATAATCTTTACGATATCTCCAAAGATATTTGTAAAATTTCAAAATATACTTAAATTTACCAACTTTCTTTTCTTTATCTAAAGACAAAACATTTACATTTTCTGGTAGCTCATAATCTCCTTTTTCTAAACAAATAACAGTTAACTGATCACAATGTTTTGCGATTTTTTTAATCCATTCATGAAAAAAACCAAGAACAGAATCGTTCATGTTTACTTTTTGAGTACAAATAAGTAATTTTATTTTATTGCTTTCTCCCATGATTGTTTATATAAATTTAAAGTTTCTTCTTTACTTAATAAACTTTTTACTGACTCTTTAGCGTTATTTCCTAATTTAGCTCTTAAACCTTCATTTTCAATCAATTCAATCATTTTGCTTTCTAATGCTTCTTGATCTTGTATTGCGACGACACTTCCATTCTGACCATCTTTAATAAATTCACCAGCACAACCAACATCAGTCATAATAATTGGTAATCCATAACTCGCTGCCTCAATAATAACGATTCCCCAGCCTTCATAACTAGAAGTAAGCAGAAAACAATCGGCCTGCTGATAGAATTTACTCAAATCTTCTTGATATCCAAAAAACTTAATATTATCTCTTAATTCATACTTCTTTAAACCATCACCCACGATCCATAATTCAATATTTTCGTATTTATTTTTTAATTTATCAATAGCTTTGATTTGTATTTCTATATTTTTAACTGGAACCAATCTCCCTACTGTTAAGAAAATAAATTTATCATTTTCTTTAGATTTCAATTCTTTCTCTTTAATTTCAGTTTTTACATAAACTGGCACTACTGTAATTTTGTCTTCTAAAACTTTAAAATTTTGAATTAATTGTTTTTTTAATCTTTCACTAACAACTCTAATTGAATTTGCTCTTTTTAAAACATATTTAACAAGTCTCTTTCTGAAGCCTTTAAACTTTTCAAATCCATGGACTTGAATCTCTGTATCAATTTTAAATCTACTAGCCATTCTAATCGCTAAATAAGCTATGAAATAAATATCTTGCACCGTTATTAAATCATAATTATCACTTTTCAAAACTTTTTTAATTTTCTTTTTCATTTTCCAAAGAGCCAGTATCTTATTCTTTTGATTAATTAAAAAAACTTCTGCGTTTTGACTTAAATTTAAAGAACCATCTTGATCTGCCAAACTTATTATTGTGTATTTATCAACTAAATTAGCATATTCTAAAACTCTCTCACTAACTTGTGAACTTTTATTAACTAAATTTTTATCCATTCCTAGGCTTAGAATTTTCATACTAAAGTTTCAAATAATTTTAAAGTGCCTTCTGTAATCTCATTAAGAGTGTGATTATAATTTATCTCTAAAACTCTATCTTTATATTGTTCATAAAAATTAGAATCCATTACTTTTTCGAGACAATCTTTTAATTGAGAATTGTCTTTGGGATCAAAAAAAAGAGCTTTATCTTCTAGGAAACTAAATCCATTTTCCTTAGTCATTAAAAATGGAGTTTTATATCTAATACAATTTAAAATAATATTAGGACTAATGTCTGTATGACTAGGTAAAACAAAAGCATGACAAGATTTTATCTTTTCGTTAAGACTTTTTTGGGAGATCTTGTCATTAATTTCTATATTTTGAAAATTATTTTTCTTAATAAAAACTTCTAAGTCTTTTTTAATATTTCCCTCACCAAAAAGAACTAATTTAAAATTATTATTTTTAATTTCTGAGAAGACTAAAACTAGATTAAATAAATTTTTTAATTTTAGCATTCTTCCAGCCCACACTATTTCTCTATTTCTATTTAGAGAATTCTCTGTCTCTTTTTCAACAATAATTGGATTCGGAATAATCTTAATCTTTTTATAATTTAATGCATAATGCTCTTCAAAGATATCTTTTTGAAAATCAGTACTAAAAATTAACAAATCAGTTAATTTAAAAATAAAATTAATTACTTTAAATCTCCAGTCATTATTATTTTTTTTCTTAGAATAATATTCTTTTAAACTTATTTCTTCTCCTGTTTTCTCTACATAACGCTCCCAAATAAAGTCACCACCGACTCGAATAGCTATTTTCTTTTTATTTAATTTACAAGCTAAAACAGAAGGAATACCGGCGCTAAAATGATCGAAACAATAAACTAAATCAAAGTTTTTAACATTTTTATTTACTACTTTGAAAAACTTAATATAATTTAGAATTTTATTCCCTTTTTTAATTCTAATTAATTTATAATTTAAAGAATCATCACCATTATAGCTAGATTGATCGGAATAAGTAATTACACCCACTTGATGTCCTTGCTCAACTAAAACTCGAGCTAAATTCTTAACATAAGTAGCTGGTCCTCCAGATTCTGGTGGATAAATTCCAGTTGTAATCAATATTTTCATAACTTATTAAATATATTATTCATTTTTTTAGAAATACTCTTCCAACTATAACTCTCTATTACCATCTGATATCCATTCTGGACAACTCTATTCCTTAATTCATTATCTTCTATTAACAATCTGATTTTTTCAGCAATACTCTGATGATTTTTAACTTCACAAAACAAACCAGTTTCTTGATCTTCTAAAAAGTCTGGTATTCCGCCAACTTTAGTCGCAACAACTGGCACTTGAGCAGCCATAGCTTCTAAAAATACATTACCTAATCCTTCCGACAAGGAAGGTCGACAAAACACATCAGCTATATTCAAATATTTATATAATTCTTTATAGTCCACTAAGCCAATAAATTTAACTCTGTTTTCTAGTTTAGAAACCATTACTTGTAGTTTTAACTTATTTTCTAAAGGTCCAGTCCCACAAATTATAAGCTTATAATTCTCGGGTAGATATTGTAAAGAATCAATTAAGTCATTCATGGCATTCTTCATCGCTAATCTAGATAATGAAATAATAATCTTATCTCCCTCTTTAATTCCTAGTTCTTCTTTCTTAGTCTTTATTTCTTCTTCACTTAACTTCTTAGTAAAATTCTGAATATCTACTCCATTCGGAACTAATTCAATATTTTCACCCTGATATCCATATCTTTTAGCTCGATCTATTAAAAAATTAGAAATAGCTTGAATATAGTCTGGATCTTGATATATCTTTCTGTAGATTCCTTTCCACCACCAAGTTCTTTTAGTTATAAACTGATCACTATCTCCAGATTGGAGAGTTAAAAGATATTTAACATTCTGATGAAACTTTTTAAAAATCCAAGCACTTAATCCAGCATAAGAAGCCATCATCCCCCAACAAAAGTCAAAACTATGTTTTATATCTAAAGAATGAGCTTTAAATTGAGCTAAAATAAAAAATAGATACTTATCTATTTTATAACCAAAGCCTACTCGATGGACATGAATATTTTCTATCTTTTCATAATTAGAAATACCTTTTTCAAATTTAGTTGTCACCAAATGATACTCATTTTCAGGTAAGCGCTTACAGATTTCTCGGATCGCCATTTCAGCTCCACCAACATGAGGAAAATAATTAGTAGAAAATATTAATATCTTTTTCATAGTATATTATTTTAATCTAGTACCAAGTATTTCTAGTCTTTGTAAAGCTTCTTTTACTTTTTTAGCAACAATATCCCACTTCGAACTTTCTTCATTAAAAGGAATATTAACTATCTTACTATCATAGTAAATCATATCTAATTTATCCTTCAATTCTTGATCAAAAGTTATTACCGTATGTGATTTTTTAAATAATAATCTGTAAATAGGATAAATCCATTCAATTTTAGATTGGACTCTTTTTGATTTTTCATTTTTATCCATAGTAATTAAAAATGGTAACTTTTTTACAAACAATGAGAATAATAGACCAGCAAAAGATGCATAAGTAGCCATTACTGACCAAATAATCTTATAATCATTTTCTTTGTAAAGTTTTTTAGCTTTAGACAAAGCTAAAAATGGTAAAAGATATTTATCCAACTTAGATCCTTTACCTAAACGATAAACATTAACATTATTAATATTTTCTTCACTCTTCAAACTAGAATCTAACTTAGCTGTAATAACATCAAAATCCCAAAAACCTAATCTATTAATTATCTTCCGAGTCATCTTTTCTGCTGGACCTTCTAAAGGATAGAAAGATGTAGTAAATATTAATACCTTATTCTTCTTTTCATTCTCTTCTTTAAAGTATTCAATAGTCTTTTCTAATCCATTCTTTAAACTAATTCCTGGATTCCATTCAATTAAAGATTGAGCCCTATTAATATCAGGACATCTAAGTTTAGGATCATCCATTCGACCAGCATGAAGTTCTTTTTCAATAAAATGAAAATCTCGCTTAGAATTCATAATTTCTCGCACACTCTCAGCTAACTCTAAAATTGTTTTTTCCTCTGGATTACCTAGATTAATTGGCCCAATATCCTCTGATTGTTCCATAATTTTTGTCAAAGCCGGTAAAAGATCATCAATATACATAAAACTTCTAGTATGTGAACCATCTCCGTAAATTGTTATCTGTTCATTATTCAAAGTCTGAAAAACAAAGTTGGAAATAACTCGTCCGTCATTCATAGACATCTTAGGACCATAAACATTAAAAAGTCTTACTATCCTAATATCAACTTTATGCTCTCGATGATAGTCCATGAATAGAGTTTCTGCAGCTCGTTTCCCTTCATCATAACAAGATCTTCTACCAATTGGATTTACATTACCAAAATAATCTTCTCTTTGAGGATGAACTTGAGGATCTCCATAAACTTCTGAAGTTGAAGTAAATAAAATCTTAGCCTTATTACTCAAAGCTAAGTCTAAAATATTTTTAGTTCCTAAAATATTAGTTTCTAAAGTTGCTACCGGATCAAAAAGATAATGATCTGGGGAAGCTAAAGAAGCTAAGTGATAGATTTGATCAATACCATTAAGTTTCAAAGGTTCTCGAATATCATGAACAATCAACTTGAATTTTGGATTATTAAAAAACTCTTTGATATTTTCTTTTTTACCACTAGTAAAATTATCAACCACCACAACTTCTTGTCCTTGATCTAGTAAATATTTAGTTAAATTGGCACCAACAAAACCAGCACCACCTGTAATTAAAATGCGCATAATCTTAAATTAAATTATATCCATAGAATACAATAAAACAGGTTAAAAATCAACCTCCTTGTCTCTTATTCCTTATTCATATAAAATAAAGGTATGGAAGTAAATAATAAAATAAAAATTTGCCACCTTATCACTCAAACTCATTTTGGTGGTGCTCAAAAATATATCTGCGATATCGCTAATAACCTTGATGATTCTTTTGAAATTACCATAGCTTTTGGAGAGGGTAAAAAAGAAGAATTACAAAAATATATCACTAATCCTCGAATAAAGTTTAAAAAGCTTAATTTTTTAGTTCGAGATATAAACATATTCAAAGATAAAATGGTTGGTGGGGAGATTCTTTTCTTTCTTTTAAAGAATAAGTTTGATATTTTACACCTTCATAGCTCTAAGGCTGGATTTATTGGTTCATATATTGGTAAATTAGCTGGAGTAAAAAAGATAGTCTATACTGCTCATGGTTGGGTCTTTAAAGAAAATCTAAGTAAGTTTAAAAAGAGTCTCTATCTCTTCTTAGAAAAATTCAGTGCTAATTTTAAGGATAAAATAATATGTGTTTCTCAGAATGATTATGACGCTGCTTTAAAGAACAAAATAACTAAAGAGGATAAATTAGTTTTAATATACAATGGTATAAAAACTAATACTGAATTCTTAAATCCAGAAGAAGCTCGTCAATTTGTATTCAATAAGATCAAGAAAACAAATAATTCTTCTACCTTAGATTTAACATCTTTAGAAGTAGGTAGTAAGAAACCAATCAGTAGATATATACCCCTTGATCAATCTACTAAGATAATTGGAACCATCTCTAATCTCTATTCTAACAAAGGATTAGAATACCTTATTGAATCAGCCTCAAAACTAAATGTTATTTATATAAATTTGATCTTTGTAGTCATTGGTTCTGGTCCAGAAGAAAAGAAATTAAAAGAACTAGTAAAAGAAAAAGAACTTCATAATTTCTATTTCTTAGGAAAGATAGATAATGCTGCTCAATATCTTAAAGCTTTTGATATATTCACCCTAACTTCAATCAAAGAAGGACTTCCATATACCCTTTTAGAAGCTCTAGGAGCTGAAATTTCAATAGTTTCTAGCAATCTTGAATCATTGACTGAAATTATAGAGAATAACCAAAATGGGCTAATTTTTAAGTCTATGAATAGCGATGATTTAGTCTATAAAATTCAATCATTATTAAATAATCCAGAATTTGCTAAGAAACTTCAAGCTAATACAAAAAACTCATTGAGTAAGTTTAATTTCAATGAGTTTATAACTAATATTAAGAATTTGTATTTGAGTTAATCTATCTTTAAACTTTATTTAATACCTTCTTTAGCTAGGGTATTTTTAATTTTAGTAGCCGATGGTAAATTCTTCCATTCTGCAATATGAAGATATTTTACTTTATTCCTGTCTGATTCTAATTCTAAAATCCTATTGTCTGCCCAATTTAATAATGTACTTTTATTAGCCTTATCCTCTAATATTTTATCAATTCCATCTAACCTACTATCAACTTTATTAAATCTCTTGTTCATTTTAGTTTCTAACTCAGCAAAACTCTCATTAGTAATTTTTCCTAACCAATTAAATTCTTTTTTTAATGATTTTTTGACACTACTTATTTTATTAAAAATCTTTTTATTATTTTCATTAAATTTCTTATCTAGATTTTCATCTAGACTCTTATCAACAATTTGTTTAATTTGTTTTAAATCGCTTTTTAACATAAATTTCTCATTACTTTACTTAATCGTTATTCTAGTTTACACCTAAAGAATAACTTAGTCAAAATAGAGTTATTAACATTGAAATCGACGGCTAATATGAATTCAAACAACGCCGTCGCTGAAACTATTAATTTTTATTGTATAATTTTGAAGCTTTATTTAAATATTCTTCTGCTATCTCTAAATCACCTTTTTCTTTATAAAGTTCATATAAGCCTCGATATACATCTGGGCTTTCTTTTTTCTGAAGAAGTAATTTTAATAGTTTAATTTTTTGATCTAGATGACCATCTACATCTTTATATAAACTAATTGCTTTTAATATCTGTTCTGAAGAATTAAATTTAACATTATAATTCAAAGCTCCATCCATCATCTCTAAGACTAAAGATTTATCATAATCTGCTAATAGATAAGCATTTGATAAGTATAAATAAGTTTCTCCGTATTCCGGATTGTACTTTAAAGCGGTTTCCAAAGACTCAATAGCTTTTTCTTGATTTCCTAAATGAGCATAAACTTGGTAGACGAAATAATAATTATGTAATCTCTCTGGAGACAATTCAATTGCCTTTTCTAAAACTTGATTAGTATTATTTAAGATTGCAATATTTTCTAGTGATCCTTCTGGTAAAAAACTGGCCTTTAAGAGATTTAATCTAGCTAGATTTAATTTGAAATAAGCATCTTGATCACTAATCTTTTCATGTACTTGATATTCCTTCAGCAAAAAATCAATCATTTTGAAAAAATCTTGAGCCTGTCTTTGAGTTTTAATTTGAGATCCCATTTGAATCAAAGTATCTGTAATCATAGTTACAGAATCTCTATTCACATAACTATCTATTTCAAATAATTTCTCCATTTCATTATATGTTTTACCAAGGTCCTGATCTTGATAGAAAGATCTCTGAACCTCATAATTTTGTTTAGCTATTTGAGCATGACTAGAATTCATACCAAACAAAAAGTAAAAACTAAGGATTATTCCCAAACTAATAACAACACCATTTACAAATACTGGGAATTCTCTCTTACAAACAACTTTCTTTTCTAATTTACTGTTAATTTTGTGATTAATATAAGCTAGTATAAAGAAAAAGAACATCGTAACAGCTAAAGAATCAAATACAAAAAAGTTTTGAATGAAATAAGCTATTACTAATGATCCGAAGAATAAAGAGAATAACCAATTTTCTTCTGGATCTTTTTTATATATTTTAAATAAATAAAATAAAGTAATCAGAAAAATAGATAAATAAGCTAATAAACCAAAAACACCGTGAGCAACTAAATTCTCTACAACCATATTATGAGCCCGATCAAACCAAGTCTCTGAAGCCGCTATATTATAATAATCAGCTTGAAGATATTTATCAAAAGCATAATAATAATTCTCCATTCCAAATCCCATTATAGGTCTTTCCTGTATAGCATTTAAACCCGCTGACCAAGAAATCAATCTAGTTCTGGTAGTACCTTTAGTAAGAGATATACTTGTTAACCTATGTAAAATACTATTATCCTTAACCCAACTAGCTTCCTTATTCTTAAATGCTAAACCAAAAACTATAACTAGTAATAATAAGAAACCTACAATTCCATATTTAATCTTCTTGTCTTTCATTTTAAACAAGAAAGCTATGGAAATAATTAACAAAACAAAAAGAAAGGCTACTTGAGCACCTCTAATCTCAGCCATAAACATAGCTGGTAATTGAATTAAAAGATGGAAGCCAAATAATGATTTCCACCAGAATCCTTTAGTTTTAATTAATAAATAAACAGATAATATAGAACTTAATAATAATATTCCCGCCACATAAGCTGAATTTCCTAAAACACTCTGGATTCTTTTAATACCAGTTTGGAAAATACCTTCTACACCCCATCTTTGTAAATAACCATAGATGGCAATGTATGAAGCAGTTATTAAAGCTACATTTAAAAATACAAACCATTCTTTCTTAGATTTTAAAACACTAGTAATGACTACAAAAAATAATACCAGATGCAACCACATATTAATACTCCACATTCTTTCTAAATCTCCAATAAAAGATAATCTAGGGTTAATACCAAAAATAGAGGTAATAATAGCAATTCCAGTAAAGATTAGAAGAGAATATAAAATCCAAGATTTCTGAGGTCTGTATTTAGGAATTTTTAAAGCTAATATTAAATAAGTTAAAAACATCAACTCCACCATAATCCGAAAAGGTATTGCTTTAGAAGTAATGTATGGGAAAATCCAAGATTTAAATAAAAAAAGACAAGAAACAAAAGCTCCAACAATTAAAAAATAAATTGTATTTTTTAAATATTTTTCTAAATCACTCATATAAATATTGTAAATTATTATAATCAAATTCTATCAAAAAAATAGGAGAAAAACAAACTCCCATCAAGCTAAGCCCGATGGGAGAAATGTTTACGATTTTTTAAAAAGTATCGTTAAACTTTTAAAGTTGTACTTAGTTAGATAAAGTACCACCTTGAACGTCTGAAATACCATCTAATCTAGCATTTACCCAATTAGTACCCCATGAATTATGGTTACCATTGTAAGTAAAGTCAGTAGCTAAGGTATCAAGTTCAGTTTGGATATACTGATCAGATCCTGTTACAGATAAATCAGCAATAACAACTAAAGTAACTTCCCCATCAACTAATGATTGGTCAGTACCAATTTCAGTTAGAGTAGCTGTTACTTCACTATTTGCATCAGGTTGGTCAGCATTAGTCTTATTAGCAGAATCACCTTCAATGTAAACATAGAAGTTAGTTGCTAATACACCAGATGAAGTAGCAACATTAACAATGATACTTTCTAACTGAGCTTTCAAAGCTTCGTTAGTAGAAGTAACTCTGTTGTTACCATTATCAAATGTGAATGTATATTTACCAACAACCTTACCATTACCACCACTTAATGTTCCATCACTCATTGAATTAACAATAGTAGTTAAGATAGAACCGGTAGTAGAAGCAGTCTTAGATTTAACTGAACCTAGTGAATATTCACCAGCAGCAAGAGTACCATTAGTATCCTCGATGATAGTAATATCTTCACCAGAATCTACACCTTTAGCTTTAACAGCTTCGTCAGTACTTAAGTCTGAAAATGCAGCTAGAGCAGTTGAAGTAGCTAAACTAAATTCAATACCACGATCATAAGATGCAGTACCAAAATCATCACCTTCAGCATTAATACTCTTAGTAGTTACACCAATGAAGTATGAAGTAGCTTGATCAGCTGATAAGATTTCTGCATCACCAACAAAGTCATCTTTTTCAAAATGAACGTGTCCAGCAGCAGCAGTAGTCTTAGTAGCTACAAGATTACCATCTTCATCAAATAGATGAACATAAGCAAGATCATTACCAGTAGCAGTCTTATATTCTTGTAAAGCTAAATCAGTAATTTCAATAGCTTCATTAGTTGTAGTAAATACTAATTCACCAAGATATCTACCATGACCAGTAGTAGCACCAGCTAAAGTATAAGTATCTTCGTCAGATAATTGGTCAGTAACTTTCATTTCTACTTTCAAAGTACCTTTAGTAGCAAGAGTAACTAGTCTTGAATCTTGAGTTATAGAAGTAACTGATTCAGCAACAGCTGTGTTGTCAGAATCTTTAGCAACTACACTAGTAGTAGCATTGTCTACTTCTAAAGCAAAAGTACCAGCAGTAACTGTAGAAGCAAATACAGCTCTAGCTTCTAAATAAACATCAACTCCAGCAGTTAATACTCTGTTTGTAGTATTTAGAGAGTTAAATGTAATAGAACCTGCAGCTAAACCATCACTAGCAATATCACCAGCAGTTGATTTCAATTCTCTTGAAGTTTCACCTTCAACAATATATAAGTCAAGTTGAGCAATATTATCATCAGTAAAAGCACTATAATAAGTAGCATCAGCATCAAGTTCTACTGAAGTTAGAGAAACGTCAGATGACTCACCAACTTCTAATAAAGCTTTGTAAACAACTACTGGATCTTCTGAACCAGCACCGCCTACAGCTGTTAAATTAGTTAAGTTGATAGTTGTCCAAGCTAAAGTAGCTGCTCTTACAGTAGTAATAGCACTAGAAATAGAAGCTGGAGTAATATTAGTAATATTAGCATTTGAATCATCACCAGTAATACTAAATGCACCGTCTTCTAAAACAACTTTCAAAGTATCAGTATCATCAATTGGATAAGTATCAGTAGGAGCACCTAAATCACATCTTAATTCAAATGTTTTAGTTTCACCTAAAGTCATTGGAATATCTTCGGTGATAGATAATGTCCATCCACCAGCACTAACAGCACTAATAGATGTTGATACTGTTTCAGTAATATCATAAATAGCACCAGTATCTGTATCTACTAATTCGAAAGCATCAGCTTCACCAGTTGTTAAACCACTACCATAAACATAAAAGTCACCAGTAGTAGCACTATCAGTAATATAATTAACAGTAGAATTTTCACCGTTAGAAACCATAGTGATAGTAGCTAAAACAACATCTTGAGTACCAGCCATAACATCCTTTGAAGGAGTAGCTGATTTATCCATAGCAATAGTAAAGTCACCAGCTGCTAAAGTAGCAACAGCACCTTCACTAGCTGCATCTAAAGAAGTAATACTTGCGATTTGAACACCATAACCATATTGTTGACCCATGAATGAGAAATCACTCTTGTCAGCAATATAAAGATCAATAGTATTTCCAACACTACCAATTCCAACATCACCATAAACATCAACAGTAATAGTATCATTCTTTTCAATCAAAAGATTATTAAGATTGAAAGTAATGTATCTACCATCAATTACACCTTCAGCAACTTCATCACCATCAACTAATAATCGAAGATTATTAACGATATCTGAGTCATTTGTTCCACCATTCTTAAATCGAGCAGTTTCCCAAATAATGTTTTCATTAGCAGCAGCAAAATCCATACCAGCTAATTTAACATTTTGTTCACCAAAATTAGGTGTAGTATCAGAAGTTTCTACAGATGACATAGTAATAGTACCAATAGTAGCAGTAATAGCTTCCATTACATTACCATCGATTGGGAAGTTTCCTGTTACAGAACCACCATCAACAGTAATATCATCAGCTGAAGCAATACCTAAAGCAAATAAACCAGTTTGACTTGACTCGATAGTAGCCTTAACTGATAAAGTCTTAGTTGTTCCAGCACTTACAACGATAGGTGTTGAAAAGTTAAAAGTAGCAACTCCGTCAGAAGTAATATTCTTTGAAGTTCCTAATTTTGTTCCAGCAGCATTAAAGAATGCTACTTCATCAATATAAGTATAAGTACCTAAAGTTCCAACTGGAACTGTTAATTTAATAGATGTGATAGATGCATCAGCGCTACCAGCCATTAAATCAAATTTAACAAATACATTTGATGAATTATTTGGAATAGTTCCCGCAGCAGGAGTACCAGCAGCTAAAGCAACACTTAAATCACCACCAACTGGAGTTGGGGCAACAGGTGTAGTATCAGGAACAATTTGGAATAAACCAGTTTCAGTTTCTGTTACAGAAGTACCGGTTGTAAAAGTAACAGTATCAGCAATACCAGTTAATACGTAATCTGCATTAAACATATTAGCAGTAAAACCAGCTTCAGTAACCATTCTCTTTTCACCAGCAGCATTTACATAATAAATAATAGTATCATCAGCATAATTAAATAAATAACCTTCAGAAACAGAATCCACTGTTACTGGGTTATCTAAAGCAGTATCACTATTATATGAGTTAAAGAAACCACTAGAAACATCATCAATTAATGATGACCAATCAGCACCATAAAGAGCTAGAGCAGTAGCTTCATCAGCTACATGTCTTAAAACTCCACCTGGTTCAATAGCATAAACTTTATTAAAATCAGGGATTTTAATAAGTCTAGTACCTGGTCTATAATTGATTAATTTAGAACTCAAAGTCATAGCTGACAATTCTTCATCAGACACTGTAATTACAGCATCAAAATCTTCATACCAAGTAAAATAACACTTATCATTTGGAAATGGAATTACTGAACCATCTTCTGCTACGTAATAAACGGCATCAGTAGAAGGAGCTGTAATTAAATCTCCAGTTGAAGCAGCAACTATTTCACCAACTGGTACGAATGATGCACACATAGCAAAAACCATAGTGTACACAAACAATTTTTTAATTAAATTCATATTTTTTTTCTTTCTTTGATTCATCGTTTATAGAGGGTTACGGATTTGAAATATCCCCTAAGCTAGAATACTAGCTTGACCATTAAGTTTAAACAAATTGCCTCAAAGGCACCGATCTTTCTATTCATTTAATTTAATGAGTGAATAATGCAAATTTATTCCGCAAATACGGAATTTGCAACCATATAACAATGAACTTATTTTTCAATCTTTCTACTCAATAAAGAGTAAAAATATTGATTACTTTGTAAACCTCCTACTTAATAAATCTAATAATTAAATTCATTAAGTAGAAACTCTACTATATAAGTCTATTCTAGAACCTGTTCTGTTACACCTTTAACTTCTTCCTCTATTTCATTTTCTAATTCCTCTATTTCATTTTCATAATCTTCAAGAGCTTCATCAGTAGCTTGATCTGTAAGATTAATATAAAGTTCGGCTATATCTAGATTTCTTAAAGCTCCTTTATAATCATCTTTTTCTAATAATTTTTTAGACTCTTCTAACTTATCAGCAATTTCTTCTGAATTAATATTACTAATTTCATCTATATTAAACTCTACTGTTTTATCTTGATTTGAAGTACTTGTGCTAGTATTTACATCAACATCCACAGATTCTCCAATTTTCAATTCTTCTTCTTTAATTATATCGTTCTGAGCTTTAGTAACTTTCTCACCAATTCCCTCAAAACGTTCTTTTTCAATCTCTATTTTATTATTAATACTATTTTCTATTAATTCTAATTCAGCACCAACTAATTCAGCATCACTAGTGATTATTACTTCTAAAGCACCTTTACTTAAAAGGTAACTAGCTTTGATAGTTTCTCCAATCTTTTTATCTTCAACTTCTTTTCCCTTTAAATTCTTTGATAATTCATTTGTCTTTAAATCAATCAAACTTGCTAATTCAACAACCTTTTTATTATCAACATTCTTGTTATTCTTCATTGATTCTAAGTTCTCTTTAATTTGTTTTAAATTGGATTCAATATTCTTAGTAGCTTTAGTAATATGCTTAGATTTATTCTTTTCAATTAATTCATCAATTTCTTCTAATCTATTCTGAATATGTTCAAAACGAAGTTGAGTAGTTTTGTTAGCATCTCTAATTAAGAATAATTGACCTCTTTCCATTGCTAACTTAAAAGGATGTAATAAACCATTATCTGGACCAGCTGCTTGAGCTCCTAATCCAGTAACTAAAACCATCGCCATAACTACTAAACTAATAGTAGCCATTTTCATAGTAGGAAAAACAGTCTTAGTAAAAATACCAACATTAAAAAACAAGGACTTGAATTGAAAGCCTTGTCGCTCAGTAGTATCTGCTTCGATTGTATTTAACAAAATTGAACGAGTGACATGCCAATGTTTTTCATCTGGCTCTATTTCCTTAAATTCATTCAATTGTTTGATAAAATCTCTCATTAAATAATTTTATTTATTCTTTTGTTTACGGTAAATATGACGATTAATAACTTGAAATGTTACAGATTATTTTACCTTAAATAAAGGAAAAGTCAAGGGTTTTAAACTACTTTTTCTAAAGCTAATTGAATAAAGTAATAAAACTGTAATTATGTCAAATTAGACCTTTTAATTAAATCCCAATAAAATGCTTGACATTTTATTAGAAATGATGTATAATAGGATTATTGATAGAAAATAAAAAAATTAAATATGGAGGAAAAAATGATTATCATTAATCATAGTTATGTAAAAGAAGAAAAAAAAGTAATTTCTCATGCTCTTTTTTTTACGAGAGTACTTGTGTTGATATTAGCAATGGCACAGTTCTATGCAACAGCATGGAGCGGAAAATTCTTGCCATTAGTACTCTATGTAATTATGGCAGTCGTGTGTGGATGTGTTTGGGATAAAAACCATCCTGTACGAAACATGTTAATGATAAACTTTTCACAAACCTTCGTTATTCTGATGACATTCCCATTATACCAAGTCTAAGAATAACACCAAACAATAAAAAGCCCCTATAACACTATAGAGGGCTTTTTCTTTTCTAAAATTATTTCTAACTATCTAAAAAAATTATTTTTTCCTAAAATTACCCTCATCTAACCCACTTTGACGCAAAATAGATTTAAAGGTTCCAAATGGAATCTCTTTTTTGTTTGCAGGAATAATTACAGTTAAAGAAGGTTTGCTAAATTTACGGAATTTTACATGACTACCTTTTTGAGAGATATATAAAAAGCCCTTATCTTGAAGGACTTTAATAATCTGTTTTGAAGAAAAAAGTTTAGACATAATGAAAAGATAATTTTACTAATTCCGGTTTTTCTATTTTAGTTATTTTTGGTGATTTAACGTCTTCAAAATACAACTCTAATGCTTCATCTAAATTAGCTAAAGCTTCTTTTTTACTTTCTCCAAAACTAGAAACATCTATATTAAGACACTGAGAGATATAGTATTTACCCTCTTTCCAAACTACTGATTTTAAATCTATTTTACGCATAATTTTAATTTATCTTATATTTATATAATATCAAATAAATATAATAAGTCAAATTTAAATATATATTATTTAGTAACTGTAATCTCCTTTAACTTCTCTAGAGCTCGATGTAATAATACTCGGACATTAGCATGAGATTCATTCATTACTTTAGCTATTTCTTTAGTAGTTAAATCTTCAATATGCCTTAAAACTAAGACTTCTTGCCATTTCTCATTAATCTGCCCTAATTTCCTTAAAGAAGCCTCTAATACCTGCCAATCTGAGATATCCTCTATCTTTCTTTCAAATGAATGATCTGCTATTACTGAAGAAGATTCAGCATATTCTAAAGGTAATTCTTTGTTTTTTTTGTAAAAATCAGCAATTAAATTACGAGCAATTTGATAGATAAAAGCTTGAAAGTTCTTCACAGTATTATTATGCTTATTCATATACTCCCAAGATTTGAGGAAGACATCACTAGTTAAATCCTCTGCTCTCTCTTTAGTAGGAACTTTAAAGTAAATATATCGATATACTTGCTTAGAATACATATCATAAAGATCAGCAAAGGCATCTGTCTGCCCCGCTTTAATCTTAAAAAGAATGATCTGTTCTTTCTTTTTTTTATTCATTAAATGCTTTAATGGTAAGTTTTAACTCTATCTCCTCTGCTCCTCTAATTAGACTAACACTTATCTCTTGACCAATCTTGTAATCTAAAAGAATATCATTTAAAGAACGAACTTTGTTAATCTCATCATTCTCAACTTTTACAAGAATATCACCTTTCTTTAAAGGACTTTTAGAATTCAAAACATTGTAAACATATGCTCCTTTATTCGCTAGTTCATTATCTAAAACAACCTCACTTAGATCAATATAGTTGATATCTAAGCTGGGATAGACTATTTCATTATTTTCCTTAAATAATTGAGTTAAAGAATACCTAATATACTTACTTGGTAAGAGATAGCTTTGATTATCAATATTCACTGAAAAACCAATGAATTGAGATTTGTTGTTAATTAAAGGTAAATTATCATCAATTTCACTGTTTAAAAGACCGTAGATAACATCTCCTGGTTGATATACTAAATCTACTCTATTCTTGATAGAACGAGTATGAAGGCTTTTAATAGAATTAGCTAGTATATCGTGCTGATAATTACACATATTAGGCTTTATTCCATAGACCAAATCTCCAGTCTCTAAATTATCAGAATTAGCAATAGCTACTGGATCTAAATCTGTTTTATCTATCTTTAAATAACTAAGCCCTAAAGTATTATCAATAACTAATTCTTCCACTACAATTACCTGATTATTCTGATCAATAACTACTAAATTAGTATCTCTCATTATTTGATTAGTTACTAACCAACCATCATTACTAACTACTACAGCATAGGTTTTAAAGTCTGGATTGAAATATGCTTGATTTAAGATATCTCCTCCTACCTGTCTTTTCTGATTAGCTACTAAAAATATCTGATTATTTAAATTGTAAGTCATGGATTCTGTTAAAGGTTTAGCATCCTCTGCTATTTCAGCAAAGTTAAACCTCTTGTCTTCTAGAACTTCCTCTACTTTTAACATCATATCATGCCATTGTTCATAATATACTTTAGTGGAAACAAAGAAAGCAGCTGCTAAGGACAGAGCTAAAACTACAATTAAATTCAATGCAAATGATGTTTTTTTCATATATTTGTTTTAAAAATACTAAGATTATCTTACACTAATTAGATAAAAAATAAAGAGGAGGAGGATTAAAAATATCAATTTCTTCTTTTTGTTCCAAATGAACTTTTCATTGATTTGATCTACAAAAAAATCACTCAATAGATAATACCATAACCACAACAGAAAAGCACTAGAATAAAAATTTAAAGCTAGAAATGAGGTAATAATATACACTTCTACTAGAATGATAATCAAGGTAAATACATAAGAAATATTCTTTTTAAAGTCTATCTTCTGCCAATTAAAGCGGATTATTAAGAGAATAATGATAGAGAATAACAGTATTAAAGAAGCCCAGAGACTATTCATTCTGAATAAAACTGAGGAATAGAACAAGAAATATACTAAAAACCAAAAACAAACTAAATCAATATAAACTACTAGAGATTGAGTAATGTCTTTGTTAGTATAGACTTTCTTAAAGAAACTATCTAAAACAATGAATAAGTAAATAAATACTAAGGAAGCTACTAAATATTTTATAAGCAAAGAATCAATAACTACAAAGAATAGCCAAACAAAGGATAAAAAGGTTAAAACTATTAGGAAATACTTGATTAATAAAGAATAAGTAACAAAACGGTTCTTAATGCTCCAAAAGTAAAATAATAACAAAAATACCGAAAAAGCAATAAAATAGATCATCTTCTCTGGATAATAAAAAGTAACTAACAATAATGAACTTAATAGAAAGCTAACTACAAACCCTAATAATCTCTTGTAAATAATCATAAGCTGGTAATAAAAAAATTAAAGAATCTACTAATATTTTAGACCCTTAATAATTATTTAATATTTAAAATAATATTTGCTAAATCCTCTTTTAACCAATCATAAACATCTCCAATATCTTCTAACTTCTCTTTAGTAAGTTCTGAACTAGATTCATGAATAATTGGATTCAAAGCTAAAACTAGTTTCAAATGTAATTCCTGAAATCCATTAGGAACACTAATCTCCAATATATCTTCTTGTAAACTCTGATAATCATTATCAAAAGAAGATATAACTCCTAATAGACTACTCTGGTAATCCTTTACTTGTTGATCAATATCAATTACTTTCTCTTCAATTTGAACAACTTTCTCCTCTACTTCATTAACTAACTCTTTCTCCAAACTCTTAGAATAAATCAAAACTACAATTACTACTAATACTAGTATTAGAGCAATTATTATCACTTTTAAAAAAGTTGAAAAACCTTGTTCTTCATTCATAGGTTATTAGATAGTTACCATTAAAAGTAAAGCTGTAAAAATTATAGATAAGGTTGCAATAGTCATTAACAAAACTAAAAGAGCTGTAGATATCATTTTCTTTTTAAAAGCTAAATAAAGAGGCATTCCAAAAACAATAAAAAAAGTAAAGATAATAGCGACAATGAGATAAAAAGTACTGAAGATAGATATAGCTTCTAAATTACCTTCAAATAAGGTCCCTAAGTTTATTAATACAAAAGCTGAAAAGAGAATTAATAATGTCTCTACTACTCCAGCTAGTATTCCCCATTTATAAACAAACACAGTATTGTATTTTTTCTTTTTTAAGAAATCAAAAATCATAGTTTTTTATATAATAATTAAAAATATATATTAGCTAATAAAAGCTTTGTGTTCTAATTCGATCTCTTCCCACTCTTCACCAACCTTCTTGTAGGTTCTAAGTTTGTAAGTTTTCTCTGTATCAGAATATTGATAATCAATCTTCACATCTGATCCAATCCGATTAGAATAATTTGTATGTTTGTCTAGAATTAAATCTCGAATACTAAACTCTAATCTAATGTCTCCCATAGGACCATTAAACTCTATAATTTCTTTGGTACCATGACCATCTTCATCACTAAGAGTTTTTTGATTTAATACATCAAAATTATCCAAGATCTTATTCTTGACTTCTATCCATTTTTCTAAATTCATATATTTATTATACTACTTTAAAATTAAAAGAAAAGAAAAAGGTCCTTTTCAGAACCCTTTCTCTATCTTAAAACTTACAAATTTATAGCTTCTACTTTCTCAATTAATTTATCAACTTCTATGCTCTGACTGTCAGAAGATAGAAGAGCTACTTTAAAAACCTTAATTCCCTTACCCTTAAAAACCTTTAATAAATCAATATTAAACTCTTTAAATCCTAAGCATATTTCATCAATATCTCCCCTATTAAATACCTCTTCAAATTTAAAAAATATATCGAATAACTTATTCCTAAAATCAACATTAAATATCTTTAAACAAAGTTCTCTTCGAAAACTATCAGCATAAAAAACATAAGGAGACAACTTCATTTTTCCATCATCATATCCATCATAAAAAGCCTGTTTTCTTTGTTTTTTATTTAATTTTGATAATCCTGATAAAAGATAAATGGTATATTCTAAGATATAGAAAATTCCTATCTTTTCAATAATTTCTAAATCACTTTTTTCTTTTTCTTCATCTGACAAATTAAGTCCTTTATCCTCTAAAGTATCTAAATAAATATGATGTTCTGATATTCTCTTCTTAGCTTCTTGAGTTATTTTCTCCAAATCATCTATGAGTTTTTTATTCTTCCGGTAAATAGAAGATAACTTATACAGGTCAATTAGATTTGATAAGCTTTGTAAAAAAGAAACCTCATCAAATTCTTGATCTTTTTGAGGAAAAGAAGCTTCTAAAACTAAAATAGTTCTATATACTGAATTCTGAACTAATTTTTTAGATTCAAATAACTCTTTAATACTATCCACAGCAGATTTACCATTCTCTAGTATTTCTTTTTGGACTTCGGTAGACAAAAACTCAAAAGGTTTAATATTCAAATATTCTACTACTTTTAAAAACTTTTCTAATAGATTCATATATATTCTCTATTTATTAACATCTTTAACAGCATCCCTTCCAAATTCTTTTAGCTCATTTATTGCTTTTAAAATTTCTTTTCTTTCTTTAGAACCCTTTTTGGTAAAGCCCTTTACTAAAAGTCCTTGTGGATCATCAATCTCACTTTCTAATATTTTAAGATAATTATTTAAATTACTCCTAATCTTTTCTTCTGTAGTGGATGTTCCCATAGAAAATCTATGATACCACTTGCCTGTTGGGTGCAATTCTCTATCAAAACTAAATTTTCCATATAGTAATTCACCCCCTATTAATCTGTAGACATTATTACTATCTTTTTTAATTTTTTTCAAAGCATCTTTTATACCTACAGCAGCAACTTCTGCACTTGTTTGAAAACCACTACTCCTGAAAGCATCGACCTTTGAATCAGTTATTTTATCTACATGATAGAGATGGTATTCGTCATAAACTATAATATTAGCAGATTTTTTATCAATAATTTTTTCCAAATAAGATGAGAGTGACTTTTCCATGTTTTCACGATTAAGACCAGATTTTTTATATTCGTCAAATGAGCTATATCCATGTTCAATTGCAAAAGCTCGAGGGTCTATTCTATAAAATTTCGGACATTTTTCCTCTGGAAAAAGTTCTTTCCAGGCCTCTTTTAAAATATATCCACAATGAATCGCGCTAGTATCTGTTAAAAAAATATAATCTGGTTTCAATTTATGTATATCTTCTAGAACAAACTCAACTTTAGATTTAGATTTTATATAGTCGTCTAAAAGCTCAGACTCATAACGTATTTTATTAGAACCAATTATTGTTTTATATTTATTTTCTAGATAATTCTCTGTTTGTTGTGTTACTATACGTTCAGCAATCCATTTCACTTCTTCTTCAATTTTTATCTCTGACATCTGATTTTTCATTTTTTTATAGTACTCTAAATCTCTATTTAATTCTTCTTTAAAATATTTTAAATACTTATGGAATTCTTCTTTGGTTAATTTTTTATCAATTCTATCTGACATCCATTGTTCAATTTTTTCTAAGTCTAATTTTATGCCATATTCTGAATAAAAAGCTTCACTATCAAAACTATCAACAGATAATTCTTCTTTATTTTTATTTACATCAACATTATTCGGCATATCTTCAGTCTGTATTTTTGAGTTATTTACTGATGTTTCTACAGACTCCTTTAAAATACCATCAACATCAACCTCATTATCAACAAAAGATTGATCTTTAATTATTGAAACTACTTTTTTCTTTTCTTTTTTCTCTTTATCTGCCATTTTTCTTATTTACTTATTAATACAGACTCCTTTATTCTTTAATGATTTTCTCTTTTCTTCTCTTCTACTTTATAATCTGGAAAAATATTTTCTAATATTTCAATGGTTTTAGAACTATCTTCTCTTCCAAAATACTGACTAGACTTATAAATTTCTATATTCTTATTTTCGACATTAATTTTCATCCATCCTCCTCCTTCTGGAATAACATCATATTTTAAAGCCATATCTCGATGTTCACCAAGCATATTATCAAAAACTAATGTTTCTTTATTTTCTTTATTCTTTCCTAAAATAAATTTACCATTAGCAACTTTATTTTCTAATATTCCTTCAAAAATGCCTTGCTGATTTTTAATCTCATTAGACAAAGATAATCTATTCTCTTCTGGAACATCCCAATAATCAGCATAATCAATATCAATTATTTCCTCATATGTTTTTCCATATTTCTCGATTATCTCCAAACACTCTTCTCTTAAAGTATCAGCATGCCCTTGATCTTTATTATGAAAAATACAAATGGACATAGCTAATGGTAATTCATCCTTTAATTCTAATTCTATTCCTCGTTCTTTAGCAAAATCAATAATCTCATTAACATCTTCTTCGGTTTGAAAAGTTGATTTTCCCAATCTTCTTCTTAAGAGAGTTGTACATATTTCTTTATCAATATTTATCTTAACCCCCTGTTCCTCAATATAATTAATTTTTTCTTCTAATCCAATTAAGAAATTAGTATTCATAGCTACTGTCTTAATTACTTCCTGCCAATCATCCTTAGAAAAATTTATTCCCACTCCTCGTTCTTTAGTAAAATCAATAATCTCTTTTACTTTATTAAAATTAAAATTAAAATAATAATTATCATTTGTTTGAAGCATTTCTTTTGCATTCTCAATAGAAATATTTACTTCTACTCCCTGTTCTTTGGCAAAATCAATAATTTCATTAATTTCATTAAATTTTAAATCAGTAGATTCAGATTGCCTATCAATTGCTTCTTGAAAATCATTCTTGGTAAGACTTACTTCTATTCCATGTTCTTTAGCGAAGTCAATCATTTTTTTAATTTTAGATAAGGACAAGTCCTCTTTTTTCATTTCCTCTTCTAATATCTCTTGAAGATTATCTTTAGAAAAACCAGAAATATCCAATTCTATTCTTTGCTCTTTAGCAAAATCAATAATATTGCTTATTTTCATAAAATCATCACTCATAATTAATTTATCAAAAACATTCTGAAGACTATCTTTAGAAATATTTACTTCTATTTCTCGTCCTTTAGCAAAATCAATAGTTTTTTTTGCTTTATTAAAATTACCGCTCACAATTAATTCATCAAGGACATTCTGAAGATTATCTTTGGAAACATTTACTTCCATCTCCATATCTTTCACCTTTTCTTCCATTCTTTTTATAGTATAAAATCTACAAATAATTTTTTTAAGCATATTTCTCCAATCATCTTTCGAAAAATTTAGCTCTATTCCTTGTTCTTTAGCAAAATTAATAATTATTTCTATTTCATCTATTCCACCAATTTCATCATTCATAATTACTAGTTTAGATACTTTTTGAAGATCATTTTTAGAAATACCTACTTCCATTTCTTGTCCTTTAGCAATATCAATAACATTCTTTATTTTAATAAAATCACCACTCACAATTAATTTATCAATAATACTCTGAAAGTCATCTTTAGAAAGAAAAGAAAAATCTAATTCTATTTCTTGTTTTTTAGCAAAAGCAATAGTTTCTCTTATTTTCTCTATATCACCATCCCTCATTTGCTTTAGAATTGCTTCCCTAATATTTTCTTCAGTAATGTTCACTTCTACTCCTTGTTCTTTAGCAAAAGCAATAGTTTCTCTTATTTTCTCTATATCACCATCCCTCATTTGCTTTAGAATTGCTTCCCTAAAATTTTCTTCAGTAATACCTACTTCTACCCCTTGTTTTTTAGCAAAATCAATAATACCATCCAAAAGATAATTTTCTTGACTATGCTCAAGCTTTAATTGAAGTACTTCTTGATAAACTTTTTGATCATTCCTCTGATTTTCTTTATTTTCTACAGACGTTTCTAAAACACCGTCAACATCTCCCTCATTATCTATTGGAGTTGTATCCTCTGTAACTTGATCTACTTTTTTCTCTTCTTCTTTTTTTAAATCTTTATCTTCTACCATATTTTTCTGTTATCTTATTAAATATGAAAGTTTTTGAGAGACTTATCAATCTCTGTTTATATATATAATTATATATCATTTCCCTAATCTAAACAAAAAAAACAACCCTGAAATGGATTGTTTTTTTGTTATTTAACAATTTATTTTCTTTCTCTAAAAGATACTAATTAATTGACTTCCTCTTTAAATAATCTTCATAAACAATAGAGGCTGCTTCAATTTTGGTTTTTCCCTGATCACGCAATTCGGTATTTTGTTTAACTATAATATCCTTTTCTTCTCTAGTGAGATCTTTCCATATTTCTTCTATCTTTTCTGTACTAGAAATTTCAGCATCACTTTCTTGAATAGACTTTTCCAAAACACTATCAACATCCTTTTCATTATCTATCGGAACAGCATCTTCTACAATTTCATCTACTTCATTTTCTTTTTGTTCTTTTTTTAAATCTTTTTCTTCTACCATATTCTTTTTTATTATTCATTAAATATGAAAGTTTTTAAGAGACTTATCAATCTCTGTTTATATATATAATTATACCATTCTTAAAAAGAATAATAAACTATTCAAATTCTGGATCATCTCCTCGATCAAATCTACGATTATTTTTTATATATTCAATATATCTTTCAATTTCAGCTCTTATTTCTTCATCACTAGGTTCATCACCTTCTTTTTGAATATTTTTTAATTCGCCAAGACCCCCATCAACAAAAACCTTATACCATTCCTCAACATTTACATTACCATCACTCTCAAGCAAACTTTCCATAGATTTTAACAACCATCGACCATTTTTAGTCAATCTCGCTTCCAAGTCACTTCTTTCTTTGAGTTGTTCTAATTGTTCCTTTAATAATTTCCTTTCTTTTCCGTCTAATTCTTCGATGGGTTTACCTATTATTTTATCACTAATTTTATTCCAGACACTATCCACATCTTTTTTATCATCTGTAATACTTATATCTTTAACTACTGAATCTACTCTTCCATCTCCTTCTTTTTTAAAATCTTTTTCTTCTTTTGTCATATTCTTTATTTATTTTATTAAATATGAAAGTTTTAGAGAGACTTATCAATCTCTATTAATATCTAAATTATACATCACTTCACTAATCTAAACAAAAAAACAACCCGAAAGTGGATTGTTTTTTTGATATTTAAAATATTTACTAACTATTTAATTAATTACTTTTTTACCTTTTATTTCTCTCCATCCTCAGCCTGAGAAATACCTAACCTTGAATATTCAACTGCTACTTCTGATTTAAATTTTGTTAATATTTCTTTAATATCGTCAACAACTTTAGACCAGTCACGATCAAACTTTGCTGATGAATCAAGATTGCTATCAGGAAGTTTCTCTACAAAAGTATCTATCATTGTTTTAGTCATATCGTCAAATCCATTGTTAAAGCTTAGTAACTGTTTCATTAGTTCTTCTTGAGAACCTTCTTTATTTTCTACAGACATTTCTAAAACACCGTCAACATCTCCCTCATTATCTATTGGAGTTGTATCCTCTGTAACTTGATCTACTTTTTTCTCTTCTTCTTTTTTTAAATCCTTTTCTTCTTTTGTCATATTCTTTATTTATTTTATTAAATATGAAAGTTTTAAAGAGACTTATCAATCTCTATTTATATATTAATACTAGCACTTTTAAATAAAAAGGGAAGACTCTTTTCAGAGTCCTCTTCTATATCTAAACTTGTAATTTATAATCCTTTTTTCTCTAAGTCCCCTACCAACTTCTTTTGTTCTTTAGTAAGTGAATCTGGCATAGATAGTTTTACAGTTACTAAATGATTTCCTCGACCATGACCATGTAAACTATGAACTCCTTTATTCTTCAAAATAAATACTTTTCCACTAGCAGTGAAAGCAGGTATTTTAAGTTTAATTGGACCATCTACAGTCTCTACATCAATCTTGTCACCTTGAATTAATTGAGAATACTTTAATCTCACAGTAGACATAATAGTCTCCCCTTCTCTCTCAAATTGAGAACTTGCTTTAACTTTAATTCGAATAAATAGATCACCAGCTGGTGCACCCTTTAATCCTGGTTCACCTTTAGCAGCTAATCTTAAAGACTGATCATTATCAACTCCAGCAGGAACTTTAACTTCAATATTATCCTTGCCCATTAAATATCCTTTACCAGTACAATGACCACAAGTCTTTTCCACAGTCTCTCCCTGACCTTCACAATCTGGACATTGAGCCATAGATTGAAAATTACCAAAGAAGGTGTTCTGTTGAACTTGAACTTGCCCTGAACCCTGACACTTAGAACAAGTTTTAAGACCTGTTCCACCCTTTCCACTACAATCTTTACAAACTATGTTCTTCTTCAGCTCTATGGTCCTTGTGATGCCAAATACAGCCTCTTTAAAATCAATCTCCATTGCTACTTCAATATCTCTTCCTTTCTGAACTCTAGATCTTCGAGAACCACCACCGAATCCTCCACCACCAAAGATATCACCAAAGATATCTCCGAGGTCATCCATATTGATATTACCTTGAGAAAAACCACCTGAGAATGGATTTCCGCCTCCAGCTCCACCAAATGGATTACCATCAGCTGAACCAAAAGTATCGTACTGTTGACGTTTAGTTTTGTCTTTTAGAACTTGATAAGCTTCATTAGCTTCTTTAAACTTAGCTTCATCACCATTCTTTTTATCTGGATGATATTGATGAGCTAACTTTGAAAAAGCTTTCTTGATGTCAGCATCAGAAGCTCCTTTCTCAATTCCTAGAGTTTTGTAATAGTCTTTAGCCATAGGTTAGTAGAACCCGCCGAGATATACTCGGCGGGTAATTAAAATGTTAGTTATTTTCGATCTTCAAAACCAATATTAGATTCTGGACTGTTAGATTCTTTAATCTCTCCAAAAGTTTCTTCATACTTCTTTAAATTCTCTTGCATTGCTTTCACAAACCTTTTGAAATGTCCTGGACTAGTAATGATTTTCCCTGATACTCTGCCATTTGGTGGAGTTATATTCAAGAAGTTTAACAAAAACTCATCTTGATTATGTCTAATCTGCATAGCATTAGCATATTGTCCACCAGGAATATTATCAGCAATCTTAATTTCCATTTTCTTGTTTTCTGTCATATATTTGTTATTTAGTTTCTTCTTTCTTTTCCTCAGCTTTAGGTTCTTCAGTCTTTGGTTCTTCTTCTTTCTTAGCATCTTCAAACTCAGCTTCTACTGGCTCTTCCTTTTTGTCTTCAGTCTTAGCTTCTTCAGCTTTAGGATCAGCCTTTTTATTAGCTTCTGCTTGTTTGTATAGTTCTTGACCAACCTCTTGAACCACAGTATTTATCTCTTCTAATTTCTTTTTAATATCTTCAATAACTTTAGATTCTTTAGCTTTCTTTAATTCTTCTAATTTATCAGTAACTTTCTTCTTAGTTTCTTCTGAAATACCATTTGGATATTTTTCTTTGTCCTCAGAGTCTTTCAAAAGCTTTTCAGTATTAAAGATTATTGATTCAGCGTTATTCATAGTCTCAACTTCTTCTCTTTTCTTTTTGTCTGATTCAGCATGTTTTTCAGCTTCTTGCTTCATCTTTTCTACCTCTTCTTTAGATAATCCAGAAGAAGCAGTAATAGTAATCTTTTGTTCTGTTCCTGTAGCTTTGTCTACAGCCTTCACATTTAAAATACCATTAGCATCAATATCAAAAGATACTTCTACTTGAGGTACTCCTCTTGGTGATGGTGGAATTCCAGAAAGAATAAATCTTCCCAGACTCTTGTTGTCCTGAGACATTTCTCTTTCACCTTGTAAGATATGAATTTCTACTGATGTTTGATTATCAGCAGCTGTGGAAAAGATTTGAGATTTAGAAGCAGGAATAGTTGTATTCTTGTCGATTAAAGCAGTTCGTACTCCACCTAAAGTTTCAATTCCTAAAGTCAAAGGAGTAACGTCTAACAACAATACTTCTTTACCACCAATTGAACCTTCAAATTGTCCAGCTTGAATAGCGGCACCCATAGCTACTACTTCATCAGGATTTACTGATACATTTGGTTTTTTACCAAAGAATTCTTCTACTTTCTTTTGAACATATGGCATTCTAGTCATCCCACCAACTAGAATAATTTCATCAATATCTTCTTTTTTAAATCCAGCATCTTTAATTGCTTCTTCACAAGGAATTAATGTCTTCTCAACTAATTCACCAACAATCTCTTCTAACTTAGCTCTAGTCATTTTCAAAACTAAATGTTTTGGTCCACTATCGTCTGTTGTTATAAAAGGTTGGTTAATTTCAGTTTCTTGAGCTGTTGATAGTTCAATCTTAGCTTTTTCAGCAGATTCTTTTAATCTTTGTAAAGCAGTTTTGTCTTTAGATAAATCAATACCTTGATCTTTCTTAAACTCATCTAAAATCCAATGAATAATCTTTTGATCAAAGTCATCTCCACCTAAATGAGTATCACCAGTAGAAGCTTTAACTTCAATTGTAGATTGTTTAGAATCTTTTTCATGAGAAATATCTAATACTGAAACATCAAATGTTCCACCACCTAAATCATAAACTACAATTTGCTTGTCATCTTCTTTGTCAAAACCATAAGCAAAAGCTGCAGCAGTAGGTTCATTAATAATTCTCTTTACTTTCAGACCTGCAATTTCACCAGCATCTTTAGTAGCTTGTCTTTGAGCATCATCAAAGTAAGCTGGAACTGTAATTACAGCTTCTTCTACTTTGTCACCCAACTTCTCTTCCGCATCAGCTTTAATCTTTTGGAGAATCATAGCTGAAATTTCTTGAGGAGTATGGTCTTTATCACCCATTTTGATAGTAATCCCTTCACCTGCTTTTTTAACTTCATAGGGTAAAGTTTTAATATCTTCTTGAACTTCTTTATCATCAAACTTTCGACCGATAAGTCTTTTAATTGAAAACAAAGTATTCTCTGGATTTACAACAGCTTGTCTTTTAGCTAGTTGTCCAACAATTCTTTCATTGTTTTTTGAAACAGCAATCATTGATGGTGTAGTTCGATTTCCTTCTTTATTTTCTAGGATTTCTGGCTTTCCACCTTGAATTGCTGCCATGGCACTATTTGTAGTACCAAGGTCAATTCCTATAATTTTTGGCATAATTTTTTATCTTTCTTGCCGTGAACTTGAGCCAAAGGCGAATAGTTCACGGCTTATTTAATTTAATATTATATTTTAATTAATTATTTTAAAAATGTTTTTTTATGGTTTCTTCTGGTGCTTCATCTGATGTATCAATATAATTATCAACACCTATTTCTGATTTCACAGCTTCTAACTTATTATAGATTTCATTAATAGCCTTTTCTCCAGCAGTCCAACATTCTCTTTCTTTATCTCTTTTAATCATAATATTCTTATCTGGAAAAAGAACTTTAATTTCTAAATTATCTTTAAATTCTTTTTTAAATTTATCAATAAACTCTGAAAACTGATTAAAAATTATATAATCAACGACTACACTTTTTCCTGATGCAAAAATATCTTTAGCTTTCTTTAATATTTTATCGTGAGCCTGAGACAATTTTTGATGATTTTTCGGTAACCACTGATTGCCATTTGGGAAAAATTCAGTATCTTCATGATCACTGTCTAATAACACAAAGTCTTTGTTTTTAACTAACAATTCAGCAATAGTTGTCTTTCCAGAACCAGCAGGACCAGTTAATATTAAAACCTGATTTTTCATATATTTTAATTCTTTGCTTTCTTTTGGTTTATCATTTTTTAAATACGCGATTATGATCAAAATGAGCAATACTATTGTAGCAACAATAAACATTTTAGCATCAAGACCTAGCATATATAAAATCGGAAGTATCAATAAACTTGCTAATGATTCTTTCATATTCTTATTTTAAACTTTTAATTAAATCTCCCTTACCCTTCTTAAAGTAATCATACATAAACAATACATCTTCCCCTGTAATTGATTTATTCACTTTCTTAACATTCTTTAATTCTTCATCATCTAATTCAGTAACAACTGCTTGTCCTACCATTCCATGAGGAAGCATTAGAATTTTTAAAGCTAAACCAGAATCACAACTAGTGCATTTTAGATAAGATAGAATGTATAGATCTTGACTCTCTAATATCTTAATCTTGTTATGGTTGTATTCTTCCCCACATATAGGGCATTTTTTAATCAACTTCTTAGGTAATAACATGTTATCGCTCATAGTTTTATTTTTATTTCTTTTTAATCTTTACTTCAATTTTCTTAGTCTTTTCTTCTTTCTTCTTAGGAACAGTAATCTTTAATATTCCAGAATCATATTCAGCATCTGCTTTATCACCTTGCACATGAGCTGGTAATTGAACATTCCTTCTAAATGAACCATATCTAATTTCTTTACGATAATAGTTTTTTTCATCAATCTCAGACTTTTTTTCATGAGAAGACTCTAAAGTTAGAATACTATTTTCAATACTAACTTTGATATTCTCTGGATCTACTCCTGGTAATGCTACTTTAGCGTAAACATTGTCTTTGTCTTGATAAATATCTAATGAAGGAGCATTATTTGGTCTGACCATTGGAAAATTAAAGAACTCATCTTCTTCATTAAGTGTTGGATTCCATTTTACTAATCTCATATATTTATTCTTTATTTATTTAATCTCTTTCTTTTATTCTCTTTTAAGAAGTTACCACCAGAAACAACTTTCTTCTTAGTCTTTGTTTCTAAAGCTATTCTAGCTTTCTTAGAGATACCACCACCTTCTTTACTAGCAACTTTATTCTCTTTCAATCCTCTAGCTTGCATTTCTTCTGCAATCTCTCGAGTAGACATTTCTGCTAAAGCAGTAAAAATCAATTCTGCTTCACTCATATGGTCTCTTAAATTCTCTCTTTTTAAACCTTTAATCTTTTTATGACCTTTTACTGAGACTCCAGACCATTCTTCATGAATGATATTTGTTAATATAGCGAATTCTTCCCCTTCTTTAATATCATTATTACTCCAATAATCAGTTAACTTATTTCTAGTCTCTTGACCCATCATTCTCTGTTGAATCCATTTCTGACTTCGACCATGTTTTTGCCAATTTCTTCTAGCTCTATTTACAGATTTCTCCGGATCAATGGTTTCTTGCATTCTTTCATAACCTACTTTAGCTAACCAAAGTTTAATTGGTTCTGCTTTCTTACTAGGAACTGATTGAATTAACCTTAAAATAGTTTTGACATCAGCTACATCAGTAGGTCTCATTTTTCCATCCTGGGCTAACATTTTCAACTGTCCCAATTTTTGGGACACTTCATTCCCTTCTTCTTCTAGCTTTGTTTTCAAAGCATTCCAATACTTTCTTGGTCGTGGGCTTTCCGTTAAAATCTTAATAATATCAATTACACTAAAATACCATTTTTCTTTTTTCTCATCCCAAACTCTTCTCACAGGTTTGTCTTCAAAAATTATAATCGCTTTTTCATTCAACATACTTTTATTCCTTACTTATTTTATTCACAACCACCTTGGCTGGTTGAATTATTTTATCATTTAACTTGTAGCCTGCTTGGAGTTCTTTTAAAACAATATGATCTTCTTTTTCTTGGTCTTCTTCATGCTCTACTGCTTCATGTTCGTTATGATTAAATTCTTCTCCAACAGTCTTTATTTCTTGAACATTAAATTTAGCAAATAGATCTTCCCAAAGCTTTTTAATATGTCCTAAGCCTTGAGACCACCCTTCTTCTTTTTGTTCTTTGGGAATATGGGCTAGAGCTGATTTAAAATGACTGAATAATGGTAAAAGATCTAACAATAATCCCGCATTACCAAATTCAATAATATCTTTCATTCTCTTTTCAGTTTGTTTCTTGTAGTTTTCAAAGTCAGCTTGAGTTCTTTGCCAACCAAAAAGATATTCTTGAGCTTTATCTACTTTCTTTGTTTTCTTTGTTTTCTTTTTATCCATTAGATTACTTTCTTAAAATAATTAATTAAAGCTAGATTCTGCTTGTAATTCATTCTAGTTGGTCCTAGAATACCAATTACTCCTTTAGAAAATGGTGAAGTTATAGCAGAAAGGTATTCACTAAAGATATTATCTGGACCAACAAATACTTCAGTATCTTTTATCTCATCAAATACTTTTTCTAAGATATTCTCTAAATTATCTAAAGCTAAGCTAAGATTTTGTAATCTACCCACTTCTACAAACTCTGGTTGAGAAAGAATATTTGAAAAGCCAGTGATATAGTAATTATGCTTAGAGAATGCTAAGAGAACAGCTCCATTAGTAATTTCTGCTACCATTTTAGCTAAGTTCTTAGACTTTTGTTCTACATCATCAACTTTCAAGTTTTTAAGAGTAGAATCAAGCTTTTTATCCAAATTAGAGGATAGCTTTTGACTTAAGTCTAAGGAATTAACATATTCTTGATAGGCTTTAGGAGTTGGAACTCGGCCAGCTGAAATATGTGGTTGAAAAAGATATCCATCTCGTTCTAATTCCATCATGGCATTTCGCACAGTGGCTGCACAACAATTTAATTTCTTTTTAGAAACTAAATAATTAGAACCAACTGGAGTTGCGGAACTAATATATTCTTCAATAACAAGTTTTAATATTTTATCTTTCATATCTTATATTTAGCACTCAATACATTTGAGTGCTAAACTTAGTATATCAATATTTAAGAAAGTGTCAAGAGTTTAGGAATAAAAAAAGGTAGGAATTAACTCCTACCTCATAAATCCAGATTTCAATTCAGGTTTAAAATCGAAAAAATCTCCCAAACATTCAACAATATCCCGAACTTGTTCAACAATTCTCCTCTCCAAGAAAATAATAATATGCCATCTATTTTCAAGTTTCCAAATAATTCGTCGAATATGGTTATCAGTAGCTCTTAAATCTCTTTTCAAAGACGAGTGGATAGAGATTTTATTGATACTACAATTAAGAACTTCTCTTATTATTTCAAATACTTCCTTTGTTACTGACTCCCTTAATGTCATTAACTTTAGCATCTTTCCTCCATTTATTTTTTCTTTTAGCTTAGACCTAATAGTCTTTAATGTCAATAAAAAAGAGGTGCAATATATATCACACCTCTGTCATTCAATAATATCCATTTAAACCTGTCCCAAAATAAACCTTTCTCTTTTTTCATGCCTCTTAATGGCAATATAGATAATTACCATAGATAAACCTACAATAACCGAGAATAATTTCACATTACTTCCAGATAATAATGGCAATAGTCCGTGAATCACAAAGGACATGGCAACTAAGAATAATAAGATGTACTTAAGTCTCATTCTCTTTCTATTACTTTTTCTAGCACAATAAACAACAAAAAAGACAATAATAGCAATAATAGCACCAGCAGTACAAATCATAAAAAGACCATCTCCGTTTCCGTTATTTAACATACCAAATCCCATAACTGCCATAGCTATAACAATCATTACGAAAGGTAATAAGAAAATAATGAAGGGCTTACCAAGAAATAAAGCATATACATTCTTCTCAATAGTCTTAAAAACTTCTTGAAAAGACTTCTCAGAATTAGGACAATTATTGCTAGAACGATCATTATGTTTCTGAAATCCTAACTGACCTTCAATCAAAATAACATTTAAATTTTTTCTACACTTCGGACAAATACAAGTATCTCCTTCTTTTAATAACTGACAAGTATCAGCCGTTAACTTTCCATGACTATCCATTTTTACCTCCATTTATTTTTTCTTTTACTTTAAACCTAAAAGTCTTTAATGTCAATATTATGAAATAAAAAAACAGAGATGGAATAAATACACCTCTGTTATAACTTTAAGTAATAAATGAGATTACTCATTAATCTACTATTACATCTTTCTTAATTTCTAAATCAGCCATTCTGACAAATACTTCTAAACTATTAGGAAGATCTTCAATTCTAATTCTGATTAAAGGATTTATTTTTTCTTTTCTACCAAGATTTAAAATGACTCTGTCTTCAGTACCATCATATCTAGTTACAGTACCAATAATCTTTTCTGGCAGTTCTGAATCAATTTTCTTATCATCAACTACCTTTTCAATCTTATCTCTTCTGAAACGTACCTTAGTTTCTCCTTTAACAAGATAAACAAAAACACCACACTGCTCAGTAATAAGATGATAATCATCATTAACAACTTCAGACTTTTCCTCTTCATCAAGAGTAGCCTCAATATCATATTCTGACCAAAACCCTTCCACAAAAGTTTTAAACTCCTCAACAGATTCTTTGTTAATAAGAATCTTTATTGGAATACATCCACCAACTTCTTGCAAAGTATCAACGAATTTATTAAAACATTCAGTATCGGTCTCAAACTTTTGTCTAAAAGCATCTTTGAAATTAGCGATACTAGAACCAGTATCTTTTAATGGTGGTATATTAAGTTTAAAACTTTGATAATTACCCATTACGCTCATTTTGCAAGTCTTTACACTCATAATTCCTCCTTCAAGAAATGTTTATTAAGTTCTCTATTTCATATTTTTTTTCATCACCATTGACTGAAACAGCTCTTACTGTAGTATGATTAATACTCAATATTCTAAGCACCCCATCTTCTTGATGTTTAGCTAAACCAGTTTCTAAAAAGCAATGTTCATTTCTTCCTTTTCTCCATGATTTCAAATTCTTTCTTAATTCTTTCTCAAATCCACCGTAGCCATGAAGAAAACAGAATTGATCTAAAAGCTCATATAATGCTCCCCATTCGTTCTCAAAAAGAGATATTAGAATAGAACATTTCTCATCATCAGCAATTGCTAATGCTATTAATATTATCAATTTAGAACCAAGAGGATCATTGGTTTCAAAAACACTTTTAAACCAAGATTCTAATTCACCAATAAGAACTGCTGAGCCTAAACCAAACTTAATATCTAATATCTTTACTACCATAAACAGTTTAGTCTTTCCGAATTTCAATATGCTTTTCATTTTTCCTCCTAACATTTTTTCTTTTAGAAAAAACCTAATAGAGAAAGGTGTCAAATAAAAAAGCAGACCTTAATTGATCTGCTTGATATAAAACATTGGAAATTACTTTTCTTCAGAAACGGGCAAGACAGCATATATATTTCTATGCTTAGATTCTTCAATTATTTCAAGTCTTTTTTCTTCACTGGGAAATTCTCTTTTCATAACTCTCTCAGCTTCTTCTTTAGGAACATCAGAGTCATCACATCCTGTGACCAAAATAACCATTTCTGTTTCTCTGTTTTTCCTAAGGAATACCTGAAGTACATCAGGGAATCCTACTGAAAAAAGTTCTTCTTTGCTTTTCTTAAAAAAATCTTTTTTCTGGAATATATAACCCTTCATCTCTTCCTCCTTATTATTTTCATTTCATAGAACTATAACTTAAATATTTAAATTAGTCAATTAAAAAACCACCTATCTTGTATAGGTGGTTTTAAATTAATCTAAAGACTAATTACAAGCCCCAGCTGGAGCTGCAGTAGTTGATAGTTCATTCTCACAACCTTCTAAACCTGGATTATACTTACAAATATTATTCTTGATTGTATTAGCATCAATACCTGAGAATTGATAACGGTCATTAGCTATCCAAGTTGGAGAAGCTGAAATTCCTAATTTATTCCCTAACTTGATATTTTCACTTAATAATTCATAGCCTTCTCCGCTTTCAAAACAAGAAGCTACTTCAGGAAAATCTTCAACACACTCTCCCCAATCAGCTGTTAAATCAGTATCTCGGCACCAAACATATTCCATATACTTATAATCTGTTGGATAGTTTTCAATAGCACATAATTCTCGAGCATTCTCATCTACTTCAGTTTGACCATGTAATGATTGGAAACTACCATCTTCATTCTCTCGAGCAATGAAATGGACATTAAAATCAACAGCACCATCAAAGTTCTCTAAAACTTCTTTCATAGCATCTAAAGCTTTAGTTCCATAAGGACATTCACTCATAACAAATAAATCTAACTTGTTTGGAGCTTCAGTATTACAAACTAAATTACCAGCACATGATGGATCTTCACAATCACTTAAATCATCTCCATTGTCATCTACTTCATTACTACAAAACTCTACAGAATGTAATCCAGTTGTTGGATTAAAAGTAGCTCCTAATTTCAAATCAAGTAAATCACCTTTAGGAGTTAAATAGTTCTGTAAGTTAGCATATCCTGCTTCAGCCTCTACTTTCTTAGTGAATAAAAGAGCTGGTAAAACTGTTAACTCATATTCTTTATAAAGTTGAGAACCTAAGTTAGAATCATAATCATAATCTACAAATTCTAAGTTTGGAAGTAATTGCATTAAACTACCCTTTACTCCTTCTACAAAATTAGCATCACAATTCTCAGTAATACATTTAGAGTCATTGATAAAATGAGCTACTAACTTCTCACCATCAATACTTAATTCTTCTTTTACAAAAGGATTAACACAGCCACTAGCTATGACCACTAGTAAAAGAAACAAAACCATAAAAGATATTTTTTTCATAATATTTATTGGTTATTATTAATTAAATCGTTATTTAAATATACAAAAAAAAGAAGAATAATGCAAATTTATCTTCCTCTGAATAATTTGTTAAAACTATTTACTCCAATTAGAAGCTTGTCTAACTAATAACTCTTTAGCTTGTTTAGGATTCTGCATAACAGCTTTAACAACTTTCTCCATTCGAGAACCTTGAGAACCTTTAATTAAAACTAAATCATCTTTCTTAATAATTGACTTTAAATGTTCAATTAAATCTTTTTGATCTTTAAAATATATACTATTCTCCAAACCTAGTTTCTGAGCAGCTAGATGAGTATTGCGAGATATCTCTCCACTAGTTAAAAGAATATCTACTCCTTTTTTAAATACATATTCTCCAATCTCTTTATGAGCTGGAACAGATTCTCGACCTAATTCCAACATATCCCCCAGAACTACAATTCTTTTACCAACAATTAAATATCTCATATCAGATAGTAAATCTAATGACATCTTTACTGCTTCCGGACTAGAATTGTAAGTATCATCGATTAAATAAGAATCATTCATTCCTTCAATTAAATTAGTTCTACCCTTAGGGGCTTGATATTGGCCAGCAAAAGCAGATATTTCAACTAAATTAAATCCATATTGCAAAGCAACACTCACTCCACAAAGAAAAGCATAGACTTGAGCTGAACCTAAAGCATTTGGTAAAAATACTGGAATAACATTACCTTGATACTTTAATTTAAAGTTCATTCCAATTACATCATCTTTATCTATAATCTGGAGATCACTAGCCTGCACATCTGAATCATTTTCTATACCGTAAGTAATGGTTCGACAGTTTAATTTATTATCTAAAGTTTTAACTAAGTCATCATCGTTATTTAGAATAGCAAAACCCTTAGTATTAATATTCTTGAATATCTTCTTCTTTTCATTAAAGATAGAGCCTAGGGTTTTAAAGTATTGAATATGAACTCGAGATACTTTGGTTAGAATTCCAATATGTACAGGAATAAAGTCAACCAAATATTCAATATCTCCTTTATGATCAGCTCCAAATTCTAATATTAACTTCTTCGGATATCTACTAGGTAAGATTATTAAAATTAGAGCTTTCAGGAATATTAAAAACCAGCCTAGAATATTTTTTCCCGGAGATTTCTGAATACCTAGAATAGTTAGAGGTACTCCAATCTCATTATTGTAATTATGAGCAGTCTTCCGAATTCTAAATTTAGTAGCTAAAATTTGAGCAATAGCTTCCTTAGAAGAAGTTTTACCAACACTTCCGGTAATAGCAATAACTTCTGGTTTGTATTTCCCTAAAACCAGTTTACTTAATACTCTTAATATTTTTATTAATTTTTCTTTCATTTTATCTTTCTGGACTTATTTTATAATAATCTAATATGAATCTAGATATTTTACCAAACAAAGGGGCTGCCGTCAAAGCTGACCAAGCTCTCTGAGGCGAATCAAACTTGGTAAGAATTACGAATTTAGGGTCTCGTGATGGACCAAAACCAATAAAGGTGTGTACTGTATTATCTCGAGAATAACCACCTTTTTTAGCTACTTGAGCTGTTCCTGTCTTTCCACCTAAATAATATCCATCTACTCCTGCTAAAGCAGCATGACCAGATTCAATAACTGATACTAGCATAGCTGAGATTTGTTTAGCTGTTCTTTCGGAAATAACTTTCCGAATTAACTCTGGTAAATACTCTTCTTCCTTTCCCTGAGGATTAACAATCTTTTTCACAATTCTTGGTTTGTAAAGATACCCACCATTAGCAAAACTAGAAAAAGCACTCGCTAATTGAATTGGAGTAGCAGTAATTCCCTGACCATAAGAAGCAGTAGCTAAAAATACTCTCCCAGTTTTATCTAAATTTGATATATCTCCTCTAACTTCTGAATCTAATTCTAAACTTGTTTTCTCTCCAAAACCAAAGTTTTCAGTATATGTTTTAAATCTTTTTCTGTTTACTTTCTCAGCTACCCAAGCTGCTCCAGTATTTAATGATTCATCTAAAACCTGAACCATAGTTTGATTTCCATGAGCTTCTAAATCTGAATTTCTGATAGTATAGTCTTCTACTTCAAATTCTCCAGTATCAAAGTAATTAGTCTCGGGAGTAATTAATTCTAAATCTAAACCCATAGCCATGGTTAAAGCTTTAAATACTGAACCTGGTTCATAGGCTGAGAAGGTAGCATCATTATTGTAAATATCTATGCTCTCTACTTGAGAATAATTATTTGGATCAAATTCTGGATAATTACACATGGCTAGAATATCTCCGTTCTTAGGATTCATAACGATAACACTTCCACCACTAGCTCCATATTCTTCAGCACTATTTTTCAATTCTTCACAAGCAAAATGTTGAATAGCTTGATCAATAGTTAAATACAAATCCTGACCATTAACAACATTTTGATCATTGTTATCTCCAATGGTAATTATATTCCCATAAACATCTTTTTCAGCAATCATAGTTGCTGCTTCTCCAGCTAGTTCTTCTTGCCAATATCCTTCTAAACCATAATTACCAACTAAGCTTTCATTTTTCCAACCAACATAACCAACTACATGAGAACCAATATCACTATTAGGATAATAGCGATAGGTTTCTTCAGTGAATTTAATTCCATCATAATCTAATTTTTCAATTTGCTCTATTTCTTCTTTACTAAGCTTTGATTTAATTGGTTCATAAATATCATCTTCTTTAGACAAACGGTAATACAAGATTTCTTCATCCATTTCTAAAACTTCAGCTAACTTCCTACTAACCCTCAAAGGGTCTTCAGTCAGAGAATTAGGAATAGCATACAGACTTAAATATGCTCTGTTAATAGCTAAAGGATAATTAACATCACTAGCGCTGCTTAAAAATATTTCTCCTCGACGAGGTTTCATGTCTTCAATTAAAAGATGTTGATTCTGAGCACTTGCTAGATATTTCTGACCTTGGAGTATCTGAAGATTGAATAATTTAATTAAAATTGATGCTGTTAAAATGATTATAATAAATAAAAGGACCTGTAAACGATCCATTTTATTAATATCAACTATTTCATTTCTCTTAATCATAAACTAATATAAATAGAATTAATGATAACTTCTAAACTTTAGAAAACTATTTTTTTACAATATCTTTATTTCTACTAAGGACAATATAGTCTTTACCATCAGCCATAACCATTCCCAGATTCTCAACAGCTACATCTTTAATTCGAGCAATAGATTGCATCTCTGCTGATTCTAAAGTTAAATCTTTATTAGTTGCTTCTAGCTCTCCTAATTCAAAGTATAGCTTTTTTAAAATGAATCCTTTGGTAGCTAATTCATTAGCTCCGCTTAAATGAATAAAAAGTAAAGCGAAGATACAAAGAACTAAAGCAATATTCACACTATACATTACTCTTTTCTTGTTTTTAGATTTCAAAGAATTTTTCCTTAAAAACTTCTTCATGGTAACTAAGAAATTTCTCATATTTTTGTTTTTATTTTTTTATTTTAAATTTTTTCTATTACTCTTAATTTAGCGCTCCTTGATGCTGAATTATTCTTTAATTCTTCTTCACCAGGAACTATTACTTTACGATTAATAATCTTTATCCGAGCTTGATGTCCACAACGACATTCTGGTATTTCTATTGGACAGAGGCAATCTCGTGCTTCTTTCTTGAAATAATCCTTAACTATCTTATCTTCTAAAGAATGAAAGGTAATTACTGCTAATCTTCCACCTTTTTCTAAAATATCAATTGCTATTGGTAAAGATTCTTTAATATTTTCAAATTCTTGATTAACATAGATTCGTAAAGCTTGAAATACTTTCGTAGCTGGATGTTTCTTAGACTTATTTTTAAACTTAGTTTTGTAAATTAACTCTATGATTCTTACTAGCTTCTCAGGAGTATCTATTCTTTCTTGTTCTCTTCTCTTAACAATTAAACTAGCTATTTGTCTGGATAATTTTTCTTCTCCATATTCATAGAAAATGTCTGCTAGCTTTTCTTCTGGGAATTCATTAATTATATGTTCAGCATTTTCTTTTTCAGAATTTCGATCATAACGCATATCTAAACTAGAATCTCCTAGAAATGAAAAACCTCGATCGTGCTCTTGTAATTGATACAATGATAAGCCCAGGTCAAGTAAAATACCGTGGACTTTAAGATGCTTAAATTGTTCATTTTGTTTTTGTTTTAATTTTTGATATCCACTAGGGATATATATTACTCTATCCTTATATTTTTTTAAATTTGTTTTAGCTAATTCTATTGCCTCAGGATCTAGATCAAAACCGATTACTTGACCTTCAGGAGCTGTCTTTTCTAGAATCTCTTGAGTATGACCACCACCGCCTAAGGTAGCATCAATCACATTGTTATTAGATTTCAAATTTAATCCTTCTATAACTTCATTCAATAGTACTGGTAGGTGCTTTTTCATAATTATATTCCTAAATCTCCTAATTCATTAGCTATATCTGTTGAATCTTTTTCTACTGATTGTTTGTAAGTATTCCAATTATTTTCATCCCAAATTTCTAAACGATTAAAGACTCCAGCAACAATACTTTTCTTTTTCAAAACAGCATATTTTCTTAAATAATCTGGTAATATAATTCTTCCTTGTTTATCCAACTTAACATCCATTGCCCCGGCTAACATTAATCTTGCAAAAGCTCTTGATTTAGATTGAGAAATTGGTAACTGAGAAAGTTTGTCAGCTAATTCATTCCAAGACTTTTTAGTAAAAAGAAAAAGACAATTGTCTAATCCTCTAGTGACAACTGCCCCATTTTTAAAATCAATTCGAAACTTCGCTGGCACAGCCAAACGACCTTTTTCATCAATAGTATGATTGTATTCACCAATGAACATAAAAGATGATAATTCTTCTTAATTAAAATACTTGAATAATAGCTTGTTTTGGGTCTTCTCAAAGTTATCCCCAGACTTACCCACTTTTATCCACTTCAATTATATTTTACTCCACAAAACAGTTTTTGGCAACCACTACTAACTGTGGATAAAAAAACTGGGAAAGTAATTTTCCTAGTTTTGTTTTATTTTTAAATTCACTTTTTTTAATTTATAACACCAAATATTCTCATATTGACCATCTACAAATAATGGATAAAAATCTTTTATCTTTTTCCAATTTTTTAAACCACGAAATTTCTTGTTTTTCTTACTCAAACTTCCATCAACCCAAAAAATATCTCTTTTTCTTAACTCATCTTCAAGATTAATTGGAGCATCTCTCTCTAAAAAAGTAATTAATTTATCTTTCAATTCTTGATATACTTCAAAGTCATTTTTAAAACCAGATTCAATTTCTATTCCTATAGGCATAAAAGTTGATAAAGAACCTTTAGTCTCTTCAGTGTCTAACCAAATGACTATCCTTTTAATATTAAATCTTAAAGCTAATAATAAATTCTCTATATTCAATTTAGTAATAATTATAAAAACACCAGTATTTGAAACTGAACCATGTAAATCAATAACATAATCATATTTTTTACCGATGTTAATTATTTCTACAGCTCTCTGTTCTTCATAATTTCCTTGATCATTACCAGGAAATATTCTATTTAAATCTGAATCTACATATCTACTATTGTTTGAGAAAGCTAAAGAATTAGAAATAATATAATCAAATTTATCTCCTAATCTTTCGATTTTTTTAATTTTTTTAACAACATCTAAACCAATAATTTCATTTCCATGGGTCAATGTTGAAAATAGTATTTTAGCCATAGTTTTAATAATCAGGGTAATGAAGTATATAACTCATTACCCTAACCACATTAATCATCAAAGTTTTTTAAAAAAGATAACTCTCTCGTCTGGAACTTTGATTAATTGTCCCTTAATTAGTCTGGTAACTATTCTTTTCTTTTTATTAATTACCTCAAATCCTCTCTTTTTCATTAATGGAAACATTTTAGAATTAGCACTAGTTGTTTCGATTACATATTCAAATGCTTTTTCTTTTGCTATTCCAATTTTTTCATCATGAAATAAAGTAGCAATCCCCTTCCTTCTATAATCAGAGTCAACAAATGTCTCAGCAAGATAGATAACATTTTCTTTTTTAATATCCACAGGAATACAATCACTTATCTCTTGCTGATATCCTGCTGGAAAACAAAATGTTGCTCCCAAAACAATATTGGCTTTTGTACAAATAAGTAAAATAAGGTTTTCATATTTCAACATACTATTAAACCATTGCTCCACTTTACTATAAGTATAATTTTCATTCCAAGGATATTCAGCAAAACATTTAATATAAAGATTAATTAATTGATCCTTATATTGCGCGAATTCCCAACTAGTAGTAATTCTTTTCATTTCTAAACTACCTCCTTCCTGCTCCTTTCTTTTCATCTTTTCCTCCTTTTTTTTCTTTCTTGAGAATTAAAAAACTCCTTCTCAAGAAGGAGCTGGACTGATTTTAAATCAATATTAAAAATCAACTCAATTCCTTCTTGGGGAAGAAATTAAGTTATGATGAGTATTTATTTTTTTAAGCATTAATTTGTAGCCACCTTTACCATTTTGTAACCATTTAGAAATTCGAGCAACCGTAGTAGAACTTAGACCAGTCTTTTTTTCAATAAAAGAATAAGGAATTTTATCATCCAACATTTGAGCAACTTGCCATCTTTTAGAAAATTCTAAAATCTCAACGGATGTTAATAAATCCCGAAAAAATCTTTGAGCTTCCTCTAAATTTTTTAATTTAAGAATGACTTGATATAAATCTTCTGTTTTTTTGTTTTTTGATAAATTCATAATATAATTATTTATTTTTAAAAATTCTTTACCTGCGAATATTTATAATATTTTAATTTTATAACTAACTGAGTAATTCCAGCACAACAAGCTAAACTATCCGCAATAATAAGAGGTTTGGCATCTATCAAAATACCATAAACCGTCCATAATCCTGCATTTGCAATATACATCACTAACATTATAAATGAAATATCCTCAACACTTTTAGTATGAATTGATCTAAAAATTTGAGGCATCATAGTAGATGCTGTCAGAATTGTGGCTATATATCCAATTAATATAATCATAATTTATAAATATTTAAAACAGATTATTAACTTTATTAAACTAAAGTACTTTACCTAAATAAAGTATACTCTATTTAAAATATTTGTCAAGTAATTTAATTAAATACCTGGGGATAACTTTAGTAACTAAAAAAGCTCTGCCAGAATGACAGAGCTTTTAAAAAATCTATATTAATTTATTTTACTAAATCATCAACTGTTGTTTGACAAAGATTAATGATTTCAATTCCGAAAAAGTCACGAGCTAATTCTTCTAAAGAAGAAACATAATGAGCAGTACTATTTAACCAAGCATAGATTTTCATATTAGTACCTCTGAATAAATCTTTTTTAACTGGTTTAAAATTAGTTACACATTCTTCCTTGGTATTATCACCTAATACTTCTGGAATATTAGCAATATCTTCACAAGTAGCATAATTTACATCTTCACCAAAATGATATTTACCTAAAGTTAGTAAATCAGGAACATAAGTTTTTACATTATCTGTAAAAGAAAATATTTTATCATCTTCACATCTATATAATCCATCTGCAAATACTATATCACCAAGAATACTTCCTTCTTCTGTTTCTTCGTTAATCAATTCTGGTTCTAAATCTTCATCATCTGAATTTGGAGTAAATGTTCCACCATTTCCATCGCCAGAACCACCTGAAGTATATGTACAAGTACCATCATCTACATTTGCACTAGAATTATAGTTATTAGCACTAGTATCCATACATCCTAAAACATCTGGATCTGGTGTAGGAATAACTCGTTTACCAACATAGATTACAACACTAACTACGTTAGAATAAACTTTACCATCATAGGCTCGATAACTAAATTCATCATCACCTCCGGCACTATTAGCTACATAAGTAAATGTACCGTCTGAATTAAATTCAAATAAAGTACCATAGTTTAACTTTAAAGGAAAAACTGTTGCACTAGTACTTAATCCAGAACCATAAACAGCTTCTAATATGTCATTATTTTTATCATAATCATTTCTTAAAACACCTTCTTTTACTTCATTGGTATAAAGTTTTTCTTCTGTATAAACCTTATATTCATCTGCTACTGCTACTGGAACAGTATTAACAGGAGTTGTACCAATACTAAAACTGGTATTAGAAACATTTGGGCTAGTTATTGGTACGGTAACACTTGGTGCAGTAGCACTAAAGCTTACAGGTTCTTTCTTCTCAGAAGCAGCCTGAGTATAGAAAGGCATTGCTAAAATACTAAAAATCAAAACTAAAGTAATGATTGATCTAGTATTTATTGTTTTTGTGTTTTTCATAATTTTTTAATTATTTTCTTAATTATTTATCAATTACTTATTTGTAAGTAATATTGAACTATATCATACTTAACAAAAAATGTCAAGCAAAATACTCCACATTTCTTGAGAATCAATATTTTAAACTAAAAGTAATAAAGTTAATAGGATAATAAACAAAGCTGAAGAAAGTATAATCTGAAAGTTTTGTTTTCTAATTTTAACAAAGATATTTAAAACAAAGGCTAAGCAAGTTATAACTAACAAGACTTTGTAATACCCTTCGCTTAAACTAAATAACCATTGAACATATTTAGATGAATATGATTTCAAGAATAGATATTGATCTAATATAGTAGTTTTTAAAGGTTTAATATTATTCCAATCAGCATTAAATAAATTAATATTCCCTGCCTGATCTATAGTTTTAATACTAGCTGGAACAACTGGGTCTAAAACTCCTTCAATCTCTTCATTAGGGATAATTAAACTTCCAGTCCAAAGTTTTTGATCTTCAAAATCTTGACTCAAAGGAATACTTTTTTCATTAATATTAATCTCGGCTGATACAATATCTTCTTCTAAAGATACTTCTGCTCTAATAACACTATCAGCTTTTGCTACTGGTTCATCAATAGTTAAATTTACCTCTGGTTCTGGACTTACTTCTTTTAAAGACAAAACACTAGAACCGTCATCTAAAATTGGAGATTCTTCAATTTCAATATCATCAACTACTTCTTCAGTTTCAACTACTTCTTCTACTGGTAATCTAATATCTTCAGTATTAACAATGACCTTAGGAGATCCAAAGTGTTGAGCTACTAAAGTAGTTTCTTTATCAATATAATTACCAGCAATTACTCCCACACCAATTTCTGTAAAATCAGGATCAATCATATTCTGATAATGAGTTTCACTCTTAGTCCAAGCATTAACAACATTCTCAGCGCTACTAAAACCCATAGCTAGATTTTCTCCAGCTACTTGATAATCGTAACCAATGCTCTTTAACCAAGCTCCTACTCTTTTTCCATCAGAACTAACATGAGCAAAATATTGGTTAACTAACATATCCTGAGCTTTGTTGTAAGCAGAGATATTTAATAGATCATTCTCAACTAAAATAGTAATACCTAAATTACTTCTAATTCCGTTAGTTAAACTAATAATTCTATTAGCTTGTTCTCTCATTAAATCTGGAGTTAACCAAGCTGTTAAAGGTAAACTAATCACAAAAAATATAATAATAGCTTTCATCATTAAAGCACTAAGAGTATAGAAGAATAATCTCTGAGGTCTTAAAGCTTGAGGTCGGTAGTTATTAGCTTCACAAGGAATGAATAAATCTTTTAATAATCCAGGACCAAGTGGATTTCGACCAGTTCTTACTTCTTTACCATCAGTCATTCCATCTCCGTCTGAATCAGGATTTAAAGGATTAGTTCCATAGACATTAACTTCCTGATAATCACCAAGACCATCCCGATCTGTATCCGGATTTTTAGGATTTGTTCCTAATGCTTTTTCGTCTTTATCTAGAATTCCATCAGCATCAGAATCTTTAATTTTTCTTTTAAAAATACTCATGTATTTATATATATTATCATTATTCTAATATATCACAAATTACATAAAAAGTCAAGTAGTACTTTTCACATAATTCAATCCTCTTTTTATATTATATCTAATATTGACAAAAAAAGGAAATAGTGTAATATAATATATTAAGCTTTTTTAACAAAAGATTAATAAAAAATAAAAATAAAATATTAGGAGGAATAATGAAAACTATATTTGTTTTGATGGTGGCAATTTTAATTGCTGCTTGTGAAAATCCTACGGGCCCAGCAATTGATGTTCAAAGAAAAATTCCTATCGGAGCTAACTTTGATCGGAAATATACCGGAAACTATCATCAAAATGAGAGTATTGATGATATCAAAGAACGGACAGAAATTTTAGCTGATAATGATGCTCAATGGGTAACTTTCTTTTGGAATGTTTACCAAATTGAATATCAGAGCAATGAATTTGTTAGATCATTTCTTTCCATTGATTCATTTACTGAAGATGAACTGACAGAATTGATTAATCATGCCCGTAGTTTCGGACTTCAAGTTCAATTAAGTTTCGAAGTTCTACCGATGATAGAACAGGCTGGTGGTTGGTGTGATGGTTATGTTGATGGTCCAAAAATCGACATTGATCCATCTAATCCTGATCTCTGGTTTGAAAACTTAACCACAGAAGTTGCAATTTGCAGTGAATTTGCTCAAAGCAACGGAATTGAATTATTGAATATCGGGCAAGAACTAACAAAATTAACTTGGCCGGAATATAATGGTCATTGGTCAAACTTGGTTACTGAAGTTAGAAATTCATATTCTGAGTCCTTAGTCTATTACATTGCTGGGACTACGAATGATGAGTTTTCTCACATCACTAATGAATTTCATCAACTTTGGGATTACACTGGTGTAACTTGGTATGCGGTTAATTTTAGTGACTCGGCTATTCCTACTGTTTCGGAAATTGAAGCAAAATTAGAAAGCACTTTAATCAGCTTCTTAGAAATGGTGCACGGTGTCACAGGAAAACAAATAATTATCGGTGAAACCAGTTGTCCATCAATTCTATATCCTCTACAATACGATCACGTATTTCGAGGATGGGATACAATATTCCTACGAACTCAGACTATGAACGAAGAAGGACAAGCTAATTATTTAGTGAGTCTTCAGTCCATGAATCAGACCTACATCAAAATTATCTTCTGGCATAATATCTACAATTCCAGACATTATCAGTCAGATGGTGTGAAAGAAGATTACGGATCAACGCTTTTCAAAAATGGCTTTGATCCTAAAGTAGCGCTTCAACGAATTAAATAAAATTTGCTGAAGTAAAATAATTCCGGGAAGACTCTCATAGTCTTCCCTTTTTTTAATAAAAGCTTTAAACTTCTGCTACTATGCTCTATACTTAGATTATAATAATTAATACAACTTAAATGCGAATCAATAAATATTTAGCTCAATGTAATTTAGGCTCTCGACGTAAAGTTGAAGAGTTTGTTAAAGATGGTGATGTTAAAGTTAATGAAAAAATATGTACTGATTTAGGTACTCAAATTATAGAAGGTGACCTAGTAGAATACAAAGGTCAAAAAGTAGACTCTGATAGTGAAAAGATATACTTAGCTGTGAATAAGCCCAAAGAGTATTTAGTTACTAAAACAGACACTCATGATCGAAGAACAATTTACAGTCTTCTTCCTGATAAGTATCAAAACCTTAAATATGTTGGTCGATTAGATTATGATTCTGAAGGATTAATATTTATGACTAATGATGGAGACTGGCTTAACAAAATTACTCATCCTAAATACAAGCTTCCTAAGACCTATGAAGCAATGTTAAATAGAGCTATTAGCCCCCAAGATGTCCAAAGACTCAGAGATGGTATTATGATTGAGAATAAGAAAACATTTCCAGCTAAAGTAAAAGAAGTTGGTAAAAACAAATTACATATAACAATCTCAGAAGGAAGAAAGAGACAAATTAGATTAATGATTCAAGCCGTAGGCTCTGGAACATACAATTTAAAAAGGATTCAAATTGGAAAATACAAACTAGGGAATTTAAAACTAGGGAATTTTAGAGAAATAAAAAATGCTAAAACCTTGCTTTAATACTTTTTCATGTTAAAATGATTTAAGGAAAATGAAAAACAAAGGGGGAAAGATGAAATATAATTGGTCTAAGGTTCCCAAAGATGTGGACCATGTTGTAACAAATGAAGAAGGAGAAGTTTGGGGATTCTATTATCCTCCTGAAAAGGATTTAGGGGAAAAGGGATGGAAAAATCCTCCAAGAAATGGTTTAGCTCTAGAACCTCCTGTGCTACTAAATTTAGAACCTTTCAAGGGTAATTGGGAAGATTCTGAAGAACCAAGACTTACTACTTAATTGCATTACAAAGAGTTCCGCCTTTTAAAGGAACTCTTTTTTATTTTATATAATTAACGCCTTTTATGAAGAATAAATATTTGCTTTAAATTCAATTCTCTAGTATATTGATATTGAAATAAAAAAATTAGGAGGTAAAAATGCCAAAATCAATCATTAAGGGTAATGAATCACCACCACCGACAGCAAAAGATTTAGCAAAAAAATGTAAAAAAAAGTGTAATGGACCTCATTCTCGTTATGCAACCCGAGAAGCAAACGGGGAGATAAATCATCATCGAGATAAGTAATTTTTAATTATCAAAATAAGCGGTGCAAGTTGTATCGCTTTTTTTTCTTTCTCAATTAAAGATTGACTTTCCAGCATTCTATGATAAAATTGTTTTAGAAAAAAATAGGAGGAAGAAATGATTTATTGTCTAGTAATTCTCAATCCGCATTTCTCATTAAATACAAAGGGGATTCCGGAGCAAATCAGAACCGTTTTATTAAAAAAATCTCAAAAGTCTGAATTTAAATTTAAAAAAGACATTGTTGAAACTCTGAAACCAAAACAAATTCGAGAGTTTTGCAAATCCAGAGATTTAGAAGAAAGACAAATAGAGACTGATGGAGAAATAAGAGCATTTCTACTATCCGGAGATCGATCCGTTGCCAGAGCTCAAACAATTCTTGAAGACATATCTAAAGGACTTGAAATAAATCCTGAAGATATTGCCTATTGCTCAAAAAGCATTAAACAAGGAGATAAAGATGCACTCTTTTTCATTCCGGAGAAAGACCTTGTGTGTCTAAAAAACATTACAAAATAATTAAAAACACAAATGCCGTTAGGATAAACCTAATGGCATTTTTCTTTATCTTAAAATTTAATTTCTTATTACCTACTACTAACTCCAGCCAGATAACCAGTAGAAAAAGCGGCTTGAAGATTATAACCTCCGGTTTCTGCATCTAAATCTATTACTTCACCAGCAAAATATAATCCTGGTATTAATTTAGATTCCATAGTCTTCGGATTAATCTCTTTAATACTAACTCCTCCAGAAGTAACAATTGCATGTCCAAAATTAGATAAAGAATCTATTTTAAATCTAAAATCTTTTAACAATTCAATAATGTTTTTAATTTCTTCCTTATTCAAATGTTTAATCTTTTGATCTTCTTTAATCTGAATAAACTTTAGAAAATAGGGAATAACTTTATTCGGTAAAAGTAATTTTAATAGGTTTTTGTAAATAATATTTTGTTCTTCCATTTCTCTTCTAATTCGCTGAGTTAATTGTTCAGAATTTAAAGCTGGTTTAAAATCAATACTTAAGAAAGTATTTTTCAAATCTATCCGACAAATATATTTACTGAGAGATAGTATAATTGGACCAGATACTCCTCGATCAGTAAAAACCATTTCCCCAAAACGAGATTCTAATACCTTGTCATTCTTAATAATCTTAGCTTCTACATTTTTCAAAGATAGTCCTTCTAAGTCTTTTACCCAGGGTTCCTTAACTAAAATAGGTACTAAAGATGGTTTAAGTTCTACTACTTGATGACCTAATTTCTTAATAATTCCAAATATCTCTCCGCTAGAACCAGTTCCGGGATAAGATTTACCACCACAGGAGATTATAACTTTATCACCTATAAATTCTCCATCAACAAACTTTAAAATAAACTTCTCATCCTTAACCTTAATATCTTTTAACTCTTTACCCATCTTCAAATTAACTTTCTTTTCTTTTAAATATAGTTTTAAAACATCTAAAATATCATTAGAATTATCACTCTTTGGAAAAACCCTTCCTCCCCTTTCATAATCAAATTCTAACCCTTTGTCTTTAAAAAATTGTAATAGGTCTTCATTAAAAAATTGTGAAAATGGAGAAAAAAGAAACTTAGCATTTTGACCAAAAGCTTGAATAAATTTCCGGACATCTTTTTCTTCATTAGTAATATTACACCTTCCCTTACCAGTAATTAATAATTTTTTACCTAAACTAGAGTTTTTTTCAAATAAAAAGACTTCTGATCTTTCATCAGAAGCTTGAATAGCAGACATCATTCCGGCTGGTCCACCACCAATCACTGCTATTTTTATTCTATCATTCATTTTAATTTATCTTCGTATTTTTCAAAAAAATGAGGAATAGCTGAATGCAATTCTTCATCAATTGGTCTATTATCTAGAGTAAACCACTTTAATTCATCAAATTTATGAGGTTCTCCATTTTCTACCTTTTCTTTATCAACTAAAACTTTAAAGTCCAAAGCCAACCAATGAGTTTTTACTCCTTTATTAACCCGATGAACATCTCTGTAGCCTAAAAATTCATATTCCAAAACATCTGTACAAAACTCTTCTTCAATTTCTGTTCTTAATCTATCTTCTATGCTTTCATGTACTTCAAAAGCTCCTCCACCAGTATCCCATCTACCAATTTCATCTCGACACTTTTCTCCTCTTTTATTCATTACAAAATTACCTTGTCCATCATGACAAAAATAACATATACATACTCCGATATAGTTTACCCCTATTTTCATAAAATTAGTTTAATTTGTCTTTATATTCTCTCCTATCCAATCCAAAAAATCTTGATTCCCGTCATCAATTTTGAAAAAAATTATCCCTGGCACCTCATCACTACTCATCTCTTTCACAACCTCAATAATTTCATCCTTATTACTTATTACTGAATAAACTCTAATACTCCAATAATCTTCTTTATTAATCTTATCCTTCCACCAATGCATAGATAAGCCCTTAGTAATATAACCGCCAGCAATTAATTTCTTTTCTAGAAGTTCTTGAGTAATGTCTTGAGCTTCTTTTTCCCGAGGAACAGCAATTAAAATTTTATAATATTTTTTCTTCATAATCTTATTTCTTAATTTTTAACCCTTTCTTCTTACTCTTAGTAATATCTGGATCTCGATCATAATATGGTCTAACAAAATCTTTAGAAAACTTTAATTTATTTAAATTTAAATAATCTTCATTGTTATTAAGTTCTAGATTATCTATTCCAACTAAAGACACTTTTAATCCTAAACTTAAAGTGTTAGCTAAGACAATCCCTAAACGAACTGAAGTAAAAGAACCTGGTCCTCTGTTTACTACTATTTTCTTAATATCTGTAAGTTTAAACTTATTCTTCTTTAAAAAACTATCTAACAAACTAAGGGCTTTCTCAGACTGTCTAATTCCTACTTTTTTCTTTAACAAAAAAACCTTCCCCTTATTTACTAAAGCGAATTCTAAATACTCTCTAATACTAGTATTGATGTATAAAATCATAATTTATAAATAAAGGGAGTAATGATAATACTCCCTTCTACTTTCATTTTAAAAAAGACTTTTCTTTAATGGATCAACTTCACAATCAAAAGGCCAATTCTCTTGAGGCTTATATTTTGGAATATTCTCTCCAAACTTTTGATCATGAAGATCTAAAACATTTGTTGAATTACATTCTGGACATTTTCTTATTTTAGCTTCCATTTCAGGAACTTCTGGAATAACATATCCACAAGCATAACATTGAAAATCTGGTGGCTTTGCCATAATACCACTTACAATCATTTCTTCTTTACACATTTCTCCTCCTAACGACTTATTATTTATTTTCTATCTTATCAATTATTACAATCTTCTTATTCTTTAATATATTATACAAAAATTTATCAGTCATATTCTTTCGATACTTGTATTCTTTCATATCCATAATAGTATAGTTTACATCATTTAAGAATTCTTTAGACATATTATTGACTATAGTTTCTACTTTAGACTTAGCAACCTTACCAATAATTAAAATATCAGTTAAAGTCTTTTCTTTAAGTCCTACAAAGTAACCAGTTAAAACTACATACTTTACACCAGGAAGTTTTTTAAATTTCTTAGTATATTCTTTTTCAACAAAGAACCGAGACTTAATTACTAAGTCTTTTAATTCTTTAAATAGTATAAAATCTTCATTCAAGAAATAGTATCTTTTGTTGTTAGCTAGTTCATCTTTGATTAATCCAAACTTCTTTAAGTTTTCCAATTCTCTTCTAACAGAGTTAATTCTCTCATCAATTAACCTAGTAATTTCTCGAACATAAAACTTAGCCTCTTTTCTCATGAAAAAAAGTCTTAATAATTTTGTTCTAGTTTTTGATCCAAAAAGTTGTTCAATCATAAAAATTGTATTTAATTAACTATGAAGTATTCTAAATTTATAGTATAATATTTTTAGATAGTAAACAAGTATGAAATACATCTTAAAAACAAATAAGCTTCTAATTAACTCTCAGGACTCTGATCATGGTGCTTTTATTTACACTGGATCTCCGAATGAAGGACAAAAAGATAAAGGGAAACTAGTAGTATTATTAGACTTTCCGGAAACAACTAAAAATCCTAAAGAACTAGGAAATCTTTTGATTCAAAAAATTCATAAACTCTACTATAAATCAACTCTGATAGATCAAGAAGCTATTCTAGAAAACATTCTAGAAGAGACTAATGAAAATCTACCAATGATTACTGAGATAGATAATAACTGGTTAAAGAAGTTTAATGCTTTAATTGCCATAGTCTATCGTCAAGAAGTATACTTTAGTCCTTTAGGAAGTATCTCTGCTTGGACTACTAGTAATAACAAGTTAATTAATATTTTTGATTATCTAGAATCTAATATTGATAAACCTACTGTTAACAAAACATTTACTAATATTCTCAGTGGTAATATTGAACCTGATCAATTATTATTCTTTACCACTAACACTATCTTTGATCATTTATCAAAAGATCAAATTGAAAAAATAATTATTCATAATGAACCCGCTGGTATTATTTTAAAATTCAAAGAATTACTTCATAAGGTTATTAACAAAAATTTCTGTTTGGTTTCTATCAAATTATCAAAATATACTCCTAAGATAAAAAGCTCTAAAGAAAAAACTTCTTCTTCAGAAAGAAAAGGGAAAAAAGGAATTAGTATCAATATATCATCTCAAGAATCAATTGATCATTTGTTACAATCTCAACAATCTACTGAAGAAATTCTAAGTAAAGGTAAATCATCAACCCCTCTAGTAGATGACATTGAAACTCCTCTTCCTGAAGCTAAAGTGAAGAAAGAATCTAAAGTATTTTCTCAAATTATTAATATTATTAAACTAACCTTTAAAGCAATATATAGCTTTATTAGAGATATTTTACTAACTATTAAGAAAAAGATTAAACAAATCTCTATTCCTAAGACAAAGACTCCTAACAAGCTTACTCCTCCAACTCCAATATCTAAAAAATCTATTGCTAAAATTAATGGTGGTCGGAATATAGTAATTATAGCTATTGTCATTCTCCTAGCTTTTCTAATTAGTATTCTCCTAATGAATAATCAGAAGAAATTAAAGCTAGAAAAAGAAACCTATCAAGAGATAATTAAGAATATAGATGAAAAACAAGAAGAATATGACCTACTATTAATCTACAATGATAGTGGTCAAGCTAAAGACAAGCTAGATGAAATATCTACTTTAATTAATGAACTTCCTCAAAGAACTAAAGATCAAAAAGAGAAATTTAATGAAATCTTAGATAAATTTACTAAAACTTTAAATCAAACTAGGAAATTAAATACTATCAAAGAACCAGAAGTTATTGCTGAATTTGAATTTACTCCAGCTAAAATAGTAAAACATGGTAATAATTTAATTGCTCTAGGAAGTAATTCTGGTCAATTCTCATCTTTAAACTTAAAATCTAAAACAATAGAAAAACTATCTCAGAATAGTATCAGTTATGAAAACATTAAATCATTTGATAAAGATAATGAATTTGTTTATGGACTAAAGAATAATGATCAAGTTGTAAAAATAAACTTAGATGACCAAAGTGCTGAAGAAATAACTATTACCTATCATCCTAACTACAAAAATGCTGATGATTTAATGATCTATAATGATAAGATATATATTTTAGATAGTCAGAATAATCAAATCTACAAACATAACCAAGGTGATACATCATTTGGTAAAGGAAATGCTTGGATTACTGATAATACTAATTTAAATGAAGCTCAAGCAATTACCATTGATGGTAATATCTATATAGCTACTGGAAGTGGTGAAGTTAAGAGATTCTATACTGGTAGCTCAGAAAACTTTGAAGTAGAAGAGATTGATCCTTTAGTAAAGAATATAGATGAGATATTTACTGATACTAGTATTAATGAAATATATTTAATGGATAGCAATAGTAAAAGAATTATTGTTATTAACAAAAATGGTGAATTAGTTAATCAATTCTATCTCCCCACTCTCCCAGTAATGAATAATTTTATTGTTGATGGTGCTGCTCAAAAAGTATATATTCAATCAGAGAATAAGATTATTTCTTTAAACTTAAACTAGATTAAATAAAATTTAGATAAAAAAAGAAGCCACCGATTAAATCAGTGGCTTTTCTTATTTTACGATAATTACATCTTTTTCTTTTTTCTAAGAAATAAGATTACTCCTAAAAAGAAGAAAATGATTTCAAATAAAATAAAAATTAAAAATCCCACATTAGAACTTACATCTATATGCAAGACACTAAGCACCTTTTCAATATAATGAATAACTGTGCATGCAACAAATAACAAAATAGTACCATAAAGTGAAACCTTAGTTCGACTAGTACTGAAATAATATCCTATTTTTGAGGATAAAAATGCAACTACTAGTAAAGATATAATTGTTAACAACATAACGACCTCCTATTTTTTATATTTAAACTATTTAGTTTAATGTATAAATATATTATATTTATACAATATTGTCAAGCAATATTAGATAAACAAAAAACCCTGCTTTGCAACAGGGCTTTTCTATATCTAAGAAACTATTATTTTAAAGTAACAGTTGCACCAGCTTCTTCTAATGCTTTTTTAGCTTCTTCAGCTTTTTCTTTGTCAGCACCAGCTAAAGCAATACTAGGAGCTCCGTCAGCTAAATCTTTAGCTTCTTTAAGTCCTAATGCAGTAAAGCTTCTAATTGCTTTAATAACAGCAATTTTTTGATCACCAGTAGCTGTGATTTCTACATCAAATGAAGATTTCTCTTCTGCAGCTTCACCAGCTTCACCAGCAGGCATAGCACCCATCATCATAGGAGCAGCAGCTGATACACCAAATTTGTCTTCTAAAATCTTTACTAATTCAGAAAGATCTAATACAGACATTTTTTCAATTTCTTCAACAAGAGATTTGAATTTTGCAGGAACTTCAACGTCCTTTGTTTCTTCAACCTTTTTTTCTTCTACTTTAAGAGCTTCTTCTTTCTTCTCCTCAGTAGGTTTTTTTTCTTCTGTCATAAATTTATGATTAATTTATTTATTAAATATTTAAATTATTGCTTTTGATCAGCAATAGCTTTTAATACAGTTACCAAGCCTCGAGTATTTCCACCCAAAACATTTACAAATCCAGAAATAGGACTCTTTAAAGAACCTACTAATTTAGCTAGTAATTCTTCTTTACCTAGTAATTTAGATAGCTCTTCTACTTTAGCTTTATCAATGAAGTCATTTTCTAACCAACCAGCTTGTAATTCTAGACCTTCATGACCTTTAGCAAATTTAGCTAGAATTTTAGCTGCTTCTACTTCATCAGGACCATAGGCTAAAGCTAGATTACCTCTAATTCCATCTACCAAAGCTTCATCAATATTATCTTTAGCTACTAGTTTTAAAATTGTCTTTTTTACAACTTTGTAAAAAACATCTTTTTCTTTAAGTTGTTTTCTTAATTCTTGAATATCTGAAACAGGTAAGTCGTTATAGGAAGCTAAAACTACAAGCTTTGAACTATCAAACTTGCTTTTTGCTGCTTCTAAGGCTTCTGTCTTTTGTTGTTTGCTTTTAGCCATATAATTATATAATTATTAAAAAAATCTGTGTTCCCACAGAAAATCTAAAAAGAATAAATTCTTTCTTTTCTTCCTAAGTAGGTAATTAAGCTCCTTTAACGAAGCACCTACAGTCTGTGGAAAACTTATATATAATAATAACAGAATTAATTATTTTGTCAATAAAAATACCCGATGAAATAAATTCCATCGGGGTTAATATTTGTAACTACAATAATTAAATCATAGTTATTCTAGACTGTTCTTCAGTAAAAGTACATTCTTGCCAATTAGGTCCAGTAACCGTTTGAGTACCATTATAATAAAGACGATATCCAACTTTTGCTACTTTCCAAAAAGTCGGATGACCCTTAGTACAACTCATAGATTTGGAACCTATCAGCCAAACTTCTGCTAATAGACCTTTACTCTTACCATAGTTGTAACCGTAAAAAGAAATTTTACGACTAAGTTTTTGATACCAAGAAGCTTGAAATAGTTTAGTTTCTCCTTCGATTATTTTTCCACACTTCATCTTATAAAACCAAGTAAAATCTTTCCATTCTGGAGTCTTTAAAAAATCTTCTCTTTCATCTTCTTCCACTGTTTCACGAAGAGAATCTAAATTCTCATTAAGAAGATCCCTTAAAAATTTAATAGCTGCCCTTTTACTTGTACCAAAATCCATATTTTCCATTATTCCTCCTTTTGACCCGTTGCAGGTCTATAAGTTTATCTAGGATGGAAGACCCTAAATAAACGTGAATCACTACATGTTATTCTTTATTTGTAATGATATTTAAATATACCATACATTAAGAAAAATGTCAATGAAAAAAGGACTACTATGTAGCCCTTATGTATTATTAATTTATTACTTCTTCTCTGAGTTTTAAACAATTCTCATCAAAATCCTCTATTTCGTATTTTACCCCTTCAAAAGTAATGATTTTTGAATCATCATTAAAAGGAATAATTTCTCCCTTAGCTTTTAATTTAGGATTCCTATGTGTAACTATTACAATATAAACATTAGCATTAAGTCCGCGATACTCCCATCTTAAATTATTAAGCTTCTTTGCTTTGTTTTTAAACAAAACCACAGTACCGTCATTACTTCCACTACAAATAAAAATAGATGCAAATGAAAGTATTATTAATATAAGTATTCTCTGCTTCATAGCTCCCCCTCTATATAATTTTAATATCTTATTTATTCTTTATTCTCACAACACTTTTTATATTTCTTACCGCTACCACAAGGACAAAGATCATTTCTACCAACTTTATGCCCAAATTTCTGAGTTTCTTCATTCTTTAAGGTAGTTTTCTGATGACTATCAGTATTAGCAGCTTCAGCCATACTCTTAGAAACAAAATCTCCAGAAGTATTTCCAAATTGCTTAGCAAGGACTTGAGTAGGATCATTAGTAACTACATTTCTTTGAGGACTAGTAACAGCTCCTGCAACTGGACCAACTTTGTAAATACTATACACAACTTGATTCTGAATACTATTCAATAGTTCTACAAACAAATCATATGATTCTTTCTTGTAAACTACTAAAGGATCAGCTTGAGCATAGGCTCTTAGACCAATACCAGCTCTGAGATGACTAATATTATCTAAATGCTCAATCCAAAGGTTATCAATTGTTTTTAACAAGACAGTCTTTTCAACTTGATTAATAATATTCTCACCAGTATTTAACTCTTGAATTGACTTTAATCTCTCTTCTAATTCTTTGTATTTTCCCTGAGCTATATTAAAGAAGTATTCAATAATCTTAGTTCTAGTCTCTGCTTCAGATAATTTAACTCCTTTTTTAGCTTCTTTAAACTCCTCTGCTTTCTTAATCTCTTCATCTGACAAAGGAAACATGGTTCGAATAGTTTCAATAATCTCTTTTATATTCCAAACTGTCCCACTCTCTGAAGCTGTATGAAATGAAATTACTTCTGATATCTCATTATTTATTAATTCTAAGACATAATCTGTTAAATTATCATATTCCTCTATCTTTTCTCCAGATGCTAATTTCAAAATATCTTTACGCTTCTGATAGATTACTTCTCTTTGTTTGTTTACAATATCATCATATTCAACTAAATGCTTTCGCATATCAAAATTATATCCTTCCACTCGAACTTGAGATTTTTCTACTGACTTAGTAATTAACTTATTCTCAATTGGCATATCTTCGGGAAGACCTAAAGTATTCATGATAGATTTTATCCTATCAGATCCAAATACTCGCATTAGATCATCTTCCATGGAGATATAGAATTGGGAAGAACCTGGATCACCTTGTCGACCAGAACGTCCTCTTAACTGATTATCAATTCTTCGAGATTCATGCCGTGATGTTCCTAGAACATGTAAACCACCTAAATCTTTAACTTTTTGATTCTCTTCTTTACTAAAAGGATGTCCACCTAAAATAATATCAACTCCTCGACCAGCCATATTAGTAGCTACAGTTACTGCTCCAACTTTACCAGCCTGAGAAATAATTTCAGCTTCTTGCTCATGTTGTTTAGCATTTAATAGATTAAACGGAATACCTTCTCGTTTTAAAAGTTCTCCTAAAAGTTCATTCTTGTCTATAGAGATAGTGCCAATTAAAACTGGTTGTCCTTTGGCATGCTTTTCTTTAACATCTTGAACAATAGCATCAAATTTACCTTTTTCAGACTTGTAAATCTTGTCATTTAAATCTTCTCGAGCTATTGGTCGATTAGTAGGGACAATATTAACTTCTAAACCATAGATCTTAGCAAACTCTTCTGATTCAGTAGCAGCAGTTCCAGTCATTCCTGCTAATTTCTCATACATTCTAAAATAGTTTTGAAAAGTGACCGTTGCCAGAGTTAAACTCTCTCTTTGAACACTAACTCCTTCTTTAGCTTCAATAGCTTGATGTAAACCTTCGGAATATCTTCGGCCCGGCATTAAACGACCAGTAAATTCATCAACAATAGTTACTTCACCTTCTTTAACGATATAGTCTTTGTCTTTTTTAAATAATAGGTCTGCTTTTAAAGCTGCTTCTAAATGAAAAATAGTATTAAAATCTGCTTTCTCCCAAGGATCTTCTCCTAGCTTTTGAGAGATAAGGTTTTGACCATCTTCGGTAAAAGTCACTGATCTCATCTTTTCATCAATATTGTAATCTTTGTTTTCTTTAAGTCCTTTTACTGTTTGAGCAAAAGTTTGATATTTATCAGTAGACTCTGCGTCTGGAGAAGAAATAATTAAAGGGGTTCGAGCTTCATCAATTAAGACTGAATCAACTTCATCAATAATACAAAAATGATGTCCCCTTTGACTAATAGCTTCTAAGGATTGTTGCATATTATCTCGCAGATAATCAAAACCATATTCATTGTTAGTACCATAGGTAATATCAGCATTATATGCTTCTTGGCGAGTAACAGTTCGTAAATAATCATCTTCCACACCAACATTATCAACAACTCCCTCAGTTTTCTCAATATTTGAATCATCATAGAGATATGAAGCTTCATGCTCTATAGCTGCAACTGTTAAACCTAAATAAGTATATATTTGTCCCATCCAAACTGCATCTCTTTTAGACAAATAATCATTTACGGTAATTAAATGAACACCTTTACCAGTTAAAGCATTGAGATAGATTGGCAAAGTAGATGAAAGAGTTTTACCTTCACCAGTTCTCATTTCAGCAATTCTTCCTTGATGTAAAATAATTCCAGATAATAGCTGAACATCATAATGTCTTTGTTTTAAAGTTCTTTGAGCAACTTCTCTGACCATAGCAAAAGCCTCTGGAAGAATATCATCCAGAGTTGTTTTTTTAGTTCTTAAATCCTCTTGAAACTTTTTAGTTTGAGCAATTAATTCATCTTGAGTTAATTTCTTGTAATTTGATTCTAAGGAATTAATTTGATCAACAATTGGTTGCAAAGTAGCCAAATACTTTTCATTTGGATCTTTAATAAATTTTGTGAATAAACCCATTTATCTATTTTTTCTTTCTTTAATTTTTACAATTTGTCTTTGTAATTTATCTTTAGCTAAATCAATAGCAGACATAATATTTTCAGCTTCTACTGTAGTTCTAATTAAGTTCCTATCATAGCTTGATTTTAAATTTACTTCAAGTCGATATACTTTTCCTTTGTGATGATGAGTATCTTTTGATAAATCTACTCGACATTCAGTAATATCCGCTTCATACTTGTCTAATCCCCCGATTTTTTCATTAATATAATCTTTAATTTGCGCTGTTAATTCTAAATTCTTAGCATAGAATTGAATATTCATTTCTTTTTTTTAATTAATGATTAACTAAATTAATACTAACATAAAATATCCATTTGACAAATATTTCTAATAAGCTACATTAGAGACAAGAAGAAGAAACTTTACAATTAAATAGTTGGAGGAAAGTGAAAAATATTCATAATAAATAAAACTTGGGAGGGTTAAAATTATGAAAAAACAGATAGAAGTTACTACGTGTCTAAGGTGTCATTCTTTAATTGGTTTTCGAATATTATCAAAAAAAGAGATTCAAGATTCAGAGATATTGATTGTCAAAAATATCACCTGCGAAGCCTGTCAAGAAAAAATAAGACAATATATCATACAAAAAATAGCCTATCTAAACTTTCAGTCAGTTGAAACTAAGAATGCTCCAAAGATAGGACCATATGTTTGCCAAAAACCTTTTAAAATGAAAATGATAAAAGTTAATGAAAAAGACGCTTTTATTGAAAATATGGATATTGAACAAAAATTAGAAATTGAAAAAAATGATTCTCTCTACCTTTCTCATCTAGATATTTCTGAATTAACGAAAGATGAAAAACAAAAATTTGTTTTAGTTTTAATATCTATTAACAAGAAAAGTTATGTTCTTTTCGAAGAATTCTTTCCAAACATTGAAAAAAAATCTAAGATTCAATAAACATCAAGCCGTTCCATGAAAGAACGGCTTTTTATTTTACATAATTAAATAATTGGAGAAAAAGTAAGAAATAATGTAAAATAGATTTATGATTAATAAAGCTGAAATTATGAAAAATATTGTAATCATTACCAATTCCAAAACTCACAAAAAATTTGCTCAAGAAATAGCAAAGTCTTTTGAACAAGATCAAGATGTACTAAATATTATGATGCCTAAAATCATGAGTGGTGGAGAATTTAATCCAAAATTCATATTTGAAGGTCAAGCTAAAAATCTTAAAGAAAAAACAGTATATTTAATATCAACAGAAGGACCATTTCAAAATCCTCAGGATAGAGCTATGAGAAACTGTATTACTATTAGAGCGGCTAAGGAAAATGGAGCTGAAAAAGTTATTCTAGTTGCATTAGATTTAAGTTATTCACGACAAGACAGAAGCGTAGATGAAGATCCTAAAATGCTAGGTGAGGCTAATACAGCTAAACTATATGCTGAATTATTAAAAACAGCTGGTGTAGATGAGGTTATAACAATTCACTTACATAATAAAAGAGTCACAAAATATCATAATGATTTAAGTGAAAATAACAAAAAACGTATATTTAACATCCAGCCGACAAGTTTGTATGCTCATTATTTATTAACTAAATCATCACTAATAATTAAAAATAAAGGTGAAAATATAGTATTTATTTCCCCTGATGCTGGAGCTAAAGCTTTTGTAGAAAAAGTTAGAGAACAAATGTTCCTCCCAAATTCATCAATACTTCTCTTAAATAAACTTAGAAAAGAACCAAATCATCCAGATAAAGTAATAATTGATAATCCAGAATTAATTGGTACTGAAACATTAGATGGAAAAATTGGAATAATATTTGATGATATTATAGATACTGGAGGAACATTCTTAAAAACTACAAATTGGTTATTTAATGATACTAATCATGATCTTGGAAAATTAGAAGGACTATTTGCTAATTTCACACACAGTGTTATGGGTGGAAAATCTTACCAAGATGTTCAAAAGAAAATATCTGAGAATAAACATATCACAGAAATAGTATTAATAGCTACTAGACCATTTATAATTAATAAAAGAGAGACTCAATTCAAAAAGAACTCAACAGTTATCGAAATTCCTATGTTCATTGCTGATGTAATCAAAAGACATAATACTGGAGAAAACATAGAAGAAAGTTATATATTCAAAAACACTAAAGAAATGTCAGAAACAATGAACTCTCTTTATAAAATTTCATAAAAAATTAAAAAATCCGGTCTCGATGAGAACGGCTTTTTTATTTTCCAAAATATTTAAAACAAATTAAAATCCTAGATACTGAACTTCTTCTTCTAATTCAATATCATATTTCTCTTTAATTACTTTCTTAACATGATTAGATAAATTAACTATATCTTCTGATTGAGCATTATCTTTATTCACTAAAAAATTAGCATGTTTCTCTGACATCTGAGCTCCACCAATTTGATGACCTTTGCAACCAGCTTTTTCAATTAAAAAAGCAGCTGGTATTTTCATGTACTTTTCAAACTTAGAAAGGTCAAATTCATTTAACTTCTCTTTAACTTCATCATTTAAAACTATATTTTTAAACCAAGAACCAGAGTTAGGAAAATTTAAAGGATGCTTTTCTACTCGAATCATAATATTCTTTTTCGCAATCTCTTTTTCTTCTTGATTATCTTTCTGCTTCAAAACTATTTCTGCATCTAGGATAATACAGTTATATGAACTAAAAATACTTTTCCGATAATTAAAGTTACAATCTTCTGCAGATAATATTTTAATATCCCCATCTTCATCTATAATCTTCACAGACTTTATAACATCACCAATAGACATACCATAGGCTCCAGCATTACCATAAATAGCTCCACCAATTGTTCCAGGAATACCAGCTAAACTTTCTTGTCCAGCATAACCCTTTTCTAAAGATTGATTCACAAAGTTTAATAGGAATACTCCAGCTCCTACTTTAAATACTCCATCAATTAAATCTATATTTCGATTAATATATTTAATAATTAAACCATTATAGCCTAAATCATTAACCAGAAAATTAGAACCTCCACCAATTACTTTAAAATCAATATCACTTTCTTTACAAAATTTAATTACTTCTTGTAATTCTTCTATATCTTTAGTTTCTAAATAATATTTAGCTGGCCCACCAATTTTAAAAGTTGTTAAAGGAGCTAGACTATAGTCTGCTTTAATGTTTGAAAACTTATTTAATAATTTATCCATAATTTTATTTTAGTTATTTCAGTATAGCAATAAATTAAAGTTAAATAAATACTTGACATTATTCTAATAATATGCTATAGTTAGATATTAATGTTAAGAGTAGTGAAGGAGATTACCGCAATATATTATATAACGGCGGATTTAGATCTCCTCTACTACTCTCAATATTAATGAAGTTCTTTAAAAATTTAAAAAAAGTCAAATAAAGTCTACTAGGAGAAAAAATGTATTTAGAAAATCTTTCTTATGTAATAATGGCAACAGGATGTATTTTTGTGGCAATAGCTACAAAAAGTATGTTAATGGGATTTGGAATTTTTTTTATGTTTCTAGCATTAAAAATAGTCATCCAAATCTCACTTACAAAAATCATACATTCATACTTAAAAGAAATTAAAAAAACATAGGGGGAAAAGATGGTTAATGTAGAATCTATTGGAGGCATGGTTGTAACTATAATAATATTCTTCTTGGGAATGTTATTACTAGCAATTGGAGTTGGAGTAGGACTCAAATCCTACGGTAAATATGCTAGTAAAAAAAGCGATAAATGGAACTTTATCGTTCAGTTAATCTTAGCAATATTTTTAATAGTTATAGGTGGTCTTCTGGTAAAACCCGTAATACTTTACTATATTAACGGCTAAATAAAATAGCTGTTAAAAATAAAGGAGAATAGTAACACATTAGATTCTCGAGAAACTATAACAATGTAAAACATTTCATAAGGAGGCAAGAATGAGATGGTTTATGAAAAGAATTCCCTTACCAAAAGGGAAACAGAACCTACAATGCAATATTGTAGGTTCTTTTTTTTACTTAATTTTTTGAAGCATTCGAAGTCCAACCTTTCAGATACTTAAGGTTGGACTTCGGACTTATTTAAGAAAATGCCGAGCTAGATTATCTATATCCCCTGCTCCAATTATTAGAATCACAGCATCTTGATAATTTTCTAATTGCTCTTTTACTTTATCGTAAGTATCTAAATAATAAACATTCTGACTTTCTTTTTTATGAATCTCTTTAGCTAAATCTTCTGAATTCTTAGCTTTCTCACTTCTTCGCCCGGCTACTTCATAGATTGGATAGATAATTACATTATCAGCATTTTCAAAGCTATCTAAAAAGTCATTAAATAATCTCTGAGTTCGGTCTTCTTGATGTGGTTGAAAGATAGCTACTATCTTTTTCTTTGGATAAAACTCTTTAGCTCCTTTTAGTAAAGCTTTTAATTCTTGAGGATGATGAGCATAATCAGAAATAATTAAATCAGTATTCCACTCCCCTATTGTTTCAAATCTTCTCCATAAACCTTTAAATTCTTCTATACTTTCTTTAATTATTTCAGGCTTAATTCCTAGCTTTAAAGCTAAACCACTAGCTATTAAAATATTAGTAATATTGTAATCTCCTGGTAAGTTAGTTTGAATATTTACTAGCTCTTTATCATTCAAAAACAAGTTAAAATTCTGCCCATTCTCAACTTTTTTTACATCTTCAGCTCGAAGTTTAGATTCGGAATTTAAACCCACAGAAGAGGCTTCTGGAGACTTGTAGAGCTGTTCAATGTTTTGATCAAGACCATTGTAAACTAAATTATCTGAATTTTCTAATTTATCTACAAACTTCTGAAAATGTTCTAAGATGTCCTCTAAATCTTGGTAGAAATCTAAATGATCTTCATCAATTGATGGAATACCAATTAAATATGGATTGAGCTTTAACATATTAGCTTGATACTCACATCCTTCTACAACTAAATATTCTGACCTTCCTAATCTAAAATTACTTTCTAAGTCTTTAATCTTAGTTCCTACAAAAACTGTCGGGTCTAAACCAGCTTTAATCATCATCATCGCTATTAAAGAAGTAGTACTAGACTTACCATGAGTCCCAGTTACTACAATAGTTTTATGATCTTGAGAAAGTTCTCCTAGGAAATCAAAGTATGACAAAGTTTTAATATTTAATTCTTGAGCTTTTTTAAATTCTGGATTATCTTCTGGAATAGCTGAAGAATAGATTACTAATGAACATGATTCATCAATATTACTTTCGTCATGTTTGTAGAAAACTTTAATTCCTTTTTTTTCTAAGTCTTTAGTAATATCAGATTTAACTAAATCAGCACCAGCAACTTCTTTGCTAGATTCTAAAAAATATTGAGCTACAGCAGAAACTCCAATTCCACCAATCCCAATTAAATATACTTTTTTAATATTCTTTAAATTCATTGTTTTAATGTTTTTTAAATAAACCATAAATCTGATCAGTAATCTTTTGCACAGCATTCTTAGGCATAATATGATCCATATGTTCAATTAGATATTCTTTCCTATTCTGGTCTCTGGATAAACTTAAAATTGTAGTAATTAAATGCTCAGCATCACAAAGTTCAACAGCCTTTTCTCTATAGAAATATCCCGCATTTATCTCCTGATGTCCTTTAAGAGGAACAATAATAGCGCATTTGGATAAGCAAGATAATTCAGTAAGAGTAGCAAAACCAGCTCGAGAAACAACTAAATCAGAAAGAAACATGAAATCTAACATTTCTTTGTAAATAAAGCTATATTGATGATAATCTGCCTTCTCTATTTCCTTGTTCTTATTCGCTCCAGTAATATGAATAACTTGAAATTTATTCACTAACTTAGAAACCGATTTGTAAACTACTTGATTTATTTCGGCTGAACCAGAACTACCTCCTAGAATTAAAAGAATAGGTTTGTCTGCCTTCAAATTATACCTCTTTAACAAAGTATCTCGATCTAAACTATCAATTTGTTTTCTAGTAAATCTACCAGGATTTCCAGTTAAATATGTTTTTCTCTTTTTAAAATATTTAAACCTAGTTTGTGATTCCCAAAAACTCAAAGTAATTCGATCTGCAAAAATAGCCATAATCCTATTAGCTAAACCAACCTTAATATCTTGTTGATGTATTAAAACTTTTTTAAACATTAACTTCCCTACAATTGCTAAGGGAACACTAACATAGGCTCCAGCACTAACTATCACATCAGGTTTAACTTTTTTAATAATACTAAAAGCTTCAAAGAGAGATTTTATAAACTTAAAAAAATCTATAAAATTCTGCCAAGAAAAATATCTTCTTAATTTAGCTGAAGTCATTGAATATTTTTCAATATCATATTCATTTAAAAAATCTTTTTCTACTCCATCTTTAGTAGTCACCCAAACCACCTCATCTTCAGGATGAGTTTTTTTAATTTCATCTATAATTGCTAGTAAAGGTGTTACTGAACCTAATGTTCCACCACCACTGAATAATATTTTCATAAGTTTAATTTATTTATTGTCTCGTATATCGAGATATATTAACTAAGATTCCCATAGCTGCTAAATTCATAATCATAGCTGTCCCACCATATGATAGGAATGGTAAAGGTACTCCAGTCATTGGTAGTAAACCAATCATAGAAGCAATATTAATAAAACTCTGGAAACCAATCCAAACTATAATCCCAACTGCTAAGACTCTACCATAATATGTTTTTGATTTTTGAGCAACCATTAAACCATGATAAACCAGAATAAAAATTAAAACTACATAAATAGAACACATTATAAACCCCAATTCTTCGGCCATCACTGGAAATATTGAATCCCCAGCTACTTCTGGTAAATAACCATATTTCTGTCTGGAATGCCCTAGACCAACTCCAAACCATCTTCCAGAACCTACAGCAATTAAAGCTTGATTTAAATGATAACCTACTCCTTGAGGATCAGCTCCTGGATTCATAAAAACCATAAAACGAGCTAAACGGTAAGGAGCTACTTTAATAGCAATAAAAAAGACTACAAAAGCACCTATTAAAACTGAAATAATATGTTTAACATGCCCGCCACCGATATAGAAACTAATCAAAGCAATTACAAAAATAATACTAAGGGTCCCCATATCTGGTTGTAATAACATCAAAATACTAATAGTTCCAATTAATATTAGAAAAGGCATTAATCCATGATGCAAATCTCTCACTTTCTCAGCTCCTCTACTATCTAACCAAGAGGCTAAGTATATTAAAAAAGTTAATTTAACAATTTCTGAGGGTTGAATAGAAAATCCAAAAATATTAATCCAAGAACGAGCACTACCAAAAGTAGTTCTTAAACCAGGAATAAATACAGCTAATAATAATAAAATGGAAAAGATCAGCATGAAGAAAGCAAATTTTTTCCATAATTTAAAATCTATCTTAGAACAAATCCAAAAAATTATAATCCCAGGAAGAAAACCTAATAGAATTTGATGCCAAAAAAGATAATAGGAACTACCAAACTTCTGATAAGAAATTACTGAAGAAGCAGACATTAACATTAATAAACCAAATAAAATAAAAATACTAGTAATAGTAATCAAAGTATAGTCTGGTTCATGAGCTTTACCACCAACATGAAATAAGCGTTCTAATAATCTTCTAAATTTTGAATGTCTTCTAATCATTTTAAATTATTTACAATCTGATTAAATTGCTCTCCTCTATCAAATTCATTTTGAAACATTCCAAAGCTAGCAGAACCTGGTGATAATAAAATAATATCTCCAGCTTGAGCTTGTTTATACAAAATCTGTACTGCTGATTCTAAATCTTTAAAAACTCCTAAAACTAAATTATCATCTAAAAGTTCTTTTAACTTAGGAGTATCACTTCCTTCTAAGAGAGCTACTTTCTGAGCTTTCTCTTTAATGGTTTGAGCTAAGCCTTTTAAATCTAAATCTTTAGAAGCTCCTCCAGCAATTAAGAATACTTTTTGATTAAAAGAATTTAAAGCTTTAATAGCTGCTACTGGAGCAGTACTAGCACTGTCGTTTATAAAGCTAATATCATTAATTTCTCTAACTTTTTCTAATCTAAATTCAATAGCTTGAAAGTTTGCTACTGCTTTCTGAATAGTTTCTTCATCAATCCCTATTTCTAAAGCTATAACTCGAGCAATAGCAATGTTCTCTAAGTTATGTTCTCCAATTAAATTAGTTTGATAATTCCCTACATCTTCTTTAGAAGAATAAATCTTCTGAGCAATAGCTTCATTCTGAAACTCAGCTAAATATTCTGGATTCATATCTTGATTAAGGAATAGAAAGTCAGATTCTTTCTGAAATTTGTAAATCTGCTTCTTGTCATTAACATAATCACTCATTCCTTTATACCTATTCAAATGATCTTCATAAATATTAGTAATTATTGCATATTCTGGAGATACTTTTTCATCAGCAAATCCTTGCAATTGCCAAGAACTAAGTTCTAAGACGACATAAGAGTCTTCTTTAACTTTGTCCAATAATGGTAAAGAAGCTGTACCTCTGACATTGCCCGATAAATAGACATCTAAACCAGCATATTTTAAAATTTCATAAATTAAAGTTGAGCTAGTAGTTTTTCCTCGAGTTCCAGTAATCCCAATTACTTTAGCTTTGGTTAGTTTAGTGAATAGAGAATCCTCCATTACTATTTCTTTGTTATTCTCTCGAGCTATTTTTAAAAAGTTAGAATCTTTAGGAACTGCTGGATTTCGAACAATAATATCATTTTCTTTAAAATCAGATTCCAGATGTTTTCCTAAATGTAATTTAATATCTGGATATTTCTTTAATTCACTGATTGAATCAATTAACTCTGATTCATCTTTTAAATCAGTAACTGTTACTTCTGCTCCTTGGTTATAAAAAAACAAAGCATCTTTTAATCCTTTGCCAATTATACCAAGCCCCATTATTAATATTTTTTTATTCTTAAAATCCATAAATAATTATTTAATTTTATCTCTTAGATTAGGATATTTTTCTTTTAATTCTTCTTTTTCAACTGAAGTAATACGATTAAGATCAAGACTACCATCTATATTCTTAGGTAAAACAAGTCCTTCGGCTGAAGTAAGACCATTAAGATCAAGACCACCACCTATATTCTCTGGTAAAACAAGTCCTTCGGCTGAAGTAAGACCATTAAGATCAAGACCACCACCTATATTCTCTGGTAAAACAAGTCCTTCGGCTGATTTTAATCCATAAAGATTAAGAGTACCATAATGGAATTTAATATCTCCACTTAAAGCTTCTTCTTCAGTAACGCTAATCTGTTCAGGAAGATAACTAAATACAGAAGATAAATCTTTTTTAAAATTTCTTTGCTCTTGAATTTCTTTAATACGAGGATCATCTTCATAACCAAATCCTTTAATCCTTGATTTTATTTCATAAAGAAATTCTAAATCTTTTTTAGTTAGTTTTTCTTTCTTGTTTTGTTTTTCTTCAATTTGGGTTAAGAGTTTCATATCATGACTTTTTTGTTGATATGCTTCTGAATCCGGAAATTTTTTTAATTTTTCATCAAGGATATCTTCTGCCTCTGACTCTATATTCTGATCATTAGCTACCCCTCTAATTTCACCAATCTTATTTTGACCATTCATTCGAATAGCTATTCGAGGTTCAGTATATTGACCATCGTTGTTTTTAGTATAATAGACATAGAAGTCACCATTTTCGATTTGAGTCTGAGCTGTACTCTGACCAGCAGTACACCAACCAGTAGATTTTCCTTGTAATGATTTATGAAGTAAAGAAGAATCTGTTCCTTGATCATATTTAATCCACTCACCATCATGAATATCTAATTTTTCCATTCCTCCTTGTTCCATTATATCTTTACCAGCTTGAGCATAAAGTTTACCAAAGTTAGCACCTTTTAAATATTTTTTAAAGTTATCTGATAATTCATCAGCCTGTTCTTGTCCTTGATGTTCTTTTTCTAAAGCATCTAGCACATTAGCCAAAGCTTCTCTATCTAGATCTACAAAAGGAGCTACTGTTTCTTTAGTTCGATTAGCAAACTTTTCCTTTTCTTTATCATACTTCCCTAACTTAGTTATTCCTCTAAAAGCAAAGTATTTTAGATAGTTTGGATAGGTAGCATCTTCTGAACTTAAATAATCAATCCATTCATCAAAACTTGCCCTTTGATCAGCCACTATTGTTTGTTCAGCATCTCTTTTCATGTTATCTGTTATTTCTACATCTCCATATCCTTCTTCTCTCATTATTCTTCTTTGTTGTTCATAATAGCTGGTTGGAATATTTTCGGGTTTAACGATGAACTTGTCATGTAGTTTATCTTTTAGAAAACCAACTCTAAACTCTCTTTGGTTATTATCTTCTGTATTAAAAATCTCATCTAATCTTTCTAGATGTGCTTCTATCTTCTCTGTTGGTTTAGTAATCTTACCTTCTTTTCCTTTCATTTCTTTTCTTTTAGTAGCAGATTCTACTTCTGGACTAGTATGAAGATTATTAAACTTTTGTTTTAGAAAATTGTTTTCTTTCATATTTTTAATTAAATAGTCTTATCAAATAAATAAATAATCAAAGCGAAGACTGAAAATACTCCACTTAATAACCAAGCTCGCATTACAATCTTAGACTCTGACCAACCAATAGCTTCAAAATGATGATGAACTGGTGTAGATAGAAATACTTTCTTACCATTTCTAAGTTTCTTAGAAATCAACTGAATAATTACTGAGAGAGATTCAAAGATAAAGATAAAAGCAATTAAAGGTAAATAAAGCAAAGTATTAGTTAACATCGCAATGATACCTAAAGTAATACCCAGACTCATGGAACCAGTATCGCCCATAAAGAATCTTGCTGGGGGAATATTGAACCATAAAAATGTAACTAAGGCTCCAACTATGACAGCACAGAAACTAGCTAAATCATAGCTCCCTTGTAAGAAACTAATTACTCCAAAGGTAACAAAACAGAATAATAATAATCCACCAGCTAAACCATCTAAACCATCAGTTTCATTAACTGAAAAAGAAGTAGCAGCAACTACAAAAGTAAACAAAGGAATAATCCACCATCCTATTTCAAAATTACCTACAAAAGGAATATGTAAAACATCCCAATCTAATTTAAAGAAAAACCATAAAGCACCTATTAAAGCTATTCCAAAATATATTAAAAGTTTTTTCTTCATACTCAATCCTCCACCCTTAGCACCTATTTTTCGAACTCCTAAATAATCATCCCATAATCCAATAATAGCGGTAGCAATTAAAGCTCCTAAAGGTAATAATGTTTGAGATCTAGAAAAAAAGTTTAAAAATGATATTCCAGATTCTGGAAAAAAGAAATAAATTAAATAAAACAAAAACATAATTACTAAAAGAGTAAACCAAATAATAATCCCACCCATGGTTGGAGTTCCTTCTTTTTTCTTATGCAAGCTATGAAATATAGGAGCACTTTCTTCAGTTCTAATTTGTTTCCCTAAATTATACTTATACAAAAAATGACTAACCAAAGGAGTAATAGCAACAGCTACAAAAGTTGATAGAGTTGTTAAGATAAAAATTTTGATTACAATTAAATTCAACATAAATATTTAATTTTAATTACTAGTATTCCATTCCAATTACCCCAATGAGGTAAAAAATTAATTCTAAATTAACAAATAAACTAGCTGTTAATAAGAAATAAGGAATAGTAAATTCTTTTTTAATAATATAGAAAATATAAGAAAGAACTAAATTGATTAATAAGATTCCAATTCCTAGAAAGGGAATAGCTAATAATCTTTGAGGTGAATCAATTAAATCTATTCCAAAATAGATATTATAATGTAAAACATGAAAATCTTTCCCAAAATCAACAAAATTATAAATTAAATACCATAAATAAAAATTAGCTGATAAAGTTAAAACCATTAACCAATAAATAGGTCTTTTACTAAAAAAAATTTTAAATTTATCTTTTAAATACAACATTTATTTTAAAGGTGAAAATGATCTTAATTCTTTAACTATTTTCTCTAAAACTTTAACGAAATGATTAATATCCTTAATAGTATTATCTTTTCCAATACTAATTCTTAATGAACCATGAGCATTCTCTGGTTTAACTCCAATAGCTAATAAAACATGTGATGCTTGTAAAGAACCAGAAGCACAAGCTGAACCAGTAGAACAAGCTACTCCTTCCATATCAAGTTTTAATAACAGACTTTCTCCTTCAACATTCTGGAATAGGAAATTAGCATTATTAGCTAAACGAGATTCTTGATCTCCATTTAAACTAGCTCCTTCAATCTTTAATACCTTTTCTATCAAAACATCCCTTAATTTCTTAATCTGCTCTACTTCTTTAGTATGTTCTGAAGTATTTATTAGACTCACTGCTTTTCCTAAACCAACTATTGAAGGAACGTTGTAAGTTCCAGCTCGGAAACCATTTTCTTGATGTCCACCATGTAATAAAGGAGTAATTTTAATTCCATCTTTAATATACAAAGCTCCAACACCTTTGGGACCATAAATCTTGTGACCAGAAAGAGATAAGAAATCTACTCTCAGACGAGTAATATCCATAGTTGCAAAATAAGTAGCTTGCACAGCATCAGTATGAAATAATATCTTTTCTTCTCTATCTTTATTTATTTCTTCTAAGTCTTTAGCAATTTTACCAATGGGCTGAATAGTTCCAATCTCATTATTCACATACATGATAGAAATTAGTTTAGTATTTGATTGAATAGCATCTAATACTTTCTGAGGATCAATTAAACCATTAGCTTCTGGTTTAATAAAAGTAACTTCTACACCTTTACTCTTTAAATACTTAGCAGTATCTAAAACACTAGGATGTTCAAAAGCACTAGTAATTAAATGCCCTTGATAATTATTAAAAACACTCTTTAAAACTGTATTATTACTTTCAGTTCCTCCAGAAGTAAAAACTATTTCTTTAGCTTCACAATTCAAGAAATCAGAAATGATATCTTTAGATTTTAAGACTGCTCCTTCAGCTTCTTGTCCAAAACTATGTAAAGAAGAAGCATTACCAAAGTCATTAGTGAAATAAGGGAGCATAGCTTTTAATACTCGCTGATCTACTTGAGTAGTAGCAGCATTATCAAAATATATATTTTTTTTAGTCATATAATTAAACTTTCTCTACAATTAAATCAGGAATTATTTCTTGCAATTCCTTTTCAATAAAGTTCTTCACAGTTATCTCAGCCATTGGACAACCTTGGCACATACCAAGTAATTTAATTTGCATTAGATTTTCTTTTTCATCATATTTAAAAATCTCTAAATCACCGCCATCCATCTTTAATACTTCTCTAATTTTATTTATTTTATTATCTATTTTTTTATTCATTATTTTGTACTTTCTTCATAATTCTTAATTGCTTTTTGTAAAGCTTCAATAGCTAACATTGAGCAATGTACTTTAGGTTTTGGTAAACCACCTAATTTCTTTACAATCAAGTCTTTATTTATCTTCTTTGCTGCGGAAAGAGTTTTTCCTTTAGCTTCTTGAGTAATCATAGAAGAACAAGCAATTGCTGCTCCACAACCTAAAGTTTCAAAACCAATATCTTTAATCTTCTTGTCTTTAATTTTAAGATAGAGTTTCATAATATCTCCACAAGTTGGATTACCAACTTGAGCCTCAATGTCAGCATTTTTAAGCTCCCCTAGATTCCTAGGGTTCTTAAAATGATCCATTACTTTTTTAGAATATAACATATATAATTATTCCTTATTTTTTAATTGTTTTTCCCTCATTAATGAGGATCAAAGTAAATTTTCTCTCTTTTCAGAAGCACATGAATAACACAAAAATATGTAAAATAATATTTTACAATATTAGTATATTACCACTCTTAGAGCCTTAAGTCAAAGGAGGATATTGACAATATCCTCCTTTCTGTTATACTTTTATTCATACGAATTAATATTAATGAAATAAACATATGGCTCATAAAAAGGCCGGCGGATCAACCTCGCTGGGACGAGATTCCAAAGCTAAAATGCTTGGTATCAAATTATCACATGGTCAAGCTATTAAACCAGGACAAATCATTGTTAAACAAAGAGGAACTAAATACTATCCTGGTAAAAATGTAAAAAGAGCTAGTGATGATTCTCTAATTTCTTTAATCAATGGAATTGTTCAATTCAGTAAAAGAAAGATGAGAAGATTTGATGGTAGCTTAAAATTAAGAACTATAGCTTCTGTAATTACTAAACCAGTAGCTAAAGAAGTTAAGAAAGTTACTAAAAAGGAAACTCTAAAGAAATAACTAAATTTCTATAAAACAAAAAATCCCGTTCTAACGGGATTTTTTAATATTTAATTAAATTACAAATTAGAAGAATATGGTAAAGATTTAATATAATTCTCCATAAATTCAAAATCTGGTTCATTATCAATGTTTATTGGCAATTTAATATAAAGATCTTCTAATCTAGACTTTACAGCACCTCTTCCATATCCAAATTTTTCCTCTATAATTAAATTAAGTATTGAATTAATAAACAAAGAATTCCATAAATTTAACTTTCTATTTCTAAGAATATTAACTTTATTCCCAGTTATAAACTCCTTGTCCTGATAGAAAGCTTTAAAACCTTCAGCTCCAATTGTTATACAGTTCCCTTTAATAATTTTATTATTATCCACTACTGATTTATCCACAAAAGATTCTACACCATTATTTTTAGCAGTTCTTGTGATATATGCTATTCCATCCGTAGACGATGATTTAATTCCTTCGACTTCAATTGAATGTATTGGCTTCCCTAAAAATAAATCAAATATTTTATTTAATTTAAATTCCTTCCATTTTATTTTATTTTCGTTTATACTCTGAACATTTGTTTTTTTAATTACTTCTTTAGTATATTTAATATTTTTGGATAAATCTTTAATATAGTTTTTCATAAAATCCCAATCAGGACATTTATTGTATTTAACTGGAAGTAATATTTTTTCTTTTTCTAATCTCTCATTATTAATTTCTCTTGCAAAATTATATTTATTTTTCATCGATTCAATAACAGGCTTTAAAAATAAAGCAATATAATTATTTAACTTTATATTTTTATCCTTAATATCAATTATAGTGCAATGATCAGATGCAACAAATTTATATGGATGATAAAAACAATAACCAACACTTCCACTATTATTAATAGTTAAAGCATTACTATAAATTGTCATAAAATCTGGCGGCAAGATGTAATTATCAATACCATTATTTTTCTTACTAGAAGAAATGTAAGCAATATTACCATTAATCTGATCCTTTTTAACTAATCTTTTCCCTCTTGAGATAGTAAAAATTCCACCTTTTCCTGAAAATTTAAATTCTTGCCAATTATCCTTATTAACTTTCATAATTTTTATTATCATTATCCAAAACTTCAGCTGCACTAATATTATTTTCGTTTAATATTTCCAATAATGTTATTTCATCCAAATCCTTATTTACTAAATCTAATTTTAATTTTGTAGAAAAAATAACATGCTCTTTAATACTTTTTTCAAAGGTTTTTTCTGATAATTTTTCATAATTTGTTTTTGAATGTGCTTGAATTATCCACTCATCTTTACTACTGACCTTTTTAAAAACCAAGTCTATAAAATCTTCATTTTTCTTTGGACTCTTAATCTTTCTTAATAAATCTTTCTTAATACCGCTCCATTTATTCAATACATCCGTTCTACCTTTATTCTTAGATAAAACAAAACCATCATCTTTCAAATTATAAAAAACAACCTTACTGTTATTATGAGGAATATTTGTCTCAAAAACGGCAATAGCTGTATGAATTGAGGCATTCGGTTGAAATAGTTCACTAGGTACATTAATAACATACTTCAAGGTATGCTTTGTTAAAATTCTATCTCTATCTGCTTCATCCTTAAAATATGTTGAAAGGGGAGCAATAACAATCCCATATCTACTACAATGATCTAACATTTTTTCTAAAAATTGTATTTCTCTTTTTGTTGGATTTTTAGCATTATCTCTCCCTCCATATGGTGGATTAATAAAACCAATCGTTGGTTTCGTAGATAAATTGTCTAATATTTCATTTGTCTTTGCAGAAAAAAAATCTTCATTAAATATTTGAGATTTACCATCTCCTCTAAAAAGCATATTAGAAATTGCCAAAGAATACATTGTGCTATTTTTTTCAAATCCAATAAGTTGTTTAGTTTTTATATTTTTTATTCTTTCTTTTTTATCTGATAATTTTGAATTTTCAATTTTATCAATAAGCTTATTCATTCCTGATATTAAAAATGCACCAGTACCACACGCGGGATCAAAAATTATATCATTTGTTTTAATATCAATTAAATCTGTAAAAAGTGTTGTAATATGATTCGGTGTTAAAACAATCCCCTTTTTTACATTTGTTATCCCTGCATATCTTAAAAATTCCTCATAAAATTTTCCAATTATATCATAAGATGTTTTTTTATTAAACAAGGGAATAACTTTTTCTTCAAGTTCTTTCAAGATATCTTTTAAAATATTTGTGGATTTCAAATCAGTATCAGTATTTAAAAAAACTAACTCATTCGTTAAGACTTCTATTTTATTTTTATCAATTTTTTCACTCTCCAAGATATCACTAATTGTTGTAGGTATGTTCCTAATAATTGTTTGCGTACTCCATGAGCTATAACTATTTTTAAAATCTGCTCCACTTTCTTTAGGATACAAACAAATCATTAAAGCACTTAAAAGAATAGGTCTTTTTGGTGAATCCAAATTTCTTAAAAGCCTGTTGATTTCACTTGATGATTTTGAAATATCATTAGATATTTTTTCTAAGTCAATATTTTCAAAAAATGCTAAATAATCTTCCTCATCCAATATTTCGTTTTTGCCAATATTTTGAATTAAATCACCTTCTACAATATATGTATCAAGTCTATGATTATACTCATCGTTAATATCTCCAGAAAAGGCAATTCCAATTATTTTCCAATTTTTTATATATTTCCTTAATATTTCCTTTTCTGTATTTAATTTATTTTCCTTAAAAAAAGACAAATAATGTTTTATTCCATCAACTGCAAAATCAACTGGCTTATCTTCATTTTTTGAAATATGATTTTTAATTTGATCTTTATTCTCAATTAAAATTAACAATTTTTTATTATCATTAACATAAATCAAATCTGGATAACCCTGATTTCCCGTCCCCTTTTTACTTGTTTTATCTAAAATTTCTTGTATATATTTATTACCTTGCTTTTGAACGGTCCAATTCTTGGAATAAAATCTATTTTCTCTAATATAATTAAAAAGATCAATATCAGTTTTTGCCTCATTTTTTCTATTGTTTATCATAATATTTTCCTTATTAAATATAAATTATTATAAATAAGATATTCTAAATCTTCAAAAACTTCTTAATTGCTACTGAACTACTAACAATAGAGAAGAGACTCATAATAATAAACTGTCCACCAAATATCCAAACAAAGTTATGATTGAAATAATCCATTAGATTTAAAGGATATCCTTCAAACAACTTAACTAACAATGGATTCATTACTGAAAGAAAACTATAAAATAATATAGCTACAATAATAACAGCTATGAGGTTGTAGAGTATAATTTCAAATATAAAAGGAGATTTAATGAATTTGTTAGTTGCTCCAACCAACCTCATAATCCCAATTTCTTCTCGATGAGTATAGGTAGCAATCTTAATCGTATTGTAAACCATCATTAAAGCAATTAGGATAAAGATAATAGATACTATATAACCAAATAATTTAACTCTTTCAGAGATATTACTAATCTTTTCAGTCATATTAGTATAATCTTTAAACTCTGACTCATCAATTTCAAATAAAGCACTGTATTGACTCTCTTTTAGCTCTTTTAAGACCTCACCATACATATCCATATCCTTAGCCTTAATCTTTAAACTAGAGTTAAAAACCTGACCATCATCTTCTTTAAGCTCATTTATAGCTTCTACAATATGATCATCAGATTGATGTCTTTCCAAAAAAGTATTTAGAGCATCTTCAGCTGAAACTAACTCTACTTCTTCAATATAATCTGAATCAAAGATCTTTTGCTTGATCTCCTCTACCTTTTCATCTGAAATATTCTCTACAAAATACAAATTAACATCTATTTTCTCATTTACTAAACCAATAGCATTGTCAGCTAAAAGATTAAAACCAATTAGGAAATTAATAGCAAAAAGAGTTAGAACTAAAATAGTAATATTAATGACTGAAAGCCAAATATTTCTCCAAAAGCCTTGAAAAGCAAATTTTAATACCCGAATAAATGAAGTTAACATAAATTTATTTAATTTAAAGTATATATCTTCCTTTAACTTGATCAGAAATTATTTTCCCATCATCCATAGTAACCACTCTTTTTCCTAGACTGTTAATAATATCTCGATCATGACTAACTAAGATAACTGTAGTATTTAAACTATTAATTCTTAAGAGTAAATCAATTATCTCTCGAGAGTTAATTGAATCTAAATTACCAGTAGGCTCATCAGCAATTAATAATTTAGGTTGATGAACTAAAGACCGAGCAATAGCTGTTCTTTGTTGTTCACCACCAGATAATTGACTAGGATAACGATCCATCTTGTTTTGTAAACCAACAATCTTTAAAATTTGAGGAACTATCTTATGAATTCTTTCTTTAGGAGTTCCACAAGACTCTAAAGCAAAACTAACATTTTCATAAACATTCTTTTTTTGTAATAGCTTGTAATCTTGAAATACTACTCCAATTTGTCTTCGGAGATAAGGGACATCATAGTCTTCAATATTAGTAATATCCCAACCACCAATTACAATTTGACCATCACTAGGTAATTCATCAGCAATTAACATCTTTACTAAGGTAGTTTTACCAGTACCACTTTGTCCAACAATAGAAACAAATTCTCCTGGTTTGATATTCAAGGAGACTTTATTCAAAGCCCAAACATTAGGGTTATAGAATTTTGATAGGTTTGTAATTTCAATCATTGAATTGGAATATATCTAATTTAAAAAATGTAATATTTTACTATTCTCTAAAAATTTATTTAAATAATTACTAAAGTTTTCAATTGGTAAAAATATTTGATCAAATTGATAATAATAGCTACCATCTTCATTCTTTATTTTACCATTTAATTTATATATATGATATCCAGAAATACTTTTCATAATTGAAGTAAATTCACCAATCTCCATCTTCTCAACTCTTGATTTTAAAGATTCTGGTAGATTTCCATAAGGAAGCCAACCAATCATATTACCATTAATACCAAGTTCTTGATCTTTGTATAGGTCAGAATAGATATTGAAATCAACTGAATTCTTAATCAAGTCATTATAAATTAATTCTATCTTCTTCTTATTCTCTAAATTAAAATCATCATCAGTAATTCTACTGATAATCTTTTCTTTGTAATAAATTGGTTTTAAAAAGTAATTAGTATAATTCTCTCTATTCATTCCAGAAATATTATTATTCTTGTAGAAGTCATCCACATAATCATTAAACTCTTGTTTACTAAACTTAATATCTAATTTAGTAACTACCTGTTCTAAAGCTATGTTCTGAATCATAGTTCTGGATAATAACTGCTGATCAATCTTCTGATGCACACCTAGTTCTTTTAAATATGACTCATAGCCCTTTAAAAATCGATCATATTGACCAACACTAACCATGTCACTGTTAACAAACAAAGCTGGATAAGGGATGACCTTAGAAGTAAACTTACTTAAGTCTGTTCGATAGCCTAGAAAATAGATATCAAAGAAACTAAAGACAATTATCGCTAAGAATATATACAAAGCAAAACCAATAACTCTTTTTTTAGTAATTAATTTTTTCATATTGTATTAGTATTATTAAAAAAATAATCCCACCATAATTTTAGGTTTGATTTTCGATTTAAACTATTTCTATTCTGAGCAGTATTTAAAATACCATCCCCACCTTCTTCAGTGAAAACTATAATCTTCTCTCCTGGTTTTTTGTATCCTAATTTTTCTCTAGAACTAAGCTCAATATATTCTTCAGTTTCAAAATATTCTATCAAGTCACCTAACTTATCATTTTCATTACTTAAATTATTTATCTCCATTTTAAGGTTAGCAATTTCTCTTTTTACTTCTACCCTTTGTTTTATTTCACGATAAACATTTACTGATAAGTAAATAACAATAATTAGGAAAATAACAAAAAATATTTTAGAAGAAAATATTCTAAAGAATAATGAATTATTTTGTTTCATGTATTTATTATAATAAAAAAAGAGTGATTCGTAAACCACTCATTGAATTAGTTTTTAAATAAAAAAGGGAATCGACTTAAGCCAATCCCCTAATACAAATTATTCTTTTTCTTCACTTATTTTCTTCAACTTTTTCTTCACCATCAAAATCAAATATGTAATTAATATTGGAATGATATACATACCAGACAACACTAACAATAAATAAACTTTATTAAAGGATGGTACAAATAGAGATAAAGCTATAATCAAAAACAGAAAAGAAATAAAAACAGAAATAAACCTAACATCCTTAAATTTATCAATCTTTTTAGAAGAAAGATAATCTATAAATATATCCACTAGTAAAATAAAAGCTAGTAAAATAGTAATGGTTATTAAAGCATTAAAACTCCACAAAAAAATTTCTATCGAAAGAGAAAACTGCTGAAATTGAAGAAAGCTAGAAAAACCTATACTCAATATCAAACATAAAACTATAGAAATTTTTATAAAAATATAAGATTTTATTCCTAAATTAAAAGTTGACACCACTAAAATCCCTGAAAATAAAGCAAAAATATAGAATAATAGAAGTTCCCAACTAAATCTCTCCAATGGCTCTAAATTAGTATCAATTTCTTGATTTTCAAAAACTGTCGAAAGCTTTGTTTGCTCTACTTTTGGGAGAAATAACCCAACTATTTTTAGATTATCATAGACTATAATCTCTTTTCCAGGATTTTGAACAGCATCCTGATAATATAGAGAATCATTAAGAACATTTAACTTATTTTTAATGTAATAAGAAAGTGTATTTTCTTTGATTATTTCTTCCTTTAAAACACTAATTGTTGTGATCTGTTCAAAAAAATCTCCATTGATATTAAACTCAACTCTTTCAATTTCCTCAGCCATAGCCAAAGAAAACATCAGTCCTATAAATAGAACTATAATTACTAACTTTTTCATAATTCCTCCTTGAATTATTTTATTTTTTAATTTTCGTTTATTAATCTAAATTATTCAAATTAATACATTATTTAAGCACATTATTCTTAATCAGTCAAACAAACAAACAAAGGTTAGCTATACAACTAATCTTTAATAATCATCAATCTTAAATCCTAACTCCAATAAATCCTCCAATAATTAAAAGCGAAGCCCAGCTTCCAATTAACACTAAGGAGATCCAAAATATCTTTGATTCTAGTACTATACCCGGAGAAGAAATATACCAAGTCTCTTTTCTTCCAAAAGAATCTTCCTCCGGAAAAATAGAAATAATTATGACTAATAATACTAGAAAAATAATATTAACAGAAACAGCACCTAAAATAGCAAAAAAACCCATCCCCATCTTTTCATAATCAAAAAATCCATTGAGCAAACTCAATACTAATAATGAAATACTCAAGATAGCCAAAAGAAAAGAACTGAATTTTTTTGTCAAAACATAAACAAGAATATTGACAATAATTAACAATGGAACTAACCAAATTGATGTATGCACAATAGCTTTTTGTAGCTGAATAGTCATTGCTAACATACAAGCATAATACACAGCAACGAATACAACTAATGGACCTAAAAACCAATTCCAAACAGATCTCATAATATCCTCCTTTTTTTAATTTTCGTTTATTAATTTAAATTAGACAAATTAATATCTTATTAAATCATATTCTTCTTAATTAGTCAAACAAAAAAAGCTAATCTTAATCAACTTTATTATTCTAATTAATTACTTCCCATATTCTATTCTTAATCCTCTGCACATCTCTAACATCATCTAAATCAACATATCTATCATTCTTTAAATAGATAACTAAGTCCCCTACTTTAAAAATCTTAGAAATTAAACCTCGATACTCAACATCAATTTCATCAATGTTATTTAAATGAAATTCTTTAATTCCTCTTTTAAAGATTCCCTCTTGATGAAATCTATAAAGTTTCTTATCTGTTAAAATAATACAATTGTAAGTCCACTTCTTGTAAGATTTTAATATATATATTAAATCTAAAAAGATTATTAGAAGAGAAAGAATAATTCCCCTAATTCCTAAACTTAAAATTGGAATCATAAAGAAGAAAGGAGCTAAAAAGATAATAGTAGCTAGAAATAATTTAAAATACAAAGAAACCTTAGTTGAATGAATTACTTCTAAAGCCTCTTCATCATTTGGTAAATATTTGTTAAAATTAATCATATGAAAAGAAAAAAATTAAAAATAGTTTGGACCATTCTAGCAATCTTTATGGTCCTTAGTATGCTTTCTTGGACAATAGCTCCTCTGTTTCGTTAATCACGCTTTAGAACAGAAAGATATACATCTTGTGGTAATGCAACTTTCCCCTGACTTTGCATTCTTTTTTTACCCTTTTTTTGTTTAGCTAGAAGCTTCTTCTTTCGACTAACATCACCACCATACAAACCTGCAGTAACATTCTTTCGTAAAGCACTTAGCCTTTCAGCAGCAATAACTTTAGCACCAATAGATGCTTGAATCTTAATTACAAATTGTTGTCGAGAGATTGCTTCTTTTAATCTAACTACAATTGCTTTAGCTGTTCTAAAAGCTTCATCTTGATAGACAAAACTAGATAGAGGTTCAATTAACTCTTCGGCTATATATATATCTAATTTAACTAAATTAACTACTTTGTATTCTGAGAACTCATAATTAATTGAAGCATAACCTTTACTAACACTTTTAAGTTTATCATAAAAATCAACTAGAATAGGAGCTAAAGGTATTTTGTATTTTAAAACTACTAAATCTTGATCTAAATATTCAGTATTTAAATATTGTCCTCTTCGACCTTCTACTAAACTCATTACTGGTCCCATATGTTCACCAGGAGTGATAACATCCATGGTGACCATTGGTTCTTCAATACAATCTACATATTGTAAATCAAGTTCAGAGGGCTTAGTTAAAATTGCATATTCACCTAACTCATCTTTAAAAGTATGAATCTTCTTGTTTTTCACATATTTATCAGCTACCCCTTCTTTCAGATAGGCTCGATAAGCTACTGAAGGAACTGTTACTACTAATTCTAAATCATATTCTCTTTTTAATCTTTGTAAGAAAATATCTAAATGTAAAAGTCCTAGAAAACCACATCTAAATCCAAATCCAAATACTGGAGAAGAATCTGGCTCTATTTCAATAGAAGCATCATTTAATATTAATTTTTCCACAGCATCTCTTAACTCTTCATACTTGTCTCCACCCTGAGAATAGATTCCAGCATAAACCATTGGTTTAACAATCTTGTATCCTGGTAATGCTTCTACCTCTTTAGTTCGCATCGCAATAGTATCACCAACCCTAACACTTCTAAGATCTTTTTCACTAGTAATGATATATCCAATTTCACCGCTTTTAATCTCATCAGCTTTTTCTCTGCTAAGTCTAAAATATCCTACTTCTAAAATTTCAGATTCTACTTCAGTACCTATAAATTTAACCTTATCTCCCCGTTTAAAAGAACCATCAAAAACTCTAACATAGGAAATAATACCTTTGTATTCATCATAAATAGAATCAAAGATTAAAGCTCTACTATCTTCTATACCTTCTGCTGGTGCTGGAACTTTAGCAACTATCTCTTCAATTAATTCAGCAACCCCTTTACCAGTCTTAGCTGATATTTCTAATATCTCATCTTCTTCACATTTTAATAATGTAATAATTTCATTCTTAGTCTTCTCAATATCTGCTGTTGGTAAATCTATCTTGTTCATCACGGGAATAATTTTCAATTTCTGATCCAAAGCAAACCTTAAATTAACTAAAGTTTGAGCTTGCACTCCCTGAGTAGCATCTACAATTAATACAGCTCCTTCTACACAAGCAATAGAACGAGAAACTTCATAACCAAAATCCATATGACCAGGAGTGTCTATCAGGTTTAAGATATAATCTTCTCCACTAGAAGCTTGGTATTTCATCCTAATTGGCTGTAATTTGATTGTAATTCCTTTTTCTCTCTCTAAGTCCATGCTATCTAAAAACTGAGCTTTCATGTCTCTTTCAGAGATAGTTCCAGTCAATTCTAAAAAACGATCCGCTAGAGTGGATTTTCCATGATCAATGTGAGCAATAATACAAAAATTTCTAATATTAGTCTTCATAATTATTCTTCATCTTCTTTAATAAATAACTCTCAAACTTAGCATAATACTTCTTTAATATTTCCGCTTCTGGTAGTTTCATTATTATACTTAAAATAAAATAAATAACAACACCTATAATGAAAGAAAAGCTTAATTGAAGGAAAATACCAATAAATTTAGTCATATCTACACCAAAAGAAAGAAGGTTTCTACTTAGATATACTAAGAATCCCATGATTACAGAACTAAGAATAACCTTAACAATAAAGACAGTTAATTTGTACTTCTTCATTTGCGGAAATTTAATATACAAAACTAGGGATAATAATATTAAATTTAAAGCTGAGCTAGCTGAGAAAGCAATTGCTATTCCTTCAATACCCATACTAACACTTAAATAGATTGCTAAAAATATATTTAAAAGAAAACTAAAGATACTAGTAATTACTGGTGTTTTAGTATCTTCTAAAGCATAAAAAGCTCGAGCAATTAAAGGAATTAAACATTGAAATACAAGGGAGATAGAAAAATATCCTAAAACTTGAGCTGTATAATATGTATCCCACCAATCAAAGCTACCAGTTCCTAAAACAATTCTCACAATCTGAGCCCTTAAAATTATCATTAAAATTGATATAGGAATAACTAAGAATATAATCTTCTTAATCTTGTGAATTAAGTAGTTAATAAACTTCTCTTTGTTGTCAGCGTGTTCTGATAAAACTGGAAATACAGCAATGGCAATAGAAACTCCAAAGACGCTAACAATAGCTGATTGAAGATTCATCCCAAAATAGAAGACAGCAATACTACCAGCTACTAAATTAGAAGCAACTATAGTTATCACTACTTGATTCACTTGCATGATAGCTAAACCTAGAGTTCGGGGAAGCATTAATTTAAAAATCTTTCGAACATAGGTATCTTTAAAATCAAAAATAGGAGAATATTTCCATCCTTTTTTAATAACTGCAAATAGTTGAATTATAAAATGTAAAATAGATCCAAAAACAACTCCCCAAGCTAAATAAACATAACCATAATAATTACTTAGAATAATACCAATGATAATTCCAAGGTTGTAAGCTACTGGTGCTAAACTATAGAAGAAATATGATTTATAAGAATTCAATAAACTACTCATCACATTAGAAGCTCCAAAGATAACAATACTCAAAAGCATTATTCTAGTTAATTGAATAGTTAATGCTAATTGATCTGGATTAAATCCAGGAACTAATAGCTTAACAAAGAAATCAGCTTTAATAATTACTACGACTGCAATCAAAGCTAAGATGCTAGTTAAAATATTAAGAATAGAATTAGAAACATGATTAGCTCTTTCTTTATCTCTTTGATGTAATTTTACAAAAATAGGCACAAATGCTGAAGCTAAAGCTCCTAAAACTAAAGTATTAAAGATTAAATCTGGAATTCGAAAAGAAGCAAAATAGACATCTAAAATTTCTCCAGCACCAAAAAATGAAGCTAAAATCCTATCTCTCACTAATCCTAAGATTTTACTAATTATAGTAAAGAGGCTAATTAAAATAGCTCCACCAAGAATTGTAGTATTTAATTTTTTTAATAATGTTTTAATCATAATAATACAGATAAAGACGATTAAAAATCGCCTTTATTTCAATATTTAATCTCTTTCTAACTAATAATTTTAGTTTTTTGTTTTAACTTTCGATAAACAAAGGCTGTAGCTATAGCTACAATAGGCATAGTAATTAAAGTTCCAACAAACAGAGCTAAGAGTCCAGCTAAAGCTATTGCCATCATTACTAACCCAAAAACAAATAAATCTCCTACTAAACCTTTAGTTATTCGAAAACTTTCTTTCAATGCCTCAATTGGTCCCAAACCTTCTATAATTAAGTATGGAAAAAATTGAACTCTAATACCCACCAAAATTGAAAAAACTATCGCAATAATAAATATAATAATAGGAATGAAAATATAAATTGGATTTTGATTATCTTTAACAAGAAATAAACTTAATAACATAGAGATTCCTACTGGAATCATAATAATTAAAGAATAAAGAATAGTTGCAAATAAATACTTCCAGAATAAACGATATTGAGAAAATAAATCTGTAAACTTAGGTTTTTGTTTATCAATTACTTTTAACATTATTTTATTCAATCCTAGCCCCACTAAAATACTTAAAGCTTGAAATAATATATATAAAATAGTAAAAATTATATCTAAGTTTAATGACTCAGTTTCTTTCATAAGCTTCCTAGCTATGCTAGGTAAAAAAGAAACTATATAAAATACAACTCCCACAAGTAAAAAGAAACCTAAATTCTCTTTAACTTTCTCCCAGGCAAATTTAATTGCCTCTTTGTTTGAAAACTTTTTCTCACTCATATTATTTTTATTATTTCTTTAAAATAAAACCAATTGCTTCATTATTCCTAAGCATTTTTTTAAATTTATGTTCCGAAACACTGGACCATATTAAATTCAAATTATCTGACCAATTATAGTTTAGATTTAATTCTGAATTCTTTCCAGATTGTTTTTCATAGAAAACAGTATAAGTATCTAAATTCAAATTATTATCTTTCTTAAAAAATTTATCTAACAAAGAAACATCTTTATCTAAATTTAATTTAAAAGGTAATTCATATCTCAGAGTAATTGTTTTCTTTTGACCAGGTTTTAATTCCTGCCAACCACTAAATACTGTCTTGTTAAATTCATTATTTATCTTTACTCCTGAAATTTCATCAATTACGAAACGACCTTGAATTCTTTCAATATCCTCATCTGGTTCTGAACCAGCAACTGGAATCATATATTCATCTTCTGGAAATTCTTCAAAACCACGAGCTTCTAAAAGCTTAACCCCTTGAGGAACATAGACTCTTAAATATGTTTTGTTAGTATCTTTACTGAAAGGATCATCTTTTTCAGCAATAAAGTTCCTATTTATTTTAACAGTATCTATAATAGTTCCATTAGATAGCACATTAACTTGATGATCTATTTCTTCATAAATATACCTATCAGTTTTACCACCAAGAATATTAGTATTAATAACTGCTAGATAATCACCAGTAGCATTGTCAGTCATTGGTCCTCCCCAACCATAATCAATAATTGTTGATTCTAAACCAGCATCTGTAAAATACATCTGAATATCTTTACTACTCATAGAATCATTAAATAATTTTAAAGTTTGTAAATAATCTAATTTCTGATCTTCAAAAACCTTATCCAAAATCTTACTCATCATTTCTCCAATCACAGCTTTTGGTGCTTGCCCAGCATCTTTAATCTCCACAATCTCTTGAGTTTTACGAATAAAATTATCAGAATTTATCTCAATTCCTCTTTCTAAATTAATTGGCCCAATAATCTTTAAAAATTCCTCCATTACAGTACTATTGATAGTTATAACTCCATCAACTGTATGACCACCAGATTTTTCCCAGTATTTTAATATTAACTCTGCTGAAGTTGGAAAATCTGCAAACCAATTTGCATCCCAGAGATTAAAATTAGGATTAGCTAATTTTAAAGGATCAGGAGATTCTACTCTATCAAAAAAACCAGCTTTAAAATCATAAAGACCGCCTTCTGGAACCTTAATCTTTTGAATTTCACCCTCTTTAATATCTAAGATAGCTGCGCTACCCATAAATCCACCTGTTGCTCGAAGTTCATTTGAATTTTGAAAAAGTAATAAATATCTTTTTGGACCATCAGCCCCCAGAATATCTGAAATAACTGCAGAAACAGAATCCAAATCTTCTAAATTACTAATCAGAGTTGGAATATTCTCTTGGATTGAAGAAAATTTACCTTGATACTCCTCTGGTAAAATATCTAAATCAAAGCCAGCAATATCTTCACTAGCTTGTTTTAACTTATCCTTAGACTGACTTAAATTTTTAGAAATTAAACTAATCTTGTCAGTTAAACTTATCTCTTCATTCTGTTGCTCTAAAGCTAAACTAATATGCTCAGCAGCTTCAGAAAATAGTTTACCAATATTTAAAAACTTTATCCCCAAATCTAACCTTTCACCTTCCTGAGGAATAAATTTAAGGACTTCAATAAAAAGACTATTATACTTAGAAATCTCCTCTTCCGCAGCTAAAAATCTTTGATTAGCATTATCAAAACTATTTTGAGCATTATTAAAATCAGAATTAGCCATTGATTTAATTCCATTACTGAATTCTCCAAAAGCTTGTTCAGAAATACCTAAAATCTTACCTTTGGTAAAATTAAATTTACCAACTAGAGCCATAACTTGGACTGAAGATATTATCAACAGACAGATTAATAGGAAAGTTAAAGCTTTAGAATAGGTTCTAATTGTACTAAATTTAAAGGCTAAAATTGGATTAAAACTTAATACTTTCTCTCTCCAAGCATCAATCTTGTCTTTAATACTAGTAGTAGGACTTTTTAATACTTCTTTTTCTTTACCAATACTCTCAATAGTCTTGTATATTTTCTCACCTAGAGAATTTAGAGAAAGTAAAATATTAAAAAGAATATTAATTAAAAACTTAAATCCAGATTGGACTCCTAAGCCTAAATAGAAAAAATAGGCTGAAAAGTTCTTACCTAGAAAATGAGAAAATTTAAAGAACTTAGTCTTTGAACCTAAAACTGCTAATTCTTGAACATAAACAGAAGAGATATCTTTAATAGTTCTCTTCTTAATAATATTTAAAGCTGGACTTTCTAAAACAGTTATTGAATCTTCATTACTATCTTTCTCCCGCAAGTTAATTAAATATTGTGACTTTCTTTGAACTTGTTTACTTCTTTTTACAGCAATATTATCTTCTTTCATTTTTAAATTGTAATTAGAATTCTTAACTATTGCTTCAGTAGAGATATAGTCATCTTGAATTAATCTTTCTAACTCTGGAAGTTCTTCTCTCTCAATCTTTTCTGGTTCAGCTATTAATATTGAATCTTGTTCATTAATTTCTACTTCATCTAATAATTCATTTACATCTGTTTGTTCAACTAAAAAATTAGGTTGGAAGTTAATAATCGGAGTATCATTATTATTATCTACAATGAACTCATCTCTTTCTTCAACCTGAAACTTAGAAACCTTTGGTTTCTTCTTAGCTTTAGTCTTAGTATTCTTTTTTACCTTCCGAGTTGTTTTAATCTTTTTCTTAACAGTCTTTTTAACAACTTTCTTCTTAACCTTAACTAAAGATTTCTTCCTAGTGACTTTCTTAGGAAGTTTTTTCTTAGATCGAGTGGTACTCGATTTTGTTTTTCTCATATACTATATTATACAATATTTTTCTAAATTTAGAAAACAAAAAACGGGCTGTAAATTCACAACCCGTTCTTAAAAGAAACTTCTATGAGAATGCTCTAACAAAAACATTAACAGCTTCTCTTCTGGAAGATTTACGATCAATCATTATATCACTAATAATATCTGTGATAAAATTGAACAAATCTCCTCTTTTTTTCGTAACTCTTTGGATAATTTTTGGACATTCTCCATTCAGTAATGGAATAATAGATCCTTTAACAGGATACAATCTTCCACTCCCTGGACTACTGAGAGTAACAATGCTAGTTAACCCCTCTTCTTTTAACTGATTACAACATCCTTCATCACCATTTTCCCAAAAATTAAACATCTCCAACGTCATAAAACATTTTTTCATCATTCCTCCTATTTTTTTAAATTAACTTCAATATCTAACTATATCATATATTACATACTTTGTCAAGAGATTAAAAAGAACTGATTTTATCAGTTCTATAAATCTCTCTCTACTTTTTCAAATACTATAAACTCTTAAAGTCTCCTCTACCATTGTTTTCCAATTATACTTTAATAATAACTTCTGAGAATTAATAATTAACTTCTCTCTTAATTCTTCATTACTAATAATTGTATTAAGCTTCTCTAAAAAGTCATCTTGATCTTTAGGATAAAAATACAAAGCTGAATCTCCTAATATCTCTGGCAGACAACTAGTATTAGAAACTAAAACTGGTAAAGAGAATTGCATTGCTTCTAAGGGAGGTAAACCAAAGCCTTCACATAATGATGGAAAAACATAGCTTTGAGCTTGTTGGTAGAAAGAAGCTAATTTAGAATCTAATAGATATCCAGTTAAAATTATTTTTTCTTCTAGACCTAGTTCTTTAATTAGTTTTTCTAAGCGTTGATAGAAATAATCTTTTTTTCCTACTAAAACTAATTGATAATCTTTCTTAAAATTCTGCCAAGATTTAATTAAAAATTCTAAATTCTTATGCGGATAAGCATTACCAACATACAAGACATATTTTTTAGTAATATTATATTCTTTTAAATCTACAATCTCACTACCCTGCTCTAATTTAGTAACTCCTTCATAAATAACTTCTATTTTTTCCAATGGACAATTAAATTCTTTTACAATCTCTTTCTTTGTATATTCAGCCATAGTAATTACTGTCTTTGATTTCTGAATAGCATGCTTAATTACTAATCTATAAAAGATATTCTTAAAAAAATACTTTAAAGGTGACAAAGTTGTTGCTCTTTGACTGGGATATTTAGTTAGAATTGAATCATGAATAGAAACTACAAAAGCTTTGTTGTAAAAGAAAGGTACATTAAAGTGAAGAAAATGTACTAAATCAACATTTAATTTTTTTAAGATTCTAGGTAATTTAAATTGCTCTATTAATCCATACCAGGGAATATCTATAATTACTTTTTTAAAATTAAGATTAGTGGGTTGATACTGATCTTGATTCTCTTTGTTAATTAGAATAAAATATTCATTTTCTAAATCTACTTTCTCTAAATTTAAAATTAATTGCTCGACATAACGACCAATTCCAGTTCCTGAACCAAAAAAACGAGCATCAATTGCTATTCTCATATCTTATTAAATAAATTTAATAATCTTTCTGCTGAATTATCCCAATTAGCATAATAATCTTTGTTAAACTCTTTATTCTTGTAGAGATTATATAGCCCCTGGTCTTTTAATAGGCTCTTTAAGGCTACTAATAACATTCTTACATTAAAAGCTTCTATCAACAAAGCATTGTCCTGAACAATAGCTGGTAGAGATGAATTATTTGAAGTAATTACTGGACAATTACAAGCCATTGCTTCTAAGACTGGTAATCCAAAACCCTCATAAAACGAAGGCCAAACAAATATTTTTGCTAGATTATATAAAGCGGGTAAATCTTCTTCTAGTACATAATCTAAAATCTTTATCCTAGACTTAGTCTCTTCTTTTAGATTATTGTAATAATCTTTCCACTCTTTTTCTTTCCATCCCTTTCCACCAACAATCACTAACTCTAAACTATCAGACTTAATTTTTTGAAAAGACTTTAACAAACTTAAAATATTTTTACGAACTTCTTTGGTTCCAATAAATAAAATAAAATCCTGATTTAAATTATATTTATTCTTAATAATATCTAATTTCTCATTCTCTAAAACTTTATACCTCTCACTCACTCCTAAATTCATTACTGCAATCTTTTCTGGAGAAACTCTGTAAATCTTCTGAAGATCCATGGCGGTGTTTTCTGAAACTGCAATTAATTTATCACTTCTTTGAATAAGTTTCTTTGGTTTTACTAAACAATGCCATAATCTTCTTTTTAAATTAAAAAACTCCGGATATATTTTAAAAGAAAGATCATGAATTGTGCTAATAAGTTTTGTACTTTTGTATTTTAAATTACAAATACCTAAATTAGGGAGCCAGACAATATCTGCTTTAATCTTTTTCCCATCAACTTTCAAAACATCTAACTTTGGTAAATTTAAAAAGCTCAGTATAAAAATGAGCTTACTGGGAATACTACGATGAAGATAATGAATATTTTGACTCTGAGGAAGGTCTACTACAATATCTTTGTTCTTTCTACCATAACTAAACAAAAAATATTGATTATCTTGATCTAGAACTAACAATCGAGACAATACTTCTTGTAAATACTTTCCTACTCCACTTAAATTCTTCTGCTTTAAGGGATTGATGTCTATTACTATATTCATAATTTTAATCTACTTTCTCTTGAATATAACTATCAATATTCTTTCTAAAATTCTGATTACTAAATTGCTGAGCATGTTCTCGAATAAATTCTGGATTAAATTCTAGTTTGTTAAAGTCTAATACAGCTTCAGCTAGAGATTCCCAATTCTGTTCTTTAAAGAATATACCAGTTTCTTTATCTATTACAGTTTCTAAGATACCACCAGAACCATAGGCAATGACTGGACAACCAGAAGCCATAGCTTCTACGGCTGCTATTCCAAAATCCTCTTCCTGAGGATGAAGAAAAGCTTTAGCTTTGGATAAATATTCTCCTCGTACTTCATCACTAACTTCACCTAGAAACTCTATATTCTCCTTAGCCATTCTTTTTAACTCTTCAGCCTGTTCACCAGTTCCTAGAACCTTCAAAGGTAATTTTAATTGATTAAAAGCTTTAACAATCAAATCTACTTTCTTGTAAGGCATTAAACGAGATACTACGATATAATAATCTTCTTTGTTCGGATTAGAATAGAATTTTTCAACTTCTACTGGTGGATAAATAACTTTAGAATCTCGATTGTAATATTTCTTTATCTTTTCAGCAATAAATTTAGAATTAGCAATAAAGTAATCTACCCTTTGAGCAGCATCATAATCCCATTGTCTTAAACCTTTTAATTTTTCCATTACTACTTTCTTAGTTAGATTAGGAATCTTTAATTTAGAAACATAGGATTCTAAATCACTCCATAGATAACGGGTAGGAGCATGACAATAACAGAAGTGTTTAGTTTTTTCTGGGACCTTAATTCCCTTAGCTAGACCAGAAACTGATGAAAGTACTACATCATAATCTGAGAAATCAAAATCTTCAAAAGCTTGAGGCATAGAGAAGATAAAGAATTTAAAAAGATGAACTGAAAAAGGGATTCTCTTTAAGATTCCCGGAATATTCTGAAGTTTAGAAGTGATAACTTTAGCATTTTTAAACAAAATATCTTTAGCTTTGTCATAAATAATTGTATAAATAGGGCTCTGAGAATAAAGTTTGTGGAATTCAAAAAGCACTCTTTCGGCTCCACCCATTTGAAAGAGATGATCATGCACTAAAGCTATTTTTTTATTATCTAACATATTAAATTTATTACTTTTTTGTTTTCATTGATAACAATGTTATTACTACAGCTACCATTTGTTCTTTTTTCTTAGGACTACTTTCTGCAATTAATAATGTTAAAGCAGTAAGTGCACTAGGATTTATATTTTTAAAACCTTTTACCTTAGCTTTTCTTAAAAACCATAAAAAAGCAAAAGCACCAGAACGCTTATTTCCATCAATAAAAGGATGATCTTTAACCATAAAGTAAAGAAGATGAGCTGCTTTTTCTTCCAGAGTCTTATACAAAGCCTCACCACCAAATGATTGCATTACATTACCTACAATGCCAACAACACTTCCATTATTCTTTTCTTGAGCAAAAATTTCTGTAGCCTCACCTTTTTTAATTAATTCATTACGAAGTTTCATTATCACCTCTACTAACTCAACTCCTGACAACTTAATCTCTTTTTTTGTAGAACCAATACCACTAAGAATCTCCTTGTCATAAGCATCTAATGACACCCATGTGCCAGCAAACTCTTTAATAAGATCTAATACTGCTTTAGGATTTAAAGCTATATGTTCTGGTAAAAGATTTTGAATATTAGAAACTGTTTGCATAAAATCATCATAATTCCTAGCAATTTGTTTTTTATTAATACTATAGCCTTTAGTAATATGACTCTTTAAAATCTTCGTTGCCCATTGTCTAAATTTAGTAGCAGTCTTTGAATTAACTCGATAACCAACGGAAACAATCATATCAAGATTATAATGTATTACTTCTCGCTCAACATCTCTTTTCCCCTCTTTTCGAACTATCCGGAATTTCCGGATAGTTGAAATTTTATCTAACTCTTTTGTTTTAAAAATATTTAAAATATGTTCATTAATGGTTTTTACATTTACACCAAAAACTTCAGCAAGTTCCTTTTGACTTGCCCATATTGTCTCTTTATAATTATCAGCACGAAGCTCAATAGCACCATTCTTTGCTTGATAAATAACAATATTATTTTTTATTTTTTTATTATCTAACATAAGAATATTATAGCAGAAAAATATTTCTAAATATACCTTGACAAATTTACTTATAAATGATACTCTGATATGTTCAACAAAAAAATAAATATTAAGCCCAATGAGGTAATTTATCGTAAAGGTAAAGCTTAAATAATTTATTAAATAGGAGGAAAAATGAAAAAAATGACAACAATCTTATTGTTAGTAGTATTAATTGGTAGTGTGGTTTTTGCGATCACACCTCAGGAATTGATTCAACAATTCACCTTAGAAGTAAAAGCTTCTTACAAATTGATTATCCACGTCATAGATAGCTTCACTTTCAAAGGAAGCATGAAAAATGTCACTGGTTTTTATGACAAAGATACTTGGTATCAAAGACCTGACAGTGGCTACGGATATATCGACACGTATTGTGGTAGATATATTGCTATTATGGCAACAAACCAGAATATGCAGAATAAAAGTTTCTTCCAAGAAACCAAAGGGATAATTTCTGACAGTTTAATTTATTACAGTCATCAGAACTCTTTAGACAAATTTAAAGCGAAAACTCCGGCTGAGATAAAACTTCTCGGAACCGAAGCGATTCCTTTGATTGCAAAAGGTGTAAAATTGTTTAATGTCAAAGGAAAAGCCTATCGAGCAATTGATGATTTAATCATTAATCTTGAAGGAAATTTCCCGAAAAAGTTATTCAAGAAAAAAGATCTTTTATTTGCCAGAATCGACAGCTTGGAAAAAAGTACATTCATGTGGCCGGATTCCAGTAAATCCACTTATGGTAGATATGATAGAGATGCTTGGGAAGTTATGGATAGCCTCGCTACAATTAAAAAAATAGAGGTCAAAATTCAAGAAGAAGCTTTCTACGAAAAACAAAATGAAAATTCCTATAAAATCTTTCCATTTGACTGGGAAGAATGGGGAAAAACAACAAAAGCCATGTTAGATGGGGTTAAGAAAGCAAAACGAGAATGGGAAAAAAATATCGAAGACAAAATTAAAACCGTCAACATAGAAATAATCACTCTCAATAAAACATACCGTTATATTGATAGAGATTATCAGTACGGACAAAAGGAAGAATATAAAAAGCATATTCCTATTGTCATTAAATTACTGAAGGAGCTCCGCGAAGAGCTCTAACAGTCAATACAATCAAGGGTGATTTAATTATCACCCTTTTTTATTTCTAAACAAAAAAATCTGCTTTCACAGACCTATTAAAACTCTAAATTAGAAATTAATCTAAACCGCTGTCTTATCAAACAAAACTACTTTAATAGTCTTTAATAAGATTCTCAAATCTAACATTAAACCCCAATTCTCAATATAATAAATATCTAACTTTACCTCTTCTTCAAACTTTAAATCTGAACGACCAGATACTTGAGCCATACCAGTAACTCCTGGTTTAATAGAAAGTAGTTTTAGATGATTATCTCTGTAATTCTGTACTTCTCCTGGTTCATGAGCTCGAGGACCTACTAAACTCATCTCTCCTCTAAAAACATTAATTAAATTAGGTAGTTCATCAATAGAAGTTCTCCGAATAAATTTACCAACTTTAGTAATTCGAGGATCATTTTTCATTTTAAACAAAGGACCATCCTCTCTTTCATTCTGCTCCATTAAATCTTTCTTCATTTTTTCAGCACCAACTACCATTGATCTAAATTTATACAATCCAAAAACCTTATTCTTAGAACCAACTCGATTAAGTTTTACTAAGACTGGACCTTTAGAATCTAATTTAATTATTAATCCCACTATTAAGTAAATTGGAATTAAAATAATTAAACCAATAAAAGATACCATAATATCAAAAATTCTCTTCCAAATCTTACCCCAACCATCCAAAGGAGTTCCTTTAATCTCAATCATTGGGATTCCAGCAATAGTATCTACTTCAAAATTAATAATTTTAGTTTCTAGAATAGAAGCGGCATAACGATAGACAATATGATGAGTACCACAAAAATTAACTAATTGACTAATTGCCTGACGATCAGCATAAGGGTCAGCTAGAATAATTTCATCGATTAAAGTTTCCTGACTTAATTTATCTAGCTCTGAGATAGTTCCTTCATTCAAAACATCATAACTAGCTATAATTGCATAACCTAAAGACTTGTTCTCTTTAAATTCACTAATTAACCTCCGAGAATTATCATTATCACCAATCAATACTGCTCTAATTTGAATAATTCCTTTCTTAACTAGAGTATTATAGATAATATTTAAAATTATTCTTTCTAAAGAAAAGAATGTTAAACTAAATATCCAAAAGAAGATTACTATAAAACGGGAAGAAAATAATCTTTGATTAAAAAAGAAAGCTACAATTAGAATTAAAATTAGAACTGAGCAAGCTGAAAATACTTTAGAAATCTTAGCTCTTAATTTCTTTCTTTGCAGACTATAAAGTCCAGAGAAAAATAGAACTATTAAAGCAAAAAAAGATACTCCTAAAAGTATCTTAAAGAATAATAAGAAAGGTAAATCAAAAAGAATTGGTCGATATTGAACCACAAAAGATTTAAATCTTAAAAAGTAAGCCAGTACTCCTGACAAAATTAAAAGAATAAAATCCAAAGGGACTTCAATCACATCTAATAATAATTTATTTTTTCTCATAAGTATAATATAGCAGTTAAATTAGAATAAGCCGAATTCTGTCGAGGATGATCATCTATCTTGATATCATGTTGCCATAATATTCTAGCAGCCTACCAAATTTGGCCTTGCACTGAATAAAGTTTAACTCTTCTCTATTGTCACCAATAAAGCGCGCTAATTCATTAATTAGCAATTTCACCCTTAGCCAATAAAGGCAGGTATATTTTCTGTTCCACTTGTTCTCTAAAAAAGATTACTCTTTTCTAGGGTTGGCGTTACCAATTATTCTTTTCTAGTGTTCGGACTTTCCTACAAGTATTAAATATACTTGTCGATCATCTACTAACTTAACTACCCATTAATATAGTATGTTTTAAGTGTTTTGTCAATAAAAAAACCCCCTAGCATACAGACTAGAAGGTAAAATTGTATTGAACAGCAAATTTCTCTAACTTTGCTTTCCTAAACTTTATTTTAAATCTTAAAGCATTAGAATTTAAGTCATGAATAGTCTTGATCCAGAAAAAATATTTATTCTGTTGATCCACTCCTAAAAACTTTGGATTCTTAAATGGTCCTCCACCACCTCCACTAGTTAAGTAAAGAATGTTATTCTCCACCTTTTTAGCGTATTTGTGTTGATGACCATTAATGCAATAAATTTTAGTTTTATCAATTAACCTCTTCTGAATTAAAATATCATCAAATTCAAAGTAATTCTGATACTTTCCGTTATTCTTAGAAGGTCTTAACCAGATAGGAGCATGAGTTAAAATCATCAATTTCTTAATATCCTCTGGTAGATCAATCAATCTCTTCAAATTTTTCAATTGTAAGTCTGTAAATTGATAATTCTTTATTCCATTATTTCCATAGTTAGAGAATACTAAAAATCTAGAATCTAAGATATCAAAATTATAATCTAAGATCGAATCTACATAAGTAAAATAATACTTGTATCCATCAATTTTATTCCACTCATGATTTCCCACAACAGTTAGGAATGGAATCCCATAAATATCCATAATTCTTTTTACAAAATTATAGTAATTTTGAAATTGAATTTCAGTACCCATGGAACTAATATCACCACAATGGAATATCAAATCCACATCTTCATCAATCATCTGCTTAGACATATCACGAAAAGCAGGAACAATATCGTCCTTAGATAATCTTTTAATAGTACTTGATCGAGTATCTCCGATATAGGCAATATTAAGACTATCTTCTTTTTCCCAAGATAGTTTTTGATCTTCAATTAATCGACGAGCTTGAACATTTAATAGCTCCCTATCTTCAATTTGAGATAGCTCATCTGAACTACGAACATTAACTCTATTCACTGAACAAGCAGTGAATAACAGAACTAACATCACAAGCATCACTGTCTTTTTCATAATTCCTCCTTTTTTCTTTTAGCTTAAACCCAATACTCTCTAAAGTCAATAAAAAAGCAGGAACAAAGTTCCTGCTATATAATTATTTCTTCTTTTTCTTCTTTAGATTTTTCTTTTGTTTTCTAGATGGTTCACCGGTCTGAACTCTATCGCTTCTAGGTTTTTTTCCAAATCCATTTGATCCTTTAGGTTCTGTATGCTGTTTCCCATCAATATTTCCATTCAAAGATTTACTATCAGCAATTTTAAATACCTTTGATTCAATTCCAATCTCATTTAAAAATGCTACGATCTTATAAACATCAAAATCTTTCTTCAGTCTACCCTTCATCATTTTATTCTCTTTAACAGAAAATGACAAACATCGTGGAGAAAGTTTAATATTAATCTGAGATGAACAAGCTTTATACATTGGAATTTTTGATCCAAAAGTAATTTCAACTCTAAGTGTTTTATTATCGACAATTTTATGTTCAATATTGTTGATATCTCGAAATGTACTTTCTCTATCACTTCTAATTTCTTCCACTTTCCTAGTAAACATTAATTCCAATAATTCAAAATAATGTTTATCTAAGGTCTCAGCGATTTCTTTCAACTCCTTTTTTGATAGAATAATAATTTTTACCTGCAAAATGTCCTCCTTTTTTTTAATTATATTTTATTACCAAAACCTTAACAAATTATTTTAATTTTGTAAAACAAAAAACATAGCTTTAGACTATGTTTAATGATGGCTGCCGGGGCTGGGATCGAACCAGCGATATCTACGTTAACAGCGTAGCGTTGTACCACTCAACTACCCGGCAATAAAAAAATTCAGCTTTGCGAGCTGAATTAAATAAATAAAAATAGCTCGCAACCTATTCGAGATTATTATTATTATTTAATTTTGTCATTTGTCTTTTCATAATATATCTATACTAACATAAGTGATTAAATATGTCAAATTAATCTTTTAAATACTTCTAGAGTATCTTGAGCTGACTTTTGCCAATTAAAATTCTGAACTAATTCATAATTTTTATCTATAATACTTTCCCTTAATTCTTCATTTAATAACAACTCTTCCATCTGAGAACTAATATTCCCAATATTATTCCCAGTAAAACAGGCATCATTAATTCCAAATTCTTTAAAAACTTCTAAATCTGACATTAAAACAGGTACCTTGCATAACATAGCTTCTAGAATTGGTATACCAAATCCTTCAAAAATACTTACTAAACAAAATAGTTTTGCTTTTTTAAGAAGCTCTATCTTCTCTTCTTCATTAACCCAACCTATTACTTTAATATCTTCTTTGTAATCTGAACTCTGAATCTGATCATTAATAGTTTCAAATTCAAACCCAGGCTTACCAACTAAGACTAATTGAAAATCATTATTTTCTCTTAGCTTCTCATAGGACTTTATTAAATTAACAATATTCTTCTTAGATTCCAAACGACCAATGTATAGTAGATAGTCTTTCTGAATATTATACTTCTCTAATACATCATTGGTAGCACTAATATTGTTATACTTTTCAAAATCAATCCCATGAGGAACTACAAATATCCTGTCTTCCCCTATTCCATAGAATTTAATAATATCATTTTTAGTATTTAATGAAGGGGTGATGATTAAATCTGTTTTACTTAAACTCTTAGCACCTAGTTTTAAAGATAATAGCTGAGTCTGAGAATAATGATTAGGAAAGTATTCATAACCACAATCATGCCAAGTTATTACTTTCTTAGCTTTAGTATTTGGTAAATTATGAGCTGGAGAGAAAAAGAGATCTAAATCATATTTCTTTAACTCTGAACTAAGTTTAGTAAAAGTCCAAAACTTTTTTAAAGGCCATTTTAAAACAATATTCTTTACATTTGGATATTCTAAGAATTCATTGGCTAATTCTTCCCTAGAAAACAAAAAATATTGATTATTTCTATCAATATTTAATAAATACTTAGTAATGTAATAAGAATACCACTCGGTACCAGTTTTTTGCTTTAAATTAATTCGACTAGCATCAATTCCAATTTTCATTATTTTGTAGATAAAATACTTCTCTTGTAAGCATCTAGGTTTTCTAAAGCCACACCTGTTCCTTTAACCACACTTAAATATGATCGATCTGAAACATATGCTGGTACTCCAGTTGCTTGAGATAATAATTTATCAATATTTCTAAGTTGAGCTGTTCCACCAGAAAGAATCATTCCTTTATCCATTACATCAGCTGACAATTCTGGAGGAGTATCATACAAAACAGATTTAACTGCAGCAACTATTCCAGCCATTTCACTTTGTAAAGCTTCAGTCACATCATCAGAAGTAATAGTTAAAATTCTTGGTAAACCAGAAACTATATCTCTGCCTTTAATTTCCATACTCATCTTATCTTTATCTTCTAAGAATAAAGCAGAACCAATTTTAATCTTAATTGATTCAGCTGTTCTTTCTCCAATAGCTAAACCATATTTCTTTTTAATATACTCCATGATAGCGACATCAAATCTAGTACCACCAATTCTAACAGAATTACAAGTTACAATACCGCCTAAAGAGATAACAGCTATTTCAGTTGTTCCACCACCCATTTCAACAATCATATGTCCTGATGCTGAACCAATTGGAATCTCTGCTCCAATAGCGGCTGCTAATGGTTGTTTAATGATATATGCAGCTTTAGCTCCAGAAGCAATAGTAGCACTAATTACAGCTCTTCTTTCAGTAGAAGTAATACCAGCTGGTACTGAAATCATAACCTCTGGTCTTAATATCTTAACTCCCGAAAGAGCTTTGTTTATGAAATAACGAAGCATGCTTTCTGTTGTTTTGTAATCAGCAATAACTCCGTCCTTTAATGGTCGATGAGCAGTAATAGAGTCAGGAGTTCTTCCAATCATTTCTTTAGCTTCATTTCCTACAGCTAATACTTTTTTATCAACCAAAGAAACAGCCACGACAGATGGCTCATTGATAATAATTCCTTTTTTAGGCACATAAACTAATGTAGTTGTTGTACCTAAATCTATTCCAATTTTTTTTCTAAACATTTATTTAATCTCTAAAATTTTACATTGAATATTACCTTTGGGAACTTCTACTTCAAACTTATCCCCTACTCTTTTCCCAATAAAAGAACTTCCTAAAGGAGAATTGTAAGATATTGAACCTTTCATAGGATCAGCTTCATTTGCTCCAACAATATTAAATTCTTTTTCTTCTCCATCAAAATCAACTTTAACATGAGCTCCAATTTCAACTAAATTCTTATCATGAACATTTTCATCAATAATATCTGAAGTTTTAATTAAATGTTCCAACTCTAAAATACGACCTTCGATATATCCCTGTTCATCTTTAGCATCATGATAAGCTGCATTCTCTGATAAATCACCAAATTCTCGAGCAATATCAATTCTCTTTACAACATCTGGTCTTTTAATAGTTTTTAATTCTATTAATTCTTTTTCTATTTTCTTTAAACCTTTTTCTGTTAAATAACTTTTAGCCATATATTAAATTATTAATCTCTAAAATATTAAAAATAGCTAACCCACTAGGTAGCTTATTCTTCACCTTCCTTATTGTTAAAATACCACAATAAAATGTCTCTAGCAAGGGGAACTGCTACTGAAGAGCCTCCTCCACCATCTTCAATTAAGACTGTTAATACTATTTCTGGAGCTTCAGCTGGAGCATAACCAGTAAACCAAGCATGAGTCTTGTTATCTGCTCCATATTGAGCTGTTCCAGTCTTTCCAGTAGCTGAAACTGGTAAAGTTAGTAAATAGCGAGAAGAACCATCTGTGACTGACATTTCCAGTCCTTTTTGAACTATACTAATATTCTCTGGAGAGATAAAGTTATCATTGTTAATATGATGTTTTACTACTTTAGCTTCTTTTTCTTTAATTATTGCTTTTAGTAGTTGGGGTTGATACAAAGTTCCACCATTAGCAATCGCAGAAGTAAACATTGCTACCTGTAAGGGAGTAACTAGGATGTCTCCTTGTCCAATACTTAAGTGATAAGTATCACCAATATACCAAGGTTCATCTTTAACTTCATTCTTCCAAGCTTCAGTTGGTAAAAATCCATCATTCTCATTAGGTAAATCTATTCCCAACTTACTTGATAGACCAAACTCTTTAGCATAATGATTTATTTGATCCAATCCTAAACCTAAAAACTCTTTGTATCCTCCACCAATGATATAGAAGAAGGTGTTAACTGATTCAGATAATGCTTTTTTAACATTAGTCCTTCCATGTCCCCCAGCTTTCCAATCTGGAAAAAACCATCTACTAATCCAAATTCCACCATTACTTAAAAAACTAGAACTAGCATTAATAACTTTAGCTTCTAAACCAGCTGCAGCCATCACAATCTTAAATGTTGATCCTGGTGGATATTCTCCAGAAACAGCTCTAAAAAACATTGGTCGACTAGGATCATTAATTAAAGAAGCATATTCTTCAACAGATAATTTCTCAGAAAATATATTATTATCAAAAGTTGGCATAGAAACTAAAGCTAAAACCGAACCATCTCGGGGATCAACTGCTACAACACTAGCTTTATTCAAATTATATCTTTTTAATAAGTTTATTAATAAATCACTAATTTTTACTTGTAATCCAGCATCTAAAGACAATACTAAACCCTGGCCATCAATTGTATCTTCCCGAGCTAATTCTTTTTTCTCTTTCCCTAAAGAATCTACTTCAATTTTTTTCTTACCTGATTTACCTTTTAAGAGATCTTCGTAGAATAGTTCTAAACCAGTTTTACCTATCTTATCATCTAAATAATAATCATTTTCTTTTAATTCTTGATATCTGTCTTCCGTAATACTACCCATATATCCTAAAACATGAGAAAAATAACCACCATACATATATTCTCTTTTCTTGTCGATCATTATTGAAATACCTCTTAACTCTTCTGACAAGACTAAGAGATCCAAAGCTTGTTCATATTCTAAATCCTCTTTTACTATTCGAGGTTGAAAGTTTTCTAGAACATCATCAGAAATATAGTCTTTTAAAGATATTTTTGTATTTAACTTTTTGTTTATTAAATTTTCTAACTCCCAAAGATCTCCTTCATCGTCTGGTAAATCAACTGGCATGACTTGTAAAGAAAAACTAGGACTATTCTTTAATAATGGCTTTAAATTAGTATCATAAATAATTCCCCTTTTGGGTTGCATTCTTTCTACTCTAATTCGATTACCATCAGCTATAGATCGATAATGTTCTCCCTTATTAACCTGAAGATGGAATAATCGAAATAGCATTAGAGAGAGAATAAAGAAGATAAAAAGAACTAAGAATAGAAATTTCCGCTTATCAATCAAAAGCCCTAAGCTCTTCCCGATATTCCCAAAAGTATTAAAAAAATCACCAGCTCCTCGATTAGCAGTATAATCTTTAATGACTGGCATTTTTTCTTCTACTCCTGTTGGCAAATTTGAAATTTCAAAAGAATCCATAACTTAGTTTCCAATAATAGTAAATTTCTTTCTAGCTTTGTAAGAAAAAATATTAGTAAGAATATATAGTATTAAACAAATGATTGAATGAATGATTAAACTGATGAAAAAATCCTTAGTCATAATCTTCCATTCAAAAAAGTAAAACCCTTGATTAATAATCTTAATAAATAAATTAAAAATATAATAACTAGTATAGAAAATAATTAAACCTAGGAAATTTATCAAAAGATAAGTGAAAAATTTGTTATTCCCTAATATATTATGATAAATATAATGTAAGAGAAGAGCTACAATTAAAAAGGATAAGAAATAACTTCCAAAATTTATTGTAAAAAGGTCAACTAGTAATCCTGCTCCCACTACAATTAAAGCTTCATTAGTATTTTCAAAGAATAATAGATAAATTAAAAATAAGAGTAAAAAATTTACTCTAATGTTCTTTAAGTATAAACTGAACTGCAACATGGTTAGAATAAAAGTTAAAGAAATTATTAATATTTTCTTTTTCATAAAGTTAATCTAAGATGATTGAAACAAAATCAATAGCTTGATAATCAATGAGAGAATAAACAATAGCTGTCTTAAAAAAGTCTCCTTCTTCAAAAAGTACTTCTTTAACCTGACCAATCACTAAATTCTTAGGTATTTTTTCTTCCAAACCAGAAGTAACTACAATATCCCCTTCTTTAATATTCAAATCTGGAGGAATATAGTCCATTTGTAAACCATAATCTACATCACCTTTAATAATCCCACTGACTTTGTCTTCACTTTGAATAGTAGCGGTTACTAAACTATTCTTGTTAGATAATAATAGGATATCAGATGACCAATCATTTACTTTAATAACTTTTCCAATCATTATTCCTGATCCAAAGATAACTGGCATCCCAACCTTAATACCATTTTTACTACCTCGATTAACTACTAACAAACTATCCCCTTCTAAATGAAAACCAGATACTACTTCAGCCAGAACTAACTCTTTATCTATTGTTTCAAAATAATTTAATCCTTGTTTTAAAACTAAATTCTCATCTTCTAACTTTTTGATATAACTAGCATCAATAACATAATCTATTAATTTATTCCTTAAGTCATCATTCTCTTTTTCTATTTCATCATAATGAGTCATAACATAGAAATATGATCTAAAACCTTTACTAGTAAAATGAATTTGCTTTCGAACAGGATTTAAAGTTCGAACAATCAATCCCTCTAAAGGAGCAATGATTTTAGTATAGTGTAAAATAATGATCAAAAGACCGATTAGTGATAATATAATTAAATTTTTCTTTTTAAAAGCCATAGTATTTTTTAAAAAATTAAAGCATCAAAGCACTAAAACATATCAAATCCTCATGTTTTTAAGCTTTCATGCTTTTTATCTTATCTTTTAGCTTCGGTAAGACTCGTCAACTGTTGGAGGTAATAATAATTCTTTAAGGTTATCAAAATCCTCTAAAACAATTCCAATACCTCGAACAACAGTGGTTAGGGAATCATCAGCAATAATTACTGGGATTTTAGTTTCTTCGTAAATTAATTTATCAAACTCTCTAAGCATTGCTCCGCCACCAGACAAAACCATTCCTCTTTGGTATAAATCTGAAACTAATTCAGGTGGTGTATTTTCTACAACATCTTTAATAGCAGTAATGATAGTACTAATTGATAGTTGAATAGCATCTCTAATTTCATCACTCTTGATAGTGATTTCCTTAGGTAAACCATTTAATAGATTTCGACCTCTAACTTTAGTTTTAATTGGTTTAGATAAATTCATTACTGTCCCCACACTCTTCTTAATAATTTCAGCAGACTCTTCTCCTAAAAACATATTATACTTTTCCCGCACATAATTAATAATATCATTATCAAACTTCTCACCAGCAACATTCAAAGACTTAGAAGTTACAATACCACCTAAAGAGATAACAGCTATTTCAGTTTTACCTCCACCAACTTCGACAATCATATTTCCATTTGGTTCTTGAATCGGTAAACGAGCTCCAATAGCCGAAGCAATAGGTTGTTCAATTAAAAATACTTCTCGAGCTCCAGCACTCATCGCTACATCTTCTACAGCTTTTCTCTCTACCTCAGTAATATCTAAAGGAGTAGCAATTATAATTCTTGGTCTAGGAACTAAAGAAAAAGATTCTTTATGAATCCTTTCAATAAAATATCTCATCATTTTTTCAGTAACTTCAAAATCAGAAATAATACCATTTCTTAAGGGTTTAACAGCTAGAATATGAGCTGGAGTTTTACCAAGCATCCTCTTAGCATCTTCTCCGACAGATAATATCTGGTCTGATCTAGTATTGATAGCTACTACTGAAGGTTCATTAATTATAATCCCCTTATCTTTAACATAAACTAAGGTATTTGAAGTACCTAAATCTACAGCAATATCTTTTGAAAACTTTCCAAATAACTTATTAAACATATATTTTAATTATAATTTCCTTTTAGAATTTCTACTACTTCCTTTTCAGAATACAAACTAATATCTTCTGAATCTCTTCTCTTTAACTCTACTTTGTCTCCTAACTTATCACTTAGAACTAAACGAATAGGCATTCCCATTAAATCTGCATCTTTTAACTTATTTCCAGGATTTACCTCTCGGTCATCATATATTACTTCAATTCCATTCTTTTGTAAAATTTGATAAAGCTGATCATCTTGCTCTTTTCTAAAATCAAGTAAATGTACTTTAAAAGGAGCTACTGATTCTGGCCAAATAATCCCCTTATCATCTGACAAAACTTCTACAATTGTACCCATTAATCGACCTAAACCAATACCATAGGAACCCATGATAACAAGTTCTTGCTTTCCCTTTTCATTAGTATACTTTAAATCAAAAGGTTCTGAGAATTTAGTCCCTAAGGAGAAGATATTACCAACTTCTACAGCTTTCTTTTCAACTAAATTCTTTTTATCTAATCCTACTTCTTTTAATACTTCATCAGTATATACTTCTTTGTTAACTGCAATATTCTTCTTCTTATCAACATAAATAATATCTTCTCCGGAAGCAGTTAAAGTTTGAAATTCATGTGAATATTTACTAAATACACCACCAGAAGCAAAAGTCAGGTAAGTTATATCTTCTAATCCACATCTAGAAAAAATCTTTAAATAAGCGCCCTTACTTTTCTCGTAAAATTCATCATGTTCTTTTTCATCTTTAGAAAAGGAATAAAGAGCTTTCCAATAGAATTCTCTACCCCGAAAGATACCTGATTTACTCCTAACTTCATTTCTAAAAATAGTTTTGAAATCATATGGATAAACTGGTAAATCTTTGTATGAATTAATATATTGCTTTAGAAGATTAGAATAAGCTTCTTCATTAGTAAAAGATAATCCTACTTCTGTACCATTCTTTAACTTAGTCTTAAACCAATTATCTACAACAGTATCATCCCATCTCCCAGACTTCTCCCAAACTTCTTTATTCTGAAAAACAGAAGTTCTCATTTCTACACCACCAATAGCATCCATCTCTTCTCTAATAATTCCTTCAATCTTATTCAATACTCTCAATCCTAATGGTAAAAAAGAATAGACTCCAGCCATTTCCTTGTAAATATATCCAGCCCGAATTAAAAGCTGAGCATTTAAACTCACTTCGTCCTTAGGCGCATCCTTTAAAGTTTTAGTAAATAATTGTGATTGTTTCATATATTTTATTTATTATACTTAACTATTAAATTAATTATTCTCTTAGCCTCTCCTTTAACTAAATCATCATCATAGTCCCCACTATGAGCTGTTTGTCCTTCATAGGAAACATTCTTCTGATCTAAATGAAGCTTAAAGGTATAGACATCACCCTCATTATCTAAATACAAATGCCAACGAGGATAGAATCCACTATTAGTGACTGGTCGAATATAGCTATCTTCATATTTAGGATGTAAACGATAACCACAATCTCTTAACAGACCAACCATATTCTTCTTTAATTCTACCTTGACCTTAAACTTCATATATTAAAACAAGCTACTAATCTTAGATATTAATCCACCTCCATATTTTACAATATCTTTGTAAGTAATCAAGACTATTAAAAGCATCAATAAACTAAAACCAATATTATGAACAATAGCTTCTATCTTCTGATTATTTGGTTTTCTTCTAATCTTCTCAATGATTAAGAATAGTATTCTTCCACCATCTAAAGCTGGGAAAGGTAGAATATTAATAACTGCTAGATTAATAGATATGAGAGCCATGAATTGTAATAGATAAATCCAACCCATATCAAAAGCTCTGCCAGCAAAGACAGCTACTCCAATTGGACCAGAAACATTAGCACTACCAACTCCTTTAACTAAATTAACAATTAGATTAAAGAAAGCTACTAGAATTAAATAGGTGATAGCAACAGTAGTTTTAAATCCTTCAATGGGAGCTTGATACCAAGGATAAGTTACGATACCACTCTTTACTAAACCAATTCCTAATATCTTCTCTGCTTCTAATTCCTCTATCTCTTCTGCTTGAACAAGAAATTCATGTTCTTCTTGACCTCTCTGAACTTTGAAACTAATCTCTTCTTCTCTGTTATCCTGTAAATATTTTTGTAAAGCTAAATCATTATCAAAAGTATTATTATCCACTGACAAAACAATATCAGCTATCTTTAAACCAACAATATCAGCTGGTGATTCTGGATAGACTTCCATAATTTGAATCTTTTCCTGAGAAACAGTAGCTGCGGCAGAAATATCTCCGTCTAAGACCGCTGGTAATCCAACAAAGTAACCAACAGTGAATAATACCAGAGCTAAAACCCAATTCATAAATACTCCAGCAAACAAAACAATAGCTCTCTTCCAAATAGCTTGCTTAGCAAAAGAATCTTCATCAATATTACTACCATCTTCTCCTTTGATTTTTACAAAGCCACCTAAAGGTATCCAATTAATAGAATACAAGATTCCTTTTCTTTTAATTCCAAACATCTTTGGTGGAAATCCAAAACCAAACTCTTCTACACCAATTCCTAATTTAATAGCGGTATAGAAATGTCCAATTTCATGAACAAAAACAATAATACTTAAAACTAACAAGAATACTATAATGGTAATTAACATTTATTTTTCATATTAATAAATAAAAACTAAGCTTGATTATTCAGCTCTATAACTAAGTATATCAGTTATAGAAATATTTTAAAGTATTGACATAACACAAAATACATACTAAGATAAAATAATTAAAAAAACTAGGAGGATATAATGGCAAGGATACAAAAAGAAATTTCTTTCAGTAGAAAAGAAGATAATGGAAAAATTAATCTAAGAGTTGCAATTACAAAAGAAGATACAAATGAATTTCACAATGCCTTCAAAGAATTTGAATATTGTTCTATTATAAAAGATTTATCTTTCTCTAGAGGCTGCTCATTCTGCAACATCATCATTAACAGTCTTGATGATGAAGAAAAATTTAATCATAAACTTGAAGAATTCTGTGAAGAAAATGATTTTTCTTTAGAACCTCTTAATGAAGATCAAATACCTCAATAAAATTTCTAAAATCAAACAAAAAAGCCAGATTCAAACAAAGCTGGCTTTTTTTAATATCTAAATACTATCTAAACTGTCATTATCTCTGTTTCTTTCTTTTTAGAAAAGTCCTCTATCTCCTGAGTCTTATTCTTAATAATCTCATCTAACTCCTTCTGTAAACCAAATTTATCATCTTCAGAGATTTCTTTATCCTTTTCTTTTTGTTCTACTTGTTTCTTTATCTTGTCTCTCATCTGTCTTAGAGAAACCTTAGCTTCTTCTTTCTTGTCATGTAAGAGCTTAATAATCTGTACTCTCTTTTCTTCAGTCAATGGTGGTATTTTACCTCGTACTGCTGTTTCTGAAATAGATACAGATAGATCTAAATTAGATTGAGATAATGCTTTTTCAATTTCTTTTAACAAAGTCTTGTCCCAGGGCTCAATAACTAACATTGATGGTTCTGGAATAGAGATTGAACCAACTTGTTTCAAAGGAGTTTTAACTCCATAGGATTCAATTAAAATATCTTCTACTAGAGCTGTAGTAGCTCGACCAGCTTTTAATTTCTCAGTCTCATGCTTAAAATGATCAATGGTCTTAGTAAGTTCTGGATTAAATTCTTCTATAAACTGTGACATAATTTTAATTTATTTTAATTATTAATTCTTTACTTCTCTAGCGATGATAAATAGATTATTAGCATTTTCAGAATCTACTACGAAATCAACTGGAGTTTTTGAACTTGGTGGTTTTTTAGTTGTCCATTCTCGACCACCATCAATACTCTTGTAGAGAGTTGTAGAAGTCATATAATATATTTCTTTACCATTATTAGGATTGGAAGCTAAAGAACGAATAGTAACTGATCCTGGTTTAGTTAGTAGTTTAATATGTTCCCAATTTTGTCCACTATCTGTTGTAGAGAATAATCCATAGGGATTAGCATATAGTAAAGCATCGTCTGCTAAAGGACTAAATTCTAAATCAAGATAATTATATGCTCCTTCATAGACTTCCTCTTTACCCCTAGAATTCTTGTAAGTTATATTATCAGAAATATTAATCCAATCAATTCCTTCATTATTGGATTTATGAATACCTCTCTTGCTAGTAGCTACATAAACTTTAGCTGTATTCTGAGGATTAATCATAATCTTGTTAATCGTGCTCTTAAACCATTCAATTGACTCCCAAGACATACCATAATCTAAACTCTTGAATAATCCACCACCACTAGTACCAATATATACTTTGTTGTTGTTGTACCCATCAACAGCAATAGCTTTAATACTTTGTTCTGGTAATCCTTCAATATGAATATTCTTCCAGCTTCGTAAACAATCTTCTGTTTTGTAGACTTTGTTACCTACCGCAGCATAAACAGTACATTTATCCTTGGGATCAACAGCTAAATCATGAACTACTCCCTTACCTGATAATGTTCTTTGCCAAGAAGTCCCTTTATCAAAACTATAGAATATTCCTTTAGACAAACTACCAATATACAAAGTTTTAGGATCTTGAGGGTCTACCTTTAAAAATACTGGCTTAGAATTACTAAAGAATGAACGCCCTTCTCCAATGTTCATAAATTCTGTTTTTTGAACCCATTGTTCTCCTTTGTCTGAACTAGAATAGAATCCAGAGTCGTTACTAATACCTGTACCAATTTGAAAAGTACAAGCACTAAGAAACAAAACTGAGATTATTAATAATACAAATGTTTTTTTCATAATATTGATGAATAATTATTATTTATTATATTAAAAGTAAATTTTCTAAAATAATTTTAGGGCTAACATTCTGACCTAAAGATCTTTTTCCTTCTAAAATATTCTGATAAAAATCTATTAAGTCTCCGGACTGATACTTTCCAGAAATCTTGTTAATTAATTCTTTCAAAAAAGGATGAATTAATTCTAGATCATTATTAATCTGAAAGACTATGGTATCTCTAATCAATCTTAAATATGAATTCAAAATAGTTTCAAAATAGATATATTGATTAGAGCTTTTCTTAGCTAACTTAATCTGTTCATCTACCCAAGCTAGTCTAGTATTAATTGGTTGATCTAAAATATCTAACATTTCATTTAAATTATTCTTTTTCTTATTCCAAGAATCTAAATCTTTGTAATAAGACATTGCTAACCCGGGAATACCACCAGAGAATTCTGCTAACTCTCTAGCTAACTTCTCTGATACTCCATTCTTAACTAAATGTTCTCTAATCTCTTTTAAAGAAACATTATGGAAAATAATATTCTGAGTTCGAGATCTAATAGTCGGTAATATATTTTCTACTTTCTTAGTAATTAAAATAATGATTGAATTCTTTGGTGGTTCTTCAATTAATTTCAATAAGGCATTAGAAGCTTCAATACTTAAGAGATCAGCTTGATTAATAATTGCTACTTTGTAAGACCCAGTAGCTGAAGTTAGATACAACCTTTCTTTAAGTTCTCGAACTTGATCAATAGAAATATTCTTTTTCTCTTCTTCTAAGTTTATCTCTATATACCCAGGATGAATTCTCTTTTCAATATCCTTACAATCTTTACACTTCCCACAAGGGAATTCATCTGAGCCTTGATTCTCAAAACAAAAAATAGATCTAACAAAAAAGTTAACTACTGTCTTCTTACCAATATCTTCCGGTCCAAAAAACAAATAACTACTTACAAATTGTTTACTAATGATTAGTCTTTGTAAGTATTTGATAATGTTCTGATGACCTAAAACTGGCCAATTAAATTTGAATTCACCGTTCTCATTCATAATGTAAGAATAGCAAATTTCCCTTTGTTTAACAATGTTCTCCAATCAAATATCTAAGATCAAAGAAAAACACTTGACAAATTTAACTACATATGCTATATTTAGGTATTAACTTTCTTCCAAGAAGTACTGCAAAATCACAAGGAAGAAAGTCTGCAAAAAAAGGAGGAAGCCTATGTATACGGTAATCAGATTCACCTACGCCAGATTCTAAATGATCGCTGCCGGTATTTGTGTAAAGTCTCTATTCCGCTAAAAGGAATTTGAGCAAACGACTTGCCGGAAATCACATTATTTACATGTACTCGGAGGTACGATGAACTATATCAGAGATTCTGGATAGCACTAAAGATTTACTTTAATCTGGTTTCAAATGGATGCAGATGTACTCAGAATAATCCCGCGATACAGGACCGGACGGTTAATTCCTCGGAATTCTTCATATAAGAAGAATAGCCGGATCAAGATAGCGCCGAAGATACAATGCGCTGTCACTACCGCGGTCCATTTACGGGCGGAGATAACTGAGTACTTGATTATTAAGAGAAGCTGGTCATTGGTATGAAAATATCGGTAATGATCAGAATTGGTGGAATATATCCTGCAGACCTCTTGATAATCACCAAGGAGCTTTCTATGCACCGAAAAGCAATAGCTAGAAAGCTCCTTGAATATTTTAAAGGGTGGAACAAATGTTCCCCCTTTTTCTTTTCTTTAAATTTGACAAGAAAAACAGATTACTGTAGTATTATTTTATCAGTGGTAAGATATCAAGATATCATTGATAAGAGGAACAGGAAAAACTGATGTAGTTTAACCAATTTATTGAGTACCAGGAGGACAAGTGTTATTCAAATTTGAGTAATAAATCAAGTATCACCTCAAAAAAATGAGCACATAACTGCTCGAAAAAAAGACAAGGCCTAAATAAGAAGCCCCAAAGACTAGACAGTAGTCAAAAACTGTCAAAATCAAGTAAGGATCCAAAATAAAAAGGCCGAACAGTCGAACAATTTTAACGGGTTGGAATGTCTGCAGCATTCCAACCTTTTTCTTTACTTAAATTTTAAGAGGCTTTGTCCATAGCTTGATTAGCTAGAGCATCAGCCATAGTATTCTTATCTCTAGTCACATGATTAAATGTGACTTTTTTAAATTTTAAACTTAGATTCCAAGCTTTTACAAACAAAGTAGCTAGTTGTTCATTCTTTACCTTGTATTCTTTCTTTAACTGCTTTACTACTAATTCACTATCTAAATAGCAATCTAAGTCCTCTACCTTATTCTCTAAGGCTAATTCTAAGCCTCTGAGAAGAGCTTTGTATTCTGCTTGATTATTTGTAGCTTCTCCCAGATAAACTGAAAAATCAGCTATTTTTTCATCCTGAGAGTCATAGAGAACTCCACCAATTCCTGCTGGACCAGGATTACCTCTAGCTCCTCCATCTGTGTATATCTTAAACTTATTCATAATTATTTTATTTTAATATCTTCAATGTATAGTTCTAAACTTCGATTACCATTCCATTCATTTAATCCAATCTCAGCTACCAAATCTATACTATTCCCTATTCTTAAATTTGTAAAATTCTTAGCCATTCTAAATCCAATAGCTTTCTTCATTACTCCATCTTTTTCTAAAGTAAGTTTAAGATGGTTTTTGTCAGCTCCTAAAAATTGGATATCTTTAACTAGGCAATCTTTAATTAAAAATTTTGGTTTTTTGTTATTCATTCCAAATGGTTCAAACTTATCCAAATACTTCCAAAGATCCCAATCAATATCTCCTAAACTAATCTCAGCATCTAAGTATACTGAAGGAGTTAATTCAACTCCCTTAAGTTTCTTGTTAATAAATTCCTCCATCTCTTTCTGAACTGCTTCCAAATTCTTTTCATTAAGAGAAAAACCAGCTGCTGACTTATGTCCTCCAAAACGAATTAATTTATCACTAACACTTTTAATAACTTCCATTAAATCTAGTTCATCAATTCCTCGAGAAGAACAAACCCAATTCTGACCATCATAACCTAAAGCAAAACTAGGTCGATAGAATTCATTACTTAACCTTCCCGCAACTAAACCAATAATCCCTAAATTCCAAGTGCTCTCTTTCACCCAAATCATCTTCTTCTCATCATTCACTAAACCAATACTTTCTTTAGCTTCCGCAACCATCTCTTTAGTCAAATCCTGCCTTTCTCTATTCTTAGCATTTAATTCATTAGATATTTTAATAGCTTCTTCTAGATTATCAGTAATTAGTAATTGATAGGCGGTATTAGCATGGTCAATTCTTCCGGCAGCATTTAATCTAGGACCAATTTGAAAACCAATGGTATAACTACTCATTGTTTCAACCTTAGTTCCTGATATCTTGTAAAGCTCTTGTAAACCTAAACGCTTAGTTTTCCTTAAAACCTTTAAACCATATTTAACTAAAGTCCTGTTTTCACCAACTAAAGGCACCATATCAGCTACAGTCCCTAAAGCTACTAAATCTAAGAGCCATTTAGCTGTCTTCTCTTTTTCTTTATCATCTAACTTACATAGTTTACTCTTTAACAAACCAGTAGCTAATTTGTATGCTATTCCTACTCCAGCTAATTTAGTACAAGGATATTTCTCTCTTTTTAATCCAGCATGAACAATTGCTAAAGCTGGTGGTAGTTTTTCTGGTTCTTGATGATGGTCAGTTATAATAACATCTATTCCTGCTTTCTTTAAAGCTTCAATCTCTGTAAAATTACTTACTCCACAATCACAAGATACAACTAAAGTGAACTTCTTTTCAATAATTTCAGCAACTGACTTCATATTAAAACCATAACCTTCTGTTTCTCTGTGAGGAATATATACTTCAGCTCGAATACCAATCTTTTCTAAGATATCATGTAGTAAAGCTGAACTAGTGACTCCATCAGCATCATAATCTCCATAGATTAATACTTCTTCTTTCTTCTCTAGAGCTTTAAAGATTCTCTTTACTGCTTTCTTCATGTCTTTGAGAATGAAAGGATCATGAATATCATCAATATAATCTGAGTTAAAAAACTCATCAATCTGCTCTTGAGTAGATATATTTCTGTTATGTAGTAATTGTAAACAAACCGGATTCATATCCGGAAATTGCTTTTCAATTTCTTCACTAATTTTTGGTAATAACTTCCATTGTTTAGGCATAGTCTTATTGTAATGTAAAACCCATAAAAAAACAAAAAACAGGTTCTTAAGCTCTGCTTAATGATGATTAATTATTTACAACATTATAGACGTTCTTCATTTAAAGTTTAAAAGACTTCCTTAATTGTAATCTGTTTAAGTTCTATTTTAAGATTATTTAGATTTAATATCAAAAAGAATTTTGTTTGCTTCCTGTAAAATATCGACAGTTACCTGTACTGAAAGATTATCACTTGCCAAAAGAATTAGTCTATCTTTCAACAAACCAAGTAATGGCGTTAAAAATTCATCGGCCCAAGACGGCGATAAAGTTAAAACCTCTGAAAAATCTATTTCTAAAACTTCTTCGTTAGAAAATTTTTGCAATGTTGGTTGAAAAGCCTTGAAAGCTTCACTACCTAATTCTCTAGATATTAATGTTTTTCCAAATTTTGCTAATTCTAATTTCATATATTTTTTAAAAATTTATTTTTGCTAAACAACCCCTTACAACATGCTGTCCTCGTGTTATACTAAAATCTTTATCAGAATTTTTTATTCTAAGTTCAGCATCACCACTAGTATAAAATAGACTTATTGGATTTTCTAGCATAACCTTACGAACCAACTTCAATCCATTTCCTCTTTTTTCTGGAGCCCTACCAGAAACAAATTCTGTAAAAGCGACTTCCACAGCACTTATATGATTATCTAACTCTGGACGAACATGTCGAAGTGTTTCTAATATTCCTAATCCCCGATCAGCTAAAACAATTTCTTTTTTCTTCAAGTCATATCCAAAAAATATTCCAGGTTTATCTGGCCATTTTCCTAAATTATGTGCAAATGAATTATCACCGATTTCACCTGCAACCAAAACAATTAAAGAATACAACTTTTCAAAACCAGGTTTCTTTATCAATTCCTGCTCCATATGAGTAAGTCGGGCATTAAAAACAGAACTCGTCGCACAATAAAAATCAGCCGGAAATTCAACGGCTTTTTCAATCCATACTGACGCTAGATCTAATAGATTACTAGAAAACATTTCTAAATCTCTTTCGCGATAGTATCTATGTACACCACCATCTTTTCTTATGGCAACAAACTTTCCATTATTATCCCAACGTCGTAGAGTATCAACAGAAACATCCAAAAATTTTGCCGCTTCTGTAATTGTTAATAATTTATCATTCATATTTACATATTAGCATATTTATTAAAACTATACAAGTGTTAGTCAAAACTATGCAGAATTATTACAAACTATGCATATTTAACTAAAAATAGACATTTTACCCATAATTTACCAAAAATAAACATACTTAATTGTAATTTGTGGTTAATCTTTAATTGAAACTCTATTAATTAATTGCGACATTTTTCAATGCTAATTGCGACATTTTTAACATATTTGCTTATAAAAACGTTAAAAATAAGGGTTTTATTGCGACATTTTTTCAGCTCCATTGCGTCATTATCTATTCAATATTATCAATCTCTTCACTAATTTTTGGTAACAACTTCCATTGTTTAGGCATAACCTTATTCTACATTATTTATTGATAATTTGAAAATTGGTAAATAAAAAACCGAGCCATTTCTGATTCGGTTTTGTTTATATAGTTCCATTATTCTGAAATTTCTTCCAAAATTTCTAGCCATCTACATTCTTGAACCGGATCAATATAAGAATAGAAATAAAGATCATTCGGAATAATTTCTATTTCCAAGTGATCTTCTCCGGAAAACTTTACTTTACCTGTTACTGTACCAATAAAGGTGAAAGGGTCACCAACTTTGAATTTGTATTTTTTACCGACTTCAAATTTTTCTAAAGATGTCGCCTTAGCACATTTACCTTCTATTATTTTACAGTTCTCTCGAATTGTTTTAATAGAAGCTGCTTTGAAAAAGGAATCTAGGAAGGTATTTTCCAATATAACAAACTGTTCTTTGGTTCGCTTTATCACCTCTAATGTGTCAGCAGGCAATTCATAATAATACAATCTTGGCTTAGCCATTTTTCCTCCTTATTCTTTTTTATTCTGAGAATATCTTATATTCTCATGATTCATAACTTTAGTCAATAAATGTAGCATTGCAGCGAAAGGTTTACACTGCTAAGTTGATTTAATCTTTGCATAG